>JAKZRK010000355.1:0-6155 GCA_047518225.1 Alphaproteobacteria bacterium | reverse complement strand
TGAATCGGGAGATCCGTTCCGGTTCAGGAGGCGCTCGACATCGCCGGAGATATCGCCGCCCGACCTAGGCCGAGCTTTACTCGGGGGATTGGGAGCACCCTAGATGTAGTGGGTATGGGTGACAACCGGATAGGCACGCTTGGAAGCACTGGTATGGATGTAGCAAAGGCCTTGGAATTTGTTGAATATTGCAAGGAACATCCAGTCTCCCCTAAAGGCTGAAGTGATTACAGTACCTGTAACCAGTTAGAAGTTGAACGGATGTCACAGTTCTTTCAATGGCGCTTGACTAGTTCGTTTTGTCCGGAGATGAACCTAGCCCGACCGTGATTTGGAAAGAACTCCGACATGGGTTATCTGCTCACATGAACTTTGCGCAAGGCCACTACAACGACCCAGTGCCCACCTCTATCTTGATCGGCCCACCACCACCATATTTGGGGTTAATGTTTTCAATTGCTTATCCACCGATTTGGCTAACTGGCCCTTGGGGTTAGCCGGTTTTTGTTCCGTTTCCGTCTTCGAAAGCGCCTCTATCGCGGCATCCGCAGGGCGGCTTTGCAGGGGGCCATGAACCGGCGCGGACTGGGAAGCGGATAATGTCTGCTTTATCGCCGGGCTTGGGCGCGGAGGTGTTTCCAGGTGATCCAGACGACCAGGGCCGCCGTCATGACCAGGAAGCCCATGGCGATGGGGCGGCCATAGAAAATCTCCAGGTCGCCGTCGGAGATCAACAGCGCCTGGCGCAGGCCGTCCTCGATCATCGGGAAACACCACGCATTGATCGCCAAAGCGGCTGGAATGCCATTCAAAGCCCAGATAGGCGGCGAATTCCCCGTCCCGGTTCGCGGCTGCGATCAGGTCCTGGACTTTAGGCCAGCCGTCGCGCAGAACCTCGAAACCGTTTAGCCAATGCGTCTCCCGGCCGCTTTCCATTGCCTTCATGTCGTGCCAACTGGAATGGCCGGTGAAGGCGAAAAAATCCAGATGGCCCTGGGCCACGTCAATGCTGCGCTCCAACGAGCCGACGCCATAGCCCATGGCGTTATGGTTATGAATATCGCCGAACAGCTTGAAATAGGTCTTATTCACTTCCACGGCCTTTGCCGGGAATTTTCTTTATAAGTAGCCCCATGGTTAGTTAGGGTACGCGGCGGATGCGGTCAGCGTCAAACTTGCGAACGTGGTGGGCGTCATGAAACTATCTTTATGCAATGAAGTATTGGGGCAGATGCCGTTCGCCCGACAATGCGCGCTGGCGTCGGATCTGGGCTATGACGGCATCGAGTTGGCGCCGTTCACGGTGGTGGACGATCCCCGCCAGATGACCACGGCGCAAATGGCGAAAGTGCGGGGGGCCGCGGAAGGCGCCGGCATCGCCATTTCCGGCCTGCACTGGCTGCTGCTGACGCCCAAGGGGCTGTCCATTACCAGCGATGATATGGCTGTCTGGCGGCGCAGCGTCGATGTCATGCGGGCCAATATCGAAATCTGCGCCGAACTTGGCGGCGATGTTCTGGTACATGGCTCGCCCGCGCAACGCCGCCTGCCCGAGGACGAGGCGGGCGCCGCGGCGGCCCGCGCCCGTGCGGTGGAGGCCTTTGCGGCCATCGCGCCGGATGCCGAAGCGGGCGGCGTCATCTATTGTATCGAGGCCCTGGCCGCGCCCATGGCGAATTTCGTGAATACGGTCGCCGAAGCGGTGGAGATCGTCGAGGCAGTGGACAGCAGATATGTCCGCACCATGGTGGATTGCGCCGCCGCCCGCACCGGTGGCGACAACGCAATTGAAGAACTGATCGACCGTTGGCTGCCGGCGGGGATGATGGCCCACATTCAGGTGAACGACCGCGACCGCCGCGCGGCGGGCCAGGGAAGCGACCAGTTCGCGCCTATCATCGCAGCCCTGAAGCGCCATGATTATCAGGGCTGGATCGCCGCCGAACCGTTCCGCTATGAACCCGACGGCCCAACCTGCGCCGCCGCCGCCTCTGCATACCTTCGCGGCCTGATCGAAGGTGTCGGCGCGTCTTGAGACCGGAAATGCTCTGGGACGAATTGGCTGGAATGTTGCGCCTTCTAGATTGCGTGGGTTGGTCGCCGTGCGGCACTATCCAAGCCGAGAGCGGTTCCGTGACGGAGACCTTAGCCCTGTAAGCGGGCCGGGCGGGTGTTGACGTTTTTGCATCACTTCGCACCATTAGGCGGCCTTCGACGTTCATCCGCGCCTTTTAATCAATTAAAAATGCGCAATTTGTGATCTTGGTCACAATGCAAACCTGGTTTCCAACTCATGTAGTAATGGAGAGCAAAAGGGGTGGAACCAGGTCAAATAAGGCCCGAATAACGTCAATATGCTGGTGCCGCTTCGTCAAATTGTGACCACAAATTGACCCTGTTTTGCTCGAGAGGTTTTTAGGCAAACGACGGTGAGGGCCGCGAACGCCATTTGCCACCGCGCAACAAATAGGGGGGTTTTGACATGGGTAAACAAATCACACGGCGTCTCGCGTGTTTTTGCCTTGGTATGGCGATCACCGTCACGGCATTTGCCCTGCCGGCACGGGCGGCGGAGCTGGATCCCGAGAATTTCACGCGGGCCCTTGCCTCCAATGCGTTTGCGGTGTTGCGCGACGAGGATCTCAACCAAACCAGCCGCGCCCATGCCTTTCGCCGGTTATTGCGACGCAGCTTCGACCTGGCCGCCATCAGCCAGTTTGTCCTGGGCCGCTATTGGCTTCGCGCCAACCAGGCCGAAAGAGAAGAATTCGTGCAATTGTTCGAGGACTATCTGGTCGCCTCCTATGGCCGCCGCCTGGGCAATTACAGCCGTTTTGGTTTGCGGGTTACCGGCCAGCGCGCGATCGGCGCGGATGGCGCCATCGTGCATAGCAGGATCGATCCCCACGACGGACCGATAATCAAGCTGGCCTGGAGTCTGAAGCGGCACAATGAAGATTGGCGGGTGGTCGATATCATGGTCGAGGGCGTATCCCTGGCTATGGTCCAACGTTCGGAATTCACCTCCGTAATCCGCAGCAGCGGTGGCCGGGTTTCAGGTTTACTGGCGATTTTGCGCAAGAAGATGCAGGCTCTGGCGTTGCGCCAAACCAGCGCGAAAATCAGCATGAAATAGGCGTCTGCCCCCGTTCCATGGACCTTTTCCATAGGGTCGAATGGCATGCCGGCCGGTCATTATGAGACGCCGGCACGTTATCAATTATTCCCAGTTGGACGATCATGATAGGGCGGATTTCGAGCCGCCGTTTTCACCGAGAAAATTTCCCCAAATGCCGCGAAGGCCGTTTAGGTCTTGGCCTGTATGTGGCTTTGTCCCGCGCAATTCGTTAGCATCTTCGAGAGACAATGCCGTCGGGGGGAAACCAGGGCCCTCAGCGATGAGATCACAGGTGCAAGTCAGTTAAGGCAGAGGATGGAGGTTGACGATGTGCAACGCGATTTACCAGTTTCAACCGGCGATCGACGCCGCTAAGCACCGGCGGCAGCAGGAGTTGGGCCGTATTTTAGCTTATTGCAATTTCTTGGCGCTGTTTCGCCGCTGGCGCACGGCGGCGGCAATTCAGCATTAAACCGCCGATTATGGAATATTCCGACGCCGCTTCGGCACGCCCACCAAACACGAGGTGCGGGTAAAATAGACCGGAACTGCCCTAGCCGGGACCATTGGCCAGGTCCGCCGCTTTTTGACATAGGAGACAAGGCATTACGACCGGGACGCGATGGTGCGTGAACAGGCGGCCGAGTAGGGAGATATCCAAATGGACATGCAGCCGACACCGCGCCAACAAGCATTGATCGACAAGGCGCGGGAACTCGCGATGGACTGTTTCGAGCCGCGCGCCGCCGAATATGACCGCGCCGCGCGGTTTCCCTTCGAGGATTACGACGATCTGCGCGACGCCGGATTCCTGGCTCTGTGCGTGCCCGAAGAATATGGCGGGCTGGGCGCCGATCTCGAGACTTACTGCCTTGTCTCCGAGCAGCTCGCACAAGGAAACGCGTCGACGGCACTGTCCTACAACATGCATTGCCTGACCATGCTGATGATGGGCGAGATGGCCGACGCCCACGAAATGAGCGAGGGGAAACGCGCCCGGCATACGGAATTGCGGGCACGGCATTTCCGCGAGGTTGTCGAGGAAAATGTCTATTACGGACAGCCGCACAGCGAGCCGGTTGAAGAAGGCGAGACGGATAAAGTCTTCACCGTCGGCGGCCGCCGGTTCGGCACGATTGCTGATAAGGTCGATGGCGGGTATCGGCTCAATGGCCGAAAATTCTTTGTCTCGCTCTCGGGAGCTGCCGATTATTTCGCGACACCGGCCATCCTCAACGTCGATGGCGCCTTCATCGAGCGGACGCTCTACCTCAAGGTCCCGCGGGAAGCGGAAGGCGTGACCTTTTCGGGCGATTGGGACCCGATCGGGATGCGGGCGACGGTCAGCCGGGATATGGTGCTGAAGGACGTTTTTGTTCCCGACGACGGCGAGATCCTGCCGCCAGGGGTCTTTGGCGGGCTCTATCTCAACTCTGCGCATGGGCCCCTGCTGTTTTCGGCAACCTTCCTCGGCATCATGCAGGCTGCCTATTCCTACACGCTCGACTACCTGACCGGCGGGGCAAAGGGCGCGCCATCGAAAAGCTCGGTTGGGCCGGTGATGGGCAACAGCATCGCCGATATGTTGTTCAAGGTGGAAGCGGCGCGGGCGCTCTATCTCAGATCCGTTTCCGAAGCCAAACTGACGCCCAACCACGAAATCCGCCAAAGGGCACGGGCCGCGCATGTCATGGTTCAGCGCACCGTCGTCGAGGTGGCGCAGGAAGCCATCCGGGTCTGTGGCGGGCGCGCCTTGCTCAAGCAGTTCCCGCTCGAGCGCTTCCTACGCGATGCGCAGGCTGCCTCGGTGATGCGGCCTTGGACGCGGGAAATCGCGACCGAAGCGGCCTGGGAGAGCGCATTGCGCCAGGCGCGGAAGGCGAACGGGACGGAAGAATAACCGGCGCGGGCCGGAAGCGCTCTAATTTACGTGATTATTTCAGTATGTCCCGCGGTAAAATTTCGTGCCCGATTTGTCGCCAAGCGCTTTTGTCAGGTTGTTGGGATTTGTGATAATACCCTTTTTGCCACCGCTTTCGAGATAATTGATCATGGCGAGGACTTTCGGTCCCATACTGCCCGGATCGAAGTGATCCGCTTCATAAAGTTCGCGCGCACGGTTCAGTTCCAGGGAATTCAACCAATTTTCGTTTGGCGCGCCATAGTTGATCGCAACGCGGTCCACGTTGGTTGTAATGATGAAAACGTCTGCTTTCAGATCCGTCGCAAGTAGGCTGGAAGCCAGATCCTTATCGATGACCGCTTCCACGCCAACAATGTATCTTTTTTCGTTTTCAATCACCGGAATGCCGCCGCCGCCACAGGCGATGACGACAAATCCGCTTTTGGCCAGAAGTTTAATTTGCTCCAGTTCAAGTATCTTCCGGGGTTTCGGCGACGGCACGACGCGCCGCCATCCGCGTCCCGCGTCATCCTTCACGATCCAATGGAGCTTTTCCCCGCGCGCCTTGGCCGTTGCTTCATCCAATTGCGGTCCAATCGGCTTCGTCGGGTTCGCAAACGCGGGATCTTTCTGATCGACCAAAACCTGGCTGACGATGGCAATAGCATTTCTGTCTAAGCCGCGCTTTACGAATTCATTGTGAAATGCACGTTGAAACATATAGCCGACAGCCCCTTGTATATCGGCGTCGGCATAGTCCATCGGCACAGGGGCAACTTCCTCTATGGCGAGTTCCGATCATCGCAATATGTAACCGACTTGCGGCCCGCTGCCGTGTGTTAGAACATTATTCCAACCTGACTCCATCATATCCACGATGCGTTTGACGGTATTTACCGCCGCCTCGTACTGATCAGGAATCGCCTGGTGAAATTCATCTATAATCAAGGAATTTCCGCCAACGGCAACAACAGCTGTCCTGTTTCCGTGGGTCATTTTGTAGCGCACCCGGTTCCTTGGACACAAGTTTGTCTCACGCGGCGGGCCTGATTGAGATCGCGGCGTGCCACGCCTGACGAGCTTGAGCGGGGCTCAGGTAGCCGTTCTTTTCGACGATCCACTGGGCATTGTAGA
>JAKZRK010000354.1:0-20179 GCA_047518225.1 Alphaproteobacteria bacterium | reverse complement strand
CATGTCGAGGATCTGATCCAGGCGCGAGCGGAACAAGTCGTGCTGGCCGCTGGTCTCGCGTTCCCTTGGCTTCATGGCGTCCTCCAATCCCAACCGGGACCAGTGAATCACGCCTGAAAGCGAAACGCAATTTGCAAGGTTGTCACGCCATACGCGCCAGTTTCTTGCAAATAAACCAGCGCCTCAATCTACAAATATCACATCCAATCAATACGTTGAGAATACTTCACGACCGACTATGTAGTGGGTGTGTGCATTGACCAGATAGGCACGCTTCAATGGACTCTGGACCGGCCCGCTCCCGGTCCTATTCGCCGTCCTCGATCATGGTGCCGACGCCGGCAGCGGTGAAGGCTTCCAACAACAGCACGTGGGGCAGCCGGCCATCCAGAATATGCGCGGCGCCGACGCCTTGCCGCACGGCGCTCAGGCAGGTTTCCAGCTTTGGGATCATGCCGCCCTTGATGACGCCCTCGCGCCTTAAATTTTCGGCTTGGTCAGGGGTCATTTTCGAGATCAATTCACCGTTCCCATCCAGCACCCCTTCGATGTCCGTCAGTATTACCAGTTTGGCGGCTTGCAGGGTGGCGGCGATCTTGCCGGCGACCGTATCGGCGTTGATGTTGTAGGTTTCCCCCCCGGCGCCGACGCCAATGGGGGCGATCACCGGGATCAGATTGGACTGCGCAAATGTCTGCAGCAGGCCCGGATTGATACGCTCCGGTTCTCCCACAAAGCCCAGGTCCAACACTTTTTCAATGTTGGAATCCGGATCCCGCGTGGTGCGCTGTAATTTGCGCGCCTCGATCAGGCGGCCATCCTTGCCCGACAGGCCAACCGCCATGCCGCCGGCACCGTTGATGGCGGTAACCACCGCCTTGTTGATCGAACCGGACAGCACCATCTCGACAATTTCCACGGTCGCGGCATCGGTAACGCGGAGGCCGTCGATGAACGAACTTTTGATTTTCAGGCGGTCCAGCATGGCGCCGATTTGCGGGCCGCCGCCGTGCACCACCACCGGATTGATGCCGACCTGCTTCATCAGGACCACGTCGCGCGCGAAATCATCCGCCAGTTCGGCATTGCCCATGGCATGGCCGCCGTACTTGATGACGAAGGTCTGGCCCGCGAAGCGGCGCATATATGGCAGCGCCTCGGACAGGGTTCGGGCGGTGTGCAATTGTTCTTCTTGTTGCGTATCGGTCATGGCGCCGGCTTATAACCCACCCGGCCTTCGTCCGCCAGCGCGCTTTCCGTCAGCGCGGCAAAAGAGGCGCGGGCCTCTTCCAGGCCGAACCGCTTGGCGGCGGATGTAGCTAGAATTTCCGGATAGGCGGCGCCATGGCGGCTGATTTCCTCCGCCGCTGCTTGCCGTATCTTGGCCAAGGCGCCGGGTTTCTCCTTGTCCAACTTGGTCAGCACCACCTGATAGACCACCGCTGCTTTGTCCAACAGCTCCATCACCTTTCGGTCGGGCGCCCCGATGCCCCGCCGGGCATCGATCAACAGGCAGACCCGGCGCAAATTGACCCGGCCCCGTAAATAGTCCTCGATCAGTTTGTTCCAACGCGCGATCTCGTCCTTGCCGGCCCTGGCATAGCCGTAGCCTGGCAGATCGACCAGCATCAGTTCCCCGCCAAGGCGGAAGAAATTGACCTCGCGGGTGCGTCCAGGCGTGTTCGAGGTGCGGGCCAGGGTGCGCCGGTTGGTCAGCGCGTTCAACAGACTGGATTTGCCTACGTTGGAACGGCCTGCAAAAGCCAATTCGGGCAATTCCGGCCGCGGCAAATCCGCTTCCGTGCGCACGCCCATGACGAATTCGCATTCCTGGGTGAATAGCAGCCGGCCTCTCTCGACGGCGGCCGCGGTCTTCGCGCTAACGTCTTCGCCGGCCGTTTTCCGGTTCATTCACTTGCTCTTAATCGGCACGCCCATCCGTTTCATGATGATCCATTGCTGGGTGATCGAGAGAATATTGTTCCAGGTCCAATAGATCACCAGACCGGCGGGGAAACTGCCCAATAGGAAGGTGAAGAACAACGGCATGAACAGGAAGATCTTCGCCTGTATCGGATCCGCCGGCTGTGGATTCAGCAATTGCTGCATATACATGGAGGCGCCCATGAAGATCGGCCAAATTCCGATCATCAGGAACCTCGGCAATTCCCAGGGAATGGTGTCGAACAAAGTGAAGATGTACATGGGATCAGGGGCCGAGAGATCGTGGATCCAGCCAAAGAACGGTTGGTGGCGCATTTCGATGGTCACGAACATGACCTTATACAAGGCGAAAAACACCGGAATCTGGATCACCACCGGCAAACAACCCGCCGCCGGGTTTACCTTTTCCCGCTTGTAAAGGGCCATCATTTCCTGGTTCATCTTGGTTCGGTCGTCGCCGAAGCGCTCCCGCAACTTGGTCATTTCCGGCTGCAGGCCCTTCATCTTGCTCATGGCCTTGTAGGACTTGTTGGCCAGGGGGAAGAATATCGCCTTGACACAGACGGTCAGCAACAGGATCGCCAAGCCGAAATTTCCCAACATCTTGAAGAAATAATCCAGTACGAAGAACAGCGGCTTGGTCAGGAAATAGAACCAGCCGAAATCCACCGCCAAATCAAACCGCGCGATGCCCAATTGTGTTTCGTATTTGTCCAACAGGTGAACTTCCTTGGCGCCGGCAAAGACGTGGCTGACTGTTCGCGCCGTCGCCCCCGGCGGTATGACCTGCGGCGCCAGGGTTAGGAAATCGGCCTGATAAGTGTCTCGCTTGTTAATCAGGCTGTAACGGAAGGTGCCCGCGAACGGTTCCTTTTGGTCGGGGATCAGGGCCGTCAGCCAATATTTGTCCGTGATGCCGATCCAACCGCCCACGCTTTTGGTCATATCGGGGGGGCCCTCCTGCAGGTCGTCGTAGTCGACCTCCTTCAAGGTGTCGTTGAAAACCGCCAGCGGACCTTCATGCAGAATATAAAAACCCAGGGTTTGCGGTGTATTTGTGCGGGAAATGCGGCCAAAGGGATGAACTGAAATAGTTTGGCGGGAATTATTTTCAACTCTTTGGGTCACGGTCAGCATAAAAGCGTCGTCGATTTCAATGACCTGGATGAAGCGTACGCCTTGGCCGTTTTCCCAACTCAAGGTCAGCGGCCGTGAGGGTATCAGGTATGAGCGGTCGGCCAGCCAAACCGAATCGCCGTCGGGTACCTTTAACTCGCCGACTGGAACCCAGCCGAACTGGCTGAAATAAGGGTTCGCCGCGCCATGGGGCGACAGCAGGGTGACAGCGGGGCTGTCGGCGTCGATCGTGGCTTTGTAGTCCAACAGGGTCAGGTCATCGATGCGGGCGCCCTTTAAGGCAATGGAGCCGCCCAGCCGGGTGCCGTTAACGGCCACGCGCTTCGATTGTTTCAACGCGGCAGCGCGGCTGGCGACTGCGCTCGCCGCCCCCGGCATCGCATAGTTCGCTGTCGCACCCGGCATGGTTTCGGCGGTGCCCGATCGCGCTGCCCCCGGGGCGTCCGGCGCGGCGGGGATCATTGATCCGTCCGTGCCTTGGCTGGCCTGAATTTCAGCGCGTTGTTGCTGTTGCTGTTGCCGGGGTGCCTCCCAGAAGTATTGAAAGCCCAGCAGGATCGCCAAGGATAAGGCGATCGCGATGATAAGATTACGTTGATCAGACATATGGGGTCGCTTTATCGATTTTGTATGCTGGCCGACGGGTCGCCAGCGTATCGTCAGCCACGGGGCGGACCGGATGGTGCGGATGGCTCTGTGGCACGGGGTCATGGCCGTGGCCGCCCCAAGGGTGACACCGCATCAGCCGCCCCAGGGTCAGCCAGCTACCGTGAATGGGTCCATGCAGATGCAATGCTTCCAGGCCGTAATGGGAACAGCTGGGTAGATAGCGGCACTGGCCGGGCAATAGGGGTGCCAGGAAAAGGCGATAGGCGTGGATCGCGCCGCGCAGCAATAGGGTTGCCAGGTTAGTCATGATGCCGGCTGTTCCGTGCAATTTCGCGCCAGGCTATCGGTGCGCCGCAGCGCCCGCATCAAATCGTCCAGCAGATCCGCGTAGGGCCGTTGCAGGGTCGCCTTGCGTCCGATCAGCACATAGTCATGGCCGCCCGCAGCGTGCCTTGGCATCACTGCCGCCACGGCGGCCCGTAAACGGCGTTTCGCGCGATTGCGCGCCACGGCGTTGCCAACTTTCTTACTGGCCGTGAAACCAATGCCCACAGCAGCCTCCGATCCCTCTTCGACGCCAGGATGCCGTCCCGTGATGCCGGTGTTGCCTGGCCGGCCAGCCTGCCGGTCGGCGACCTGCAGAACTAGACCGCGCGCCGCGAAGCGCCGGCCGGACCTGGCCACGCGCAAAAAGTCCGCGCGCCTTTTCAGGCGCACGAGCCCCAAATCACTATGCCCCATTTCATTACACACAGATCCCCCGTGCCCCGTAATTCGGGCCGGAATCACCCTATGCCGAAAGTTGCTTGCGGCCCCTGGACCGGCGCTTTGCCAAAAGACGGCGACCGCCAACGGTCGCCATGCGGTGACGAAAGCCATGCCGGCGTTTACGGACCAGTCTGCTGGGTTGGTAGGTGCGTTTCACCCCTCAACCTCCATCAAAATATTCGGCCCGTTAGAGCCCTAAAACAAGACGCGCTGTATACGGTTTCGACTACGAGAAGTCAACGCCGCCCGGACCCCCCATGCGACCGCGCCGCCGGGCCGCCCCGGCTCGGGTTACTAACCTCTTCACGATAACATGATGGACTCGTTGATTTCACAATACATCCACCCTAGTTCATGGCAGGGATTACGCTATAGTCCCCTTCGGATATTTTTAGGGTGTTGCCATGAGCGGCCAGAAACAGCGCGAAAGGGACGATAAGGCTGCCGCGCGTGCGCCGTTGTTGTCACTACGCCGATTGTGGCCCTTGCTGGTGTTGGCGGCCGGCTTGATCGCCTTCTTGGCCGTTGGTGGCGATGAATATTTTACCCTGGACAGTTTGCGTCTGCACCGCGCCGATCTGGCCAGATATGTTGCTGATCACACCTTTGTCATGGCCTTGTGTTTTCTTGTCGCCTACACGGTGATGGTGGCGTTTTCCCTGCCCGGCGCCTTGCTCTTGACCGTGACCATTGGATTTTTTTTCGGCAGCGCCGTGGCCACCGGCCTGGTGGTGGTCGGCGCCACGATCGGCGCCACGGCAATATTCCTGATCGCCAAGACCGCCCTGGGCGATCCCTTGCGGGCCAGGGCCGGACCAGCCCTGCTGAAAATGGAAGATGGCTTCCGGGAAAACGCCTTCAACTATCTGCTGATTTTGCGGTTGATTCCGTTGTTTCCATTTTTCCTGGTCAATTTGGTCCCGGCTTTTTTGGGCGTCGGTTTACGGGACTATGTGTTGGCGACCTTCATCGGCATCATTCCAGGCACCTTCGTTTTCGCCCAGGTCGGCACGGGCCTGGATAGTATCCTGGACAGTGACGAGGACTTGTCCGTCGGCTCGCTTTTGAGCAACGACGTTCTGACGGCGCTGATCGGTTTGGCGGTTTTGGCGACCCTGCCGTTGCTGTACAAGTTTTTTCGGGCCCGCAGGCAAGGCAAGGGCGCGGCCCGATGAGCGCTGGGTTGAAGGTTGACATTTGCGTTATCGGCGCCGGGTCAGGCGGGCTGACCGTGGCCGCCGGGGCCAGCCAGCTTGGCGCCTCCGTGGCCTTGGTGGAGCAGCACCTGATGGGCGGCGACTGCCTGAACTTTGGGTGCGTACCCTCCAAGGCGTTGTTGGCGGCGGCCAAGTCCGCCCACAATATTTCCAACGCCGGCCGGTTTGGACTTACGGCCGGCCCCTTGCGCGTGGATCCGGCGGCGGTGCGCCAGCATGTGCGCGATGTCATCGCCGCCATCGCGCCGCATGATTCCATCGAGCGTTTTCAGGCCCTGGGCGTCAACGTGATCCAGGGTACGGCACGCTTCGTCGGACCCGACGAGGCCGACGTCAACGGGCAGTCCGTGAAGGCGCGCCGCTTTGTCGTCGCCACCGGCTCTTCCCCCATGGTGCCGCCTATTGCCGGCCTGGATGACGTGCCCTATCTGACCAACGAGACTTTGTTTACCTGCGATCAAGCCATGGCGCATCTTATTGTCATTGGCGGCGGTCCCATCGGGGTCGAGATGGCCCAGGCTCACCAGCGTCTGGGGACCCAGGTGACGCTAGTCGAAATGGCCCGGCTGTTGCCCAATGACGACGAGGAACTGGCCAGGGTGGTGCATGACAGGCTGGCCAGGGAAGGGGTCAATGTCCTGACCGGGGTCAAGGTTGATGGCGCCGCGCGCAAAGAGGGCGGCGTTGCCGTCCGGCTGGACAATGGCGGCGTGGCGGAGGGCAGCCATTTGCTGGTCGCCGCCGGCCGCAAGGCTAATGTCGAGGGGCTGAACCTGGACGCCGCCGGCGTGGACTATTCACCCATGGGCATCGCGGTGGACCGCCGCCTGCGCACTTCGAACAAGAAAATCTTTGCTATCGGCGATGTGGCCGGTGGCTTGCAGTTTACCCATGTGGCCGGACATCACGCCGGGGTCGTGATCCGCAACGCGCTGTTTCGTCTGCCCGCCAAGGCCAAGCAGACGGCGGTCCCCTGGGTCACCTATACTGACCCGGAGCTAGCCCAGGTGGGCCTGCCCGAAGACCAGGCCAGGGCCCAGGCGGGCGAAATCCGAATTTTGCGCTTTCCCTTCGCGGAAAATGACCGGGCCCAGACAGAACGGGATACGGCCGGCCTGATCAAGATCGTGACCGCCAAGAACGGCCGTGTCCTGGGCGCCTCCATCGTCGGCCCTCACGCCGGCGAACTGATCCAGCCCTGGGTCATGGCGGTGGCGCAGGGCCTGAAAATAGGCGCCATGGCCGGCGCCATCTGGCCTTACCCCACCTTTGGCGAGGTCGGTCACCGTGCCGCCAGCAGCTATTTCATCCCAAAACTGTTCACAGACCGCACCCGTGCCATGGTCAAGTTCTTGAGTAAGTTTGGCTAAAAGTCCGCCGGCGGGGTCACGCCGCTGGGGGCCAGGGCCGCGGTCACGGCGGCCTTAAGGCGCGCCAGGCCGGCCAGGTCGCCGGCTTCGCAGCGGACCACCAGGACCGGCTGGGTGTTGGAGGCGCGGATCAGCCACCACCCGTCGGGGGTGGAAACACGGGCGCCATCGACCTCGGAAATTTCAGCGCCCTGGGCCCGCAATTCGGCGACCACCTCGTCTACTACTTGAAATTTCCTTGTATCGCCGCACGCGAAACGTATTTCGGGTGTGTTGACCATTTGCGGCAGGCTGTCGCGCAACGCGGCGACGCTTTGCCCGGACTTGGCCACGGCATCCAGAAACCGAACCGCCACATACAAGGCATCGTCGAAGCCATAATATTTGTCGGCGAAAAAGATATGGCCGCTCATTTCGCCGGCCAGGGGCGCGCCGGTCTCCGCCATCTTGCTTTTGATCAGAGAATGGCCGGTGCGGTACATCAAAGGTTTGCCGCCCAGCCGGGCAACCTCGTCGAACAGCATCTGGCTGGCTTTCACGTCGGCGATAATGGTGCTGCCGGGCCGCTCCGCCAAAACATCGCGGGCCAGGATGGCCAGCAACTGATCACCCCATAAGATCCGCTGCCGGCCGTCAACGACACCAATGCGGTCACCGTCGCCATCAAAGCCGATCCCCATATCCAGATTGTTCTGGCCCACGGTTGCTTGCAGCTGCACCAAATTTTCCGCTACCGTGGGATCGGGATGATGGGCCGGGAAGGTACCATCGACCACTTCATTCAAGGCGATGTGGTGGCCGGGCAGGCGGGCGATCAGTTCGGGCAGAATGTCGCCGGCCACGCCGTTGCCACAGTCCCAGGCGACGGAAAGCGGAATCTCGGTGGTATAGGCCGCGACCAGCTCTTCCAGATAGGCCGGGCGTACATTATGATCTTCCAATCCGCCCTCGCCCTGGGCCCACGCCCCCGCCTGGTTTCCCGCCTTGGCCAGGCGGCCCAGTTCCTGGATCTGATCGCCAAAAAAAGCATTTCCGCCAAGCATCATTTTGAAACCGTTATAATCCGCCGGATTATGGGAGCCAGTGATCATCACGCCAGCGTCGGCCTGCAAATGATAGACTGAAAAATACAACATGGGTGTCGGTCCGCGGCCGATCCGCAAGGCGTCAATCCCGGCCTCGTTCAGGCCCCGGGCCAGATGGTCCGCCATTTCGACCGAGGACAGGCGGCCGTCGTAGCACACGGCAACCCGCCGCCCGCCCCCGGCAGCGACAATGGACCCGAACGAGCGGCCCACCGCATAAGCATCCGCCGTGGACAGGGTATCGCCGACAACGCCGCGTACGTCGTATTCGCGCAGAACCGAGGCGTGAAAAATGTGGCTTTGCATGACTAACTCTTCCCCGGTTCAGGGCTTGACCGTCCTGCGGCCAATGGAAACATAGGTGAAGCCCAGATCGCGCATGGTCTCGGGGTCATAGATATTGCGCATATCAACCAGAACCGGCGCCTGCAAAAGCGCTTTGACCCGGGTCATGTCCAGGGCGCGGTAGGCGTTCCACTCGGTGACGATGGTCAGGGCATCCGCTCCGGTCAGGGTGTCATAGGCGTCGTCGCAATATTCGACCCCATTCATTAACGCACGCGCCTCGTCCATGCCCTCGGGGTCGTGGGCGCGGACCTTGGCGCCAGCCGCTAACAGGGCCGGAATGATCTCCAGACTGGGGGAATCGCGCATATCGTCGGTGTTCGGTTTGAAGGTCAGGCCCAGGACCGCGATCAATTTGCCCCGTAGCGAGCCGCCACAGGCATCGATGACCTTTTTCGCCATATCCTTTTTGCGTTGAGCATTGACCGCCACCGTGGCCTTGACGATGTTTAACGGCAGGCCAAGGTCCTCGGCCGTGCGTAACAGGGCCAGGGTATCCTTGGGGAAGCACGAGCCGCCATAGCCGGGACCCGCGTGCAGGAACTTGTTGCCGATGCGGCCATCCAGGCCCATGCCGCGGGCGACGTCCTGAACATCAGCGTCAACCTGTTCACACAGATTGGCGATCTCGTTGATGAAGGTGATCTTGGTGGCGAGGAACGCATTGGCGGCATATTTGATCAATTCCGCCGTCTGCCGCGCGGTAAACATCACCGGCGTCTCGTTCAAGAACAGGGATCTGTATAATTCGCGGATCACCTCGCGGGCCCGGTCACTTTCGGTGCCCACAACCACGCGGTCGGGGCGCATGAAATCGCTGATCGCCGCGCCTTCGCGCAAAAATTCCGGGTTCGAGGCGACATCGAATTCCGCATCCGGCCGGGTTTCGTCGACGATCCGGGCCACTTCCGCCCCGGTGCCGACGGGCACGGTGGATTTGGTGATGATCACGGTATAGCCGTCCAGGGCTTCCGCCACTTCGCGCGCGGCAGCAAAGACATAGGTTAGATCCGCATGACCGTCGCCCCGGCGCGACGGCGTGCCCACCGCGATAAACACCGCATCGGCATCCGCCACGGGCCGTTGCATCTCGGTTGTGAAGGTCAGGCGGCCCGCGGCGACATTGGTCGCCACCAGTTTTTCAAGGCCCGGTTCAAAAATCGGGATCCGGCCCGCCTGCAAGGCATCGATCTTGGCGGCGTCCTTGTCGACGCAGGTAACAATATGCCCGAATTCGGAAAAACAAGCGCCTGATACTAAACCGACATAGCCGGTTCCGATCATGGTGACATGCATGGTTAGGTATGCCTTGCTATTATCTTCGGATCTGGTTTCACGGCTTCAGAGATCCTTGGCTATTGTCGATAAATATTTACCAAGACCTTCCCTCAAATCATCCCGGGCTAGACCAAAGGCAATCGTCGCCTGCAAAAACCCTAATTTGTCGCCGCAGTCAAAACGGGTGCCTTCAAAGCGCAGACCATGAAAAGGCCGCCCGCCAATCATTTTGGCCATGGCGTCCGTCAACTGGATTTCCCCGCCCGCGCCCGGTTTTTTCTGGCCCAGATGGTCAAACACCTCGGGCATCAGGATATAACGCCCGATAACCGACAGGGTGGATGGTGCCGCCACCGGTTCAGGTTTTTCCACCAGGCCCCGGACCTCCACCAGGCGGCCATCGTCACTGCCAACGTCCAGGATGCCGTAACGGGAGGTATGTTCGCGGGGCACATCCATCACCGCCACCATATTGCCCCCGGTTTCGCTGACGGCTTCCACCATTTGGCTCAGGCAGGGTTTATCGCTCAAGATCAGATCATCGGCCAGCAGGACCGCGAAGGGCTCGTCGCCCACCAAATTCCGCGCGCACCAGACCGCGTGGCCAAGGCCCAAGGGTTCCTGCTGCCGGGTATAGGCGACCTGGCCGGCGCCGGGAACGACGGCCCGCAATGCTTCCAAAGCCTCCAACTTGTTGCGCGAGGACAGCAGATCTTCCAGTTCGTAGGAGTGGTCGAAATGATCCTCGATCGCCGCCTTGCCTCGGCCGGTCACGAAGATGAACTCTTCTATGCCCGCCGCATGGGCTTCTTCAACCGCGTATTGGATCAATGGTTTATCGACAATGGGCAGCATTTCCTTTGGCAACGACTTGGTTGCCGGCAAAAAACGCGTGCCTAATCCGCCTACGGGAAAAACCGCCTTGCGTACGCGCATGCCAATTGGACCTTATCTTGTTGCTATTTATCGGCGTCGTGGGGAGCTTCTGCCATGGCCAAGGCGGTCACGCAAGCCATGCCGTCACACGCCCAGCAACAAATCCTTGGCTTGATTGATTTTTGCCGCAAGATAAGAAGAACCGCCCTTGTCCGGGTGCAGTTTCAACATCAGGCGTTTATGGGCCTCGCGGACCTCGCTGGGTGAGGGATTGGCTTCCAGGCCCAAAACTTCGCACGCCTCCACCATGGTCATGCTGCCCCGCCCGGCATTTTGATTGGAATTGCCATACCCGCCGTGGTGTTCGCTGTAACCCGCGGCGTTCCGTCGCCAGTCACTGCCCTGGGTTCGGTCCAGATAAGCCTCCAATACTTGCGCCGCTTCGCCATCGTGACGCCGGCATTCCGCCAACAATTCGACCAGTTGGTCCAAGTTCAGATCGTTCAGGTCACGGCCCGCGAACGTGCCGCGCAGTATCTCCCCGCGCATGGCGCCGCTATCATGGTCCAGGGTCATGCGCAGATAGTCGGTTTCCACGTTCGAGCTGCGCCCCGTGGACGGCCGTGCCCCACCGCCGATGCGCGGCCCCAGCTTGGGCAAGGCCCAGCGGCGCAGAAACGCGGCGGCCACGAAGGCCAGGGGCAGGCCCAGGGCAAACCGTCCGGTCAACAAAAGAAACAAGGCCACCGCGGCGAACAGGCCAAACCCGGTATAGCGCAAGGCCTTGGCGAGGAATTTCGGGTCCGCGGTGATCAGCAATTTGCCCATCAGAGCCAAGGCGCCCAGCAAAGAGACGCCCAAAATAAAGTAGCCGATCATGACCGCCGTACGCCCACCTGATGGGCAATTTGCAGGACGGTGTCGGCCTTGCCTTGCGAGAAATCCGATAGCGCCTTGCGGCCACCGGCCGCATAGACCGCGACGGCGGCGAGTAAATCCCGTAATTGTGCCGCGGACGAGGCATCAAAGCGGCAATAGGCACCTCTGGTTAGTGTCGCGATCTGTTTGAAGGCCCGGCTTGCCGTCGGCTCATGGCCCTCGTGGAACAGAAAACACGGAACCCCCAGCATGCCCAGTTCGCCGGCCACGGCGCAAACCTGGTCGATATCCTCTTCCAGACAGTCGCCGACGAAAACCAGGGCATTGATCCGCTGTTTCCCGGTTTCCCGCACCGCATAGCGCAGCAACCGCTCCACCTGGGTCTGTCCGCCCAGACAACGCACACGGGTCATAAAGGGGATCAGATCGGCCGAGGTGGAAACCCACGGCGTGGCGCGGAAGTCCTTGTATCCCCGGTAATAGGCCAATTGCACGTCCAGGCCCCCCAGGGTCGCCGTCTGGGCGAACATATCGCCCTGAATCTGACAGGCGGTATCCCAGCTCGGCTCCCGCGAGGCGGTGGCGTCCATGGCGAACAACAGCCGGCCGCGGGTACTGGCGGCATGGGCGGTGGATGTCGCGGCCAGTTTATTCAGGAATTCCTGAACGCCGGCGGCGCCACCAGTTTCCGATATGTCGCGCTTTTTATTCGCCATCACCGTATTACATTGTATGCGATGGTACCTTGTCCAGTGTTGTTGCCGCCATTGCCTCCCGATGCCTACTCGACCATGATCTTGACCGTGGGGTGGAAGGCGTAAAAGGCAAAGGCAAAATCCACCCGGTAAAGCACATCGACCAGAACGCCATTGGCATTCCGCCGTTGCACAAGGACATTGCCCACGTCTCGGCCTTCGGCGATGAGGGGGCTATCAAGCGCGGAATTCTGCCCATGTTCCCAGGTCAGAATTAGGCCGTCCTTGGTTTCGACCCGTTGCTTGATCCGCAGAAATTCCACCGACCAGGCGCGATCGCCAACCGCCACCACGCGGGCCAGTGGGGCGACCACCCCCGGCAATTTGCCACGGTACAGAAATGGCGTGCTGGCGGAATCATAGCCGCCGTACGGGTTCATGCCATAGCGGCGCATATTGGGATTGGTCGGGACGAGGACTTCGCCCCCCGGCGCGCGGGCCTTGAATTTGGCGAATGATTCCAACCGGGCCGGCAGAAACCGCAAAGTTTGCCCCATCATCGCGCCAATAATGGCCTCGCCGGTGAATTGCTGCCACCAGCTTTCGCTCTGCCGGTCGTACATCACCAGATCGGAAAAGCGCAGTTTGCCCGTGGTGCCGAATTCCAACGTTTGCCCCGCCACCCGGCGGTCGAACACCACCGCAGCATTGCACAAGGGGCAGAATGTCACCGCCACCGGTACCCCGGCAAAGTCATCGTTGACAATTTCATGCCAGATCAGGACAGACAGGGGATAAGCCCGGCTCTTGCCGTTGAGTGTCAGGCCGACCACCGGCTCGGTCGGCGCCAGACCTTCCGCTTTCGCCACTGGTATGAAGCGGGGCCGATCGATGGAGGGGATTTGGTCTTTCCTGACCCCGCCCGACATGATTTCCTCGAATGGCACCGAATGCTTGGTGAAATCGGTCTTGGGCCACTCGGAGCGCCATTGTGCGGGACTTGCCAGAATTTGCCCTGGCACCACCAGCCAGGTCAGGACGGCCAAGGCCGTTAAGCTTGGATATGGTCGCATGACTATCTCCCTTTACCATTTACCACCCAGGATTCCCATGGTCTCCGGGAAGGTGATGCGGTGCAAATCACAGCTGCTTGACCCGGGCATCGGCGCAGGCCAAGTTGCGCGCCATGATCGATCGTGTGGACAGCATAGTGGTGGGGGCGGGCGTGGTCGGCCTTGCCATCGCCCGGCAATTGGCCCTTTCCGGCGACGAAGTCGTCGTCCTGGAAGCGGCCGATGCCATCGGCACGGAAACCTCGTCGCGCAACAGCGAGGTGATCCATGCCGGTATCTATTACGCCAAGGATAGCCTGAAGGCGCGGTTCTGCGTCGCGGGCAAGGCCATGTTATACGAATATTGCGCCAGCCACGGCGTGGCGCACCGAAATAGCGGCAAATTGATTGTCGCCACCTCTCGGGACGAACAGGAAATATTGGCCGGCATCAAGGCCAGGGCGGCGGCCAATGGGGTCGATGATTTGTATGAAATCAGCGCCTCCGAAGCCATGGAGCAGGAACCGGCGTTGTTCTGTACCGGGGCGCTTGTTTCCCCCTCCACCGGAATCATCGACAGCCATGCCTTGATGCTGGCCTATCAGGGTGAAGCGGAGGACCATGGCGCCGTCATTGCCTTTCGCAGCCGCGCCTTGAGCGGGCAGGTGCTGAGCCCAAGGATCGGCGGCATCTCTCTGCGGATCAGGGACGAAGACGGCGGCGAAATGGAATTGGCCAGCCGCCGGGTGATCAATGCCGCCGGCCTGTATGCCCAGCCTTTGGCCCGAACCATCGAAGGGCTGGACCCGGACACGGTGCCGCCGCTGTATTATTGCAAAGGCAATTATTTTTCCCTTGCCGGCCGACAGCCGTTTTCCCGGCTGATCTATCCGGTTCCGGCCTCCGCCTCTCTCGGCGTTCATCTGACCATCGATATGGGCGGCCAGGCGCGGTTTGGCCCGGATCAGCAATGGTTGGAGGGGGCCGTGGAAGGTCTGTGCGGCACCATAGACTATCGTGTGGAGCCGAGCCGGGCAGAGGTATTTTACGATGCGGTGCGCCGTTATTACCCCGGCCTGCCGGACGATTCGCTACAACCGGCCTACAGTGGCATGCGGCCAAAGCTGCAAGGACCTGGCGGCGGGGCCGAGGATTTTCTGATCCAGGGCCCGGACAGCCATGGCGTGGCAGGCCTGATAAACCTCTATGGCATCGAATCGCCGGGCTTGACCGCCTCTCTGGCCATTGCCGAAAACGTGGCCGCATTGTTGTCCGATTGAGGGCTGCTTGTCACCCTGGCGACGCATGGGATAGTTTGCGCGAGGGCATGGGGAGGCAATAAAAGGATAGGCAATGGGCGGGATTTGGATTTGCAATATATTTTGCTGCCCGCGGCGCGGCGTGATGCCCGCACTGCTGTTGGCGTTGGGCTTGCCCATGGCCCAGGCCGAGGCCGGGAGCCGGTATAATGATTGGGAGCTTTGGACCGCTTCCGCCAATGCGGTGTTGCCGGCAAGACAGGGAATTGCGGGCCCTTTTCGCGTCAATGTAGCCGCCGGGGCGGTTGCGGCCCCGGAGTTCCTGGGCTCCGACAGTATATCGGCGCGGGCGCTGCCCCTGTTGGATGTGAACTATGCCGGCACCTTGTTTTTATCGACGCAACAAGGCATTGGCTGGAACATGTGGCGCAAACGGACATTTCGGGCGGGTCCCAGGATTACTTTCGATTTTGGCCGCTTGGCGGCGGATTCGCCCAGCCTGACGGGCCTGCCGGATATAGAATTCGGTACCGAGCTGGGTCTGTTTTTTGAAAGCTTCATGGCCTCCTGGCGTTTCAAGGGCGATATCCGCAAGGAAGTCAGTGGCGGCCATGGCGGCCTGCTGGTGAATGGTGAAGCATCCTGGGGCAGCCGCTGGTCGAAAAATGCCTCCTTCATCATGGGCATGCGTGCGAGCTATATGGACGATACCTATGCCGAGAGTTATTTCACCGTGGCGGCGGCGAACGCCCGGGCCTCCCGCCCGGCATATACGGCGGGCGGGGGCTTTCGTGACATGAACGCCTATGTCCAACTGGTCTATGACTTTACCCAGGCCTTTTACGTGGCGACTGAATTGCGCGGGACGGCCTTGATGGAGCAGGCCGCCGATAGTCCCATTGCCGAGAGCGACGCCTTTTTCACCGGCTCGGTCATGCTGGGTGTCCGTTTCTGATCGTGGCCGGGCCCCGCAAACCGGCTAAATCCGCCGGCGTCAGGGCAGGTACCCGCGCCGTGCGCACCGCGGCCCAGGCCCGGCGGATCGTCAAGCAACGGGGGCTGGACTATGTGAAAGTGGGCGTGTTCGACGCCGACGGGGTGTTGCGGGGCAAGATCATGGGGCGGGAGAAATTCCTCTCGGCCCTGGATAAGGGATTTGGATTTTGCGACGTGGTGTTGGGTTGGGACAGCGCCGATCAGCTTTACGACAACACCACATTCACCGGCTGGCATACGGGCTACCCTGACGCCCAGGTGCGGATTTTGCCCGAAAGCTGCCGGGATCTACCCTTTGAATTTGACGGCCGGGGCCTGTTGTTCCTGGGTGAATTCGCCGGCGCGGCCGAGCAGATCTGCCCCCGTGGCGTGTTGCGCCGGCTGGTGGCGCGGGCCAGGGACATGGGCCTGGCCGCCACGGCCGCGCTCGAGTACGAGTTCTTTCTATTCGATGAAACGCCCCATAGCGCGGCGGCCAAGGGCTATCGTGGCCTGCAGCCCATCTCGCCGGGCAATTTCGGCTATTCCATGCTGCGCGCCTCGACCTGGGCGGATTTCCATGGCGCCCTGTTGCGAACCTGTCAGGAAATGGATTTCCCCCTGGAGGGTTTTCATACTGAAACCGGCCCCGGTGTGTTGGAGGCCAGTATCGACAAGGACCTGGCCCTGGCGGCGGCGGACAAGGCCGCCCTGTTCAAGACCTTCGCCAAGGTCGAGGCCCAGCGCCATGTCCTGATGGCGACATTCATGGCCAAATGGTCGCCCGATTATCCCGGCCAATCGGGCCACATACATCTGTCCCTGAATGCCATAAAGAATGGCCAATCGGCCTTCTTCGCCGCCAGGGCAGCGGACGGTATCAGCCCCGCCATGCGTCATTTTCTAGGCGGCCAACAGGCCTTGATGCCCGAGTTGCTGGCCATGATCGCACCAACCGTGAATGCCTATACCCGCCTGATCCCGGGCTTTTGGGCACCGACCGAGGCGACCTGGGGGGTCGACAACCGGACCTGCGCCCTGCGTGTGATCGGCGGCGGCGCCCAGGGGCAACGGGTTGAATACCGGGTTGCCGCCGCCGATGCCAATCCCTATCTGGCCCTGGCCGCCGCCCTTGCTTCGGGTCTGTGGGGCATCGAACATGGCATCGAGCCGACCGCCCCTGTGGTCGGCAACGCCTACCAACAGGGTCAGCCGAAACGCCTGGCCCTGCCGCAAAGTTTGGGCGAAGCGGCCCAGCGGCTGGCGCGTTCAAAAGCGGCGCGGGCCTTGTTTGGCGATGCCTTCGTCGAGCATTTCGCCGCCAGCCGCAGTTGGGAAGAACGCCAAGGCCGCCGGGCCGTGACCGATTGGCAACTGCAACGCTATTTCGAAATTATCTGATATGCCCGAATATTCCGCCCCTGAACCGGCGACAGTTAATTTCGCATAATCCTTACAGCGTGAAATATTACGCCGGCCCCGGAAAGGCCCGCGACAGAATCTGGCGAATTGCGCAAATCGATCTTTAACTAATTGAATTTTAACGAATTTAATATGAAATGTAGGCTGTCGTCAGGCCTCATTGGGGAAATTCGTGATGTCCGTGTTCGCCGCCGAAAGTTTCCGTAATCACGAGCAGGTTTTGTTTCATCAGGATCGGGCCAGCGGTCTTGTCGCCATCATAGCCATTCACAGCACGGCCCTGGGGCCGGCCTTGGGCGGCTGCCGTTATTGGTCTTACGACCATGAGGCGGCGGCAATCGATGACGTATTGCGCTTATCGCGGGGCATGACCTACAAGGCGGCCCTGGCCGGTCTGTCGTTTGGCGGTGGCAAGGCGGTGATCCTCGCGCCAAAGGGTGGGGAAAAGACCCCGGCGCTGTTTGCCGCCTTTGGCCATTTCGTCGACCGCCTCGGTGGCCGCTACATCACGGCCGAGGACGTGGGCACCTGCCCCGCCGACATGGAAATCGTCCATGGCGTCACCCCTTATGTCGCCGGCGTCGCCGATGGCGGGGCGGGCGACGGCGATCCCTCGCCGGCCACTGCCTGGGGCGTGTTCCATGGCCTGCGCGCCGCGGCCCGGGCGCAATTGGGGCGGGACGATTTGCAGGGCGTGCATGTGGCCATGCAGGGCCTGGGCCACGTGGGCGGCTATCTGGCCCAGCACCTGGCCGATGCGGGCGCCCGCCTGACCGTCGCCGATTTGGATCAATCCCATCTGGCCTGGGCCCGGGACAGCCTGGGCGCCGAGGTGGTGGGCCCGGACGCCATCTATGATGTGGCCGCGGATGTCTTCGCCCCGAACGCCATGGGCGCCAGTCTGAATGATCAGACCATCCCGCGCCTGCGCGTACGGGCCGTGGCGGGGTCCGCCAACAATCAACTGGCCGAGGACCGCCACGGCGCGGCGCTGGCCGATCGCGGCATATTGTATGCCCCTGACTATGTGATCAATGCCGGCGGCATCATCAACATCTCTCACGAAGGCCAAGCCTATAACCGGGACGAGGCCATGGCCCATTGCGCCCGCATTCACGACACCCTGGCGGAAATATTCCAGCGCGCCAAGCGTGAAGGCCGGCCCACCAACGAGATCGCCGACCAGTTGGCGGAAGAGCGCGTCGCCGCCCAGGCCACGATGAAGGCGCAAAACAGGCTGCACACCGCCGTCGGCTAAATACCTTTCGACACCACGCGCGGCCTACCCGTGCTCGCCGCTGTCCATGATCCGATCGAACTTGGCCTTTTTCTCGCCGCTGGCTTCGGTCTGGTATTTGTCGCGCCATTCACTAAATGGCATGCCATAGACGATTTCCCGCGCGCCCTCCTTATCCAGGCTCAGGCCTTTCTCGTTGGCCTCTTCCATATACCAGCGCGAGAGGCAATTGCGGCAAAATCCGGTCAAGTTCATCATGTCGATATTCTGGACATCCGTGCGCGCCCGCAGATGGTCGCGCAGGCGGCGAAAGGCCGCCGCTTCCAGTTCCAACTGGGTCTGTGGATCAATGTTTTGCTCACTCATCGTCATGCTCCCCTTTGTCCGTTGCTCTAACATATAACTTTCTGGCGGCCCTCGGCTATAGGCCGCGAACGGTTTCCGCGATTAGCCAATCCACCACCTGGATCAAGGCCTCCGCCTTGCTGGCGCCGCCCGCCATGGCCTGGTCATGGACCTGTATTTGCCGTTGCGCTGAGGTGCCCCTGGCCAGGATTTCGCGGGCATGGCGCACTTCATCGGCACAGCCCAGGTCCTCCGCCTCGGGGGCGACCATATCCAAGATCTCGGCCAATAGTTCGCCATAGGGCACCTGTTCGCCCAGGCCGAAGTCGACCATGGTGTCGGTGACCCCGTAGCGTTGCGCCCGCCAGCGGTTTTCCTCGACACAGATCAGGGGATAGATGCGCCAACGCTGGTTGGAGTTGCGCAGCCGGTACAGCATGGCCAGGATGCATTGGTACAGGGAGGCGACGGTCAGGCTGTCTTCCAGGCTGGTGCAAATGTCGGTTATCCGCATTTCCAGGGTCGGATAGCGGGCCGAGGGGCGCATGTCCCACCAAATTTTGGTGCCGTCCTCGATTACCCCGGCGCCGACCAGACGGTTGACCAGGCGTTCGTATTCGCCATAAGAATCAAAACGATCCGGCACACCGGTGCGGGGCAAGGCATCGAATACGGTCAGCCGGTAGGACATCAGGCCGGTATTCTCGCCGTGCCAAAACGGCGAAGAGGTGCTCAACGCCAGCAAATGAGGCAGAAAATAAGTCGCCTGGTTCATCAGGTCGATACGCATGTCCTCGCCTTCCACGGCCACATGCACATGCATGCCGGATATCAGCAGGCGCCGCGCCGTGACCTGTAGGGCGTCGGCCAGATCGGCATAGCGTTCCTTGTCGGTATGGCTTTGCGTGCGCCAATGGGCAAAGGGATGGGTAGAGGCGGCGATGGGCGCCAGGCCGAACTGGCCGGCGACCTCGGACACCGTGCCGCGCAATTCCTGTAATTCCCCCCGCGCCTCGCCGATATGGGCGCAAACCCTGGTGCCGACTTCGATTTGGCTGCGCATGAATTCCGCCGTGACCCGGTGGCCCAGGCGGGCCTCGCATTCGACCAGCAGTTCCCCCGGCGGGTCGGTCGCCAAGTCCCGGGTCTGTCGGTCGACGAGGAGATACTCCTCCTCTACGCCCATGGTAAAACTTGGCTTTGAAATTGTCATAACGCCAGCCTAGAGCGTTTCCGGGCTATTGTGAATCATTTGATGGCGTCCCCAAGCCATTCGGGTAGGCGCGTCGCGCAGCGCGATGTAGTACATCGGGCAAGCGGCGCAACGCGTCCGAACGGCTTGGGGGCGCCACCGAAGGCCGCTCACCAAGGGCCCGTGGCGGCGTTGCAATTCTTGGACGATTCCCACATCGACCTGCGAACCGCGCCTATCCACGGGGTCTTGGTGAGCGGTTAAATGGTTCAGAATAGCCCGGAAGCGCTCTAGCAGTCTGTCGGATTTGAGGGTGTTTTGACGCTACAATTCTGCTCTGTTCTGGTATGATCTCTTGATGAAGAATTTTCGCTCTTATGACCGTTCACAACGGATGCTTTTGCCGCCTGATCTTAAGGACTGGGTGGCCGATGATGATCTGGCCCATTTTATTGTCGAGGCCGCCGAGCGTGTGGATATGGGCGCCTTCCACA
>JAKZRK010000353.1:0-8867 GCA_047518225.1 Alphaproteobacteria bacterium | reverse complement strand
AAGACCACGCCGGCGGCGGCCATGGAATTCAACATGGGCGTGAAACCGGTGCGCAGGGCCCGCTGCGCGACGGGCCGCAGGGCCCGCCAACGTGAGGCGCCCAGGATCAATTGTGCCTCGATGCCCGCGCGTTCCTGTCGCGCCAGGCTGGTCAGACTATCCAGCCCAAGGCTGATACCGGTCATGGCATTGCCCAGGATCATCCCGAACAGGGGAATGGCGTAGCGGGGATCGTACCAGGGATCGGGCCGCAGGGGGCCATTCAGGGCCAGCATGGTGACCACCATCCCGGCCACCAGCATGGTGGATGAGCCGATGCCATAGCCCCACCAGCCCCCCAGGCGGTGCTCCTGCCGAGCCAGAATTTCGCGCCCGGCAAACAACGCCATGATCAGGGCCACCAAGGCGGTCAGCCAAAGCGAGACCAGATTAAACAAGGTCTGCAAGACCAAGCCCACCAGCAGCAATTGGACGGTCATGCGCAAGGCGGCCAGCAGCATCCGCCCTTCCAGACGCAGGCCCAGGACCAGGGAGAGCCCCGCGTTGAAAAGCAACAACAGGGCCGCAAGCGCCAAATCAAAGTAGGACAGTTCGATATAGCCGCTCATGGCCCGGCCACCAATTGGCCTTGCTCCAGGCGGAGGCTGCGGGCGGCCAGACGCGCTATCCGAGCCGGATCGTGACTGACCAACAGGGTGGCCGCGCCCTTGGCCAGGCGCCCTTGCAGCAGTTCTTCGACCTGGGCGCAATTTTCCGGATCCAGGGCTGACGTGGGCTCGTCCAGCAGCAGAACCCGCGCCGTCCCCAGCAGGCCGCGGGCCAGCGCCAGGCGTTGGCGTTCGCCGCTGGAGAGTTGCGCCACGGGCCCGGACAGGGCCGCGTCGGGATCGGCGAAGCCCAGGCCGGCCAACAGTTCGCGGGCCGCCGCCCGGTCGGGCATGTGATCTCCTACCCGGTCCATCCACCAGCCGGACTCGGCGGGCAGATAGGCGACCAGACGGCGCCATTCAGGGGCCGGTACGCTGGCGCGGGTCCGCGCGGCGGCGGTGATCCGCCCCT
This sequence comes from Alphaproteobacteria bacterium, assembly GCA_047518225.1. GTDB lineage: Bacteria > Pseudomonadota > Alphaproteobacteria. Next base: position 7,808 of record JAKZRK010000353.1, on the reverse strand, counting down.
GGTTGGGATCAAGGTCCACAATGGCACGCAGGAGCATGGATCTGCCCGCCCCCGACGGTCCCGTCAGGGCCAGGCATTCGCCTTCATCAATGTGAAAAGATATTGGCCCCAGGCCCGGCCGATGCAGATTGTCTACCCGCAGCATCACCACATCACTGCCGGGCCGTGGCCCGGTGCCGGGCATCGCGCCTTAACGCGGTGCGATCACCATGGTCATCTGGCGGCCTTCCATTTTTGGGAACTGTTCCACCTTGGACACAGCTTCCAGGTCATCGCGCACCCTTTCAAGGACTTTCAGGCCCAAATTTTGATGCGCCATTTCCCGGCCACGGAAGCGCAAGGTAACCTTCACCTTGTCACCCCCGCCCAGAAACTTGTTCATCGCCCGCATCTTCACATCGTAATCGTGATGATCGATGTTCGGGCGCATCTTGATTTCCTTAACCTCGATGACTTTTTGTTTCTTGCGGGCTTCATTGGCCTTTTTCTGCGCCTCGAACTTGAACTTGCCGTAGTCGAGGATCTTGCAGACGGGAGGTTTGGCTTCGGGAGCTATCTCCACCAGGTCGAGGCCGACACCATCGGCGCGGTCCAGCGCATCGTCGAGGCTGACGACGCCGACGTTCTCTCCTGTTTCATCAACCAGTCGAACCGAAGCGCTTTCGATCCGTTCGTTTATCCGCGGCCCGGATTGGGCTGGCGGTGTATTTGGATAAAATCGTCGAGCGATTGTCGTAAACTCCTCATCTGTTGTTCGGCCCGGCAACCAGGCAACGCGGCCACCACGGCCCGTTACATTAGCCCGGAAATAGTATTCAAGCGGTTAATAAAGCACCCATTACGCCCGGCGATCAAGTTGTTAATCGAGTTGCCATTCAGGCGCCGGGCATGGCCGCTTCTTTCGATAGCGCGGCGATGGCATCCGCGAGTGCAAGCACCTCCTGCCCTTTTTCGCCCAGGCGGCGCAAGGCAATGCCGCCCGTCTCCGCCTCACGCTGGCCGGCGGCGGCGATAACGGGTATTTTGGCCAGGGAATGCTCGCGCACTTTATAGCCGATCTTCTCGTTACGCAGATCCAATTCAACCCGTAAACCCGCGGCCCGCATCGCCCTGGCCGCCTCTTCCGCATAGCCATCGGCATCATTGGTGATGGTGGCCAGGACAACCTGCACGGGGGACAACCACAGGGGCAAACGGCCCGCGTAATGTTCGATCATCACGCCGATGAAGCGTTCGAAAGAGCCCAGAATGGCCCGGTGCAGCATCACGGGGCGGTGGCGTTGGTTATCCTCGCCTACATAAGAAGCGTCAAGACGCTCGGGCAACACGAAATCGACCTGCAAGGTACCGCATTGCCATTCCCGGCCGATAGCATCGCGCAAGACGAATTCCAGTTTCGGGCCATAAAAGGCGCCCTCTCCAGGGTTCATGGTAAAGGGCAGGCCCGTCGCCTTCAGCGCCGTCATCAGCGCATCTTCGGCCTGATCCCAGACCGCATCCTCGCCGGCGCGCACCGGCGGCCGATCGGCGAATTTGACGTGCACATCGTCGAAACCCAGATCCTTGTAAATCGACATCAACAGGTCGCAGAAAACTTGACTTTCCGAGGTGATCTGAGCTTCCGTGCAAAAAATATGGGCGTCGTCCTGAACAAAGGCCCGCACGCGCATAAGGCCGTGCAGGGCGCCGGACGGCTCAAAGCGGTGACAGGACCCGAATTCGGCCATGCGGAGCGGCAGATCGCGGTAGCTTTTCAGGCGTTGACGGTAGATCTGCACATGCCCCGGACAGTTCATGGGCTTCAGGGCGAAAATGCGCTCTTCCTGTTCCGTCGTGTACATGTGCTCCTGGAAGGTTTCCCAATGCCCGGAAACCTCCCAGAATTTACGGTCGAACAGCTGCGGCGTCCTGACTTCGAGGTACCCGCCCTCTGTCAAACGCTGGCGCATGTATCGTTCCAGGGTGAGGTAAAGGGCCCAGCCCTTGGGGTGCCAGAAGGGCATGCCGGCCGCCTCTTCCTGGAAATGGAACAGATCCATTTCCCGGCCCAGGCGGCGATGGTCGCGCTTTTCGGCTTCTTCCAGGCGGTGCAGATAAGCCTTCAACTCCTTCTTGTTTCGCCAGCAGGTACCGTAGATCCGTTGCAGCATTTCGTTGCGGGAATGTCCACGCCAATAGGCGCCGGCCACCTTCATCAGCTTGAAGGCGTCGCCCAGCTTGCCGGTCGAGGGCAGATGCGGACCCAGGCACAGGTCGGTGAACTGGCCCTGGCTGTAGACGCTGATCGGTTCATCTTCGGGCAAATCCTCGATGATCTCCGCCTTGTAGTGCTCGCCGATGGACTTGAAATAGTCGATCGCCTTGTCCCGTGCCCAAACCTGGCGCTCGATCGCTTCGTCCCGCGCCACGATCTCGGTCATGCGGGCTTCCAGCTTGACCAGATCATCGGGGGTGAAGGGTTCGGCCTTGGCGAAATCGTAATAGAAGCCGTCCTCGATCGCCGGTCCGATGGTGACCTGCAAATCGGGCCACAATTCCTTGGCCGCCTCGGCCAGCACGTGGGCGCAATCGTGGCGCAGAATTTCCAGCGCTTCGTCGCTTTGCCGGGTAATGATTTCAAGCGCCGCGTCCGCCTCGATGGACAGATTTAAATCGACCAGCGCACCATCGACACGAGCGGCGATAGCGGCCTTGCCCAGGCCGGGGCCAATGTCGTTGGCGACCTGTTCGACCGTCACGGCGCCGTCATATCGACGTAAGGTACCGTCAGGCAATGAGATATCGACCATGTTCAAACCAATCTGAGCAAACAACCCTGAAATCGCCGCCAAGGGCAACCCGGGCAGCGGCCCAGGGGCGATCTTGGCGCAACTTAGGCGGAATGGCCGCCCTGTCAAGCCGCGCCATGGCCCTGAAGACAGTGCGGGCCGGTTCGTTATTCATACTGTTCGAATGTGGGTTGACTCAGGTGCCGAGCCTTTCCACCGCCGCCCAGACCCGGTCGATGCCGAGCGCCGCCAGATCGGGTTCGCGCAGGATGCAGACCTTGGCACCGCGCGGGGCGCAAAAGCCGGGGTCGGATTGATCGGAGAACAGGACCGCCGCGGGACAGCCCGACACGGCGGCCAGGTGCATGGGCCCGGTATCGTTGCCCACCGCCAGCAAGGCATCGCGGGCCAGAACCGCCAGATCCTCGATACTGGTCCGATCCGCCAGATCGCGGGCACCAGGGCATTGTTCGGCCAGCACCTGGTTCAAAATCACCTCGTCCGGGCCGCCGATCAGCACGGGCTGGATGGAGGCCGCCAGCAGGCGGCGGCAAAGCGCCAGATAATTATCCGCCGGCCAGCGTTTGGCCGGCCGATGGGCGGCACCGCCGGGCACCACCAGGGCGTAGGGCCGCGGCAGCGCGAAGCGCGCCGTATCCGCGCTGACCCACGAGAGGTCCGGCGCCGGGACCGAGCCGATGCCGGCAATCTGCAACTGTTCCGCCTGACGCTCCAGGGTATGCATCCGGTCGCGGTCCGGGTTACCGTGATTATGGCTGGCGGCCAGGGCGATGCCGGACCATTCAGGGCGCCGGCGGCGCGGGAAGGCATGGATATACAGGCTGGAGCGGGACGAGGTTTGCAGATCATAGACCCGCGCGAAGCCGCCCTCGGTCAGGCGGCGGCGCAGACGCAGCCATTCAGTAATCTGATGCCATCCGGGCCGGCGATCCTGCCAGACGTCGTCGAACCAGGGGCAATTCCGCATGAACATGGCAAAGGCCGGCGCTGTCAGCAGGGTGATTTGCGCCTTCGGGTGATGCGCCCGGATTGCCTTGAACGGACCCATGGACTGCACCAGATCGCCCAAGGCGCCATGGCGAATGACCAGAACGCCGTCCGCGGTCATCTTAGGGCAAAAGGGATTGATAGACGGCCAGGATACGCCGACACATTAACTCGACCGTGAAGTTCCGTTCCACGTTGGCCCGGCCGTTCGCGGCCATGTTCTCGCGCTCCAACCGGTTCAGGCTCAAGGCCCAGTCCAGGGTGGCGGCCAGCGCCTCGGCGTCGTTGGGTGGCACCAGCCAGCCGCTTTGTTCGGGCAGCACGGTTTCCCGCGCTCCGCCGTGGTCGGTGGCGATCACCGGCCGGCCCATGGCTTGCGCCTCTACCGCCACCCGGCCAAAACCCTCCGGCTGGGTCGAGGCCGAGACGACGACATCGGCCAGCATGTAGGCGGCGGCCATATCGGGACAATGGCCGACCAGGCGCACAACCTGCGTCAGGTCGTGACGGCGCACTTGCTTTTCCAATTCTTCGCGATAGGTGGCGCGGCCTTGATCCCCGCCCACCAGGACACAGCAAATATCCTGCCGTCCCAGGATTGCCAGCGCCTCGATCAAGACCGCATGGCCCTTCCAGCGGGTCAAACGGCCGGGCAACATGACCACGGGGCGATCATCTTCCAGCCGCCAGGCCCGGGAAATCTGGATGATCCGTTCGGCACTGACCTTGGCGGGGTCATGCAGGTCCGTGTCGATGCCCCGATGGATCGTCACCAGACGGTCATCGGGCACGCCATAGATTTCGCGCACATGCTGGGCCACGAAATCCGATATGGCGATAACCCGGTCCCCCTTGGCCATTACCGCGTTGTAATATTGTTTCAGCCATTTATGGCCATAAGCATTGTGAAAGGTCGTCACGAAGGGTTTGCCGGTGCGCCGCGCCGCACTCAGCGCGCACCAGGCAGGGGCCCGGCTGCGGGCATGCACCAGATCGATGCCATGCCGGTTGATCAGATCGGCCAGTGCCTCGGCATTGCGCAGCATCCGCAATGGCCGCTTGGCGGCCAATGGCATCTCCACGTGCCGGGCGCCCATGCGCTTTAATTCGTGGGTCATCAAACCGCCGGCGGAGGCCACCATGGCGCGCCAGCCTGCCTCCGTCAGAGCGGCGGCGGTCTGCACCGTGCCCCGTTCCACCCCGCCCATCTCCAAGGCCGGCAGTACTTGCAGAACCAAAGGCCCTGCCGCTTCCGCGCCGTCAGCTTGGGTGTTAGGTTCCAGCGTACTTTCCATTCCGATCGGCGCATCCATGACCATCGATACCGGGCCCAACTTCCTGATCCGTGAAGACGGAACAAGGATTGCCTACCATCATACGCCGGGCAGCGCACCCGGTGTGATATTTTGTGGCGGTTTTATGTCGGACATGACCGGCACCAAGGCCCTGGCCCTGGAAGATGCCTGCCAAATATCCGGGCGATCCTACACCCGCTTCGACTACCGCGGCCATGGCCAGTCGGGTGCTGAATTTGAAAGCGGAACAATCGGCCTTTGGGCGGAGGATGCCCTGGCCGTCCTGGATCAGGTAGCCCGGGGACCGCAGATCATCGTCGGCTCTTCCATGGGCGGTTGGATCATGCTGTTGTTGGCGAGGGCCCGGCCGAACCGTATCGCCGGCCTGGTCGGCATCGCGCCGGCACCGGATTTCGTCCTGGCGATGTGGGATGATTTCCCGGACGAGATCAAGGCGACTTTGCAACGGGACGGGGTCTACTACGCCCCTTCGGAATATTCCGAGGAACCTTATGGGATCACTCTGCGATTGATCGAAGAAGGCCGCCAGCATCTGGTCCTGCAAGATACCTTGAAAGTGCATTATCCCGTCCGCATCCTGCATGGCATGGCCGACCCGGATGTGCCCTGGCGGCGGTCTTTGGAGATCGTGGAACGTCTGCAAGGGGACGATATTGTTGTCACCTTTTCGAAAAGCGGCGATCACAGGCTTTCCGAACCCGACGACATCGCCCGTCTGATCCACGCGGTGGAAACCCTGGCGCGCCAAGCTACGACCGAGCGGCCCTGATAGAAAGCCATGGAGACCGCATCGGCGCGGCCTCCGGTTTATTAAGGTTGCAGGTTTTTCCGCTTATCCATTTCGCCTAGACTTGCCGAGAGCACTTTATCGCCGAGGATTCGTATGCCGCGTTCTTCTAAGGAAAGGGAGGTCACCAAGACCTTCAGCAAACAGTACGAAATCGTTCTAGCGGACGTCATGCTGGCGATTGAGCGGGGCTCCCGTGGATCGGATTACGGTGGTACCAGTTGGACCACCAGAGCTGAAGCTGACCGCGTCGGGCGTCTTCTGGATCTGACGCCCAATAACCGTTTACTTGATATCGGCTCCGGTGCCGGCTGGCCTGGACTCTATCTGGCAAAATCCAGCGGCTGCGACGTTGCGCTTCCAGACCTGCCATTCTCCGGTTTGCGAATTGCTGCCAGGCGCGCCGTCGCGGACCAACTCGACGGCGCTTGCGGGACGGCGGCGGCGGATGCCATGACCCTGCCGTTTCGCGACGCTTCGTTCGACGCGATCTGCCATTCGGACGTATTGTGTTGTTTGGCGGACAAGAGCGCGGTGTTGCGGGCATGCAGAAGCGCGATCCGACCCCAGGGGCGCATGGTCTTCAGTGTCATCTCCATCGCGCCCGGGCTTTCAGAGGTGGAGCGCCAAGCGGCACTGACGAACGGTCCGCCTTATATCGAAAGCGATATCCCATATGCTGCTCTGCTGGAAGATGCAGGCTGGCAGGTGGCCGGCGGCTTCGATATCACCCAGGACTTCGTCGAAACGGTCCGGCGCGTGGTCGTTGCGCAAGAAGCGCGCAAGGAGCAACTTCTCGAACTTCTGGGCGAGGAGGAAACCACCGCCCGTATGACCCGCATCAAGGACAGACTGGCTGCAAGGGAAGCCGGCGTTCACCTTCGGGAACTCTATGTTGCGACGACGAAACTCTAGCCGACCGCATCAGCCGCCAATATTGCCACGAGATTTCGTTCCACCAGCGTCCCCAATAACTAGAGCGTTTCCGGGCTATGTTAGATTTAACCGGCTTTGCGCCGGGTGTGGACCATGATCACAGGATCAACGACTCCCAGTTCGCCCTCGACCAAGGTCTCCATCGCTGACTGCTCGAATTCTCCGGCTTCTTCAAGGTAGAACGCAACAAGCCGAGCTCTCTCGGTCTCGCCGAGAGCCTGCCAGATTCTCACCGCCTTGGTTGGGAACATACGGTTGGAATAGGAGATCAGGAACGGCGCGCCCGGCCTGAGCACCCGGGCAACGTCATGAAACACCTCAACCGGTCGAATGAGATACTGCACCGACACGGTCAGTAGACATGCGTCAAACCGGCCGTCGATGAATGGCATCCGAGGTGTCCGGTTCAGGTTGTGTAACACATGCCCGCTGAGCTGCTCGTTGGCGACGAGCTCCTTGCCATTGAGGCCGAGGCCGACCACGGAGGCGAGCGACAGGTCGGGCGGCAAATGCGAAAAACGGCTCGACATTAGATCTAACACCTCACCGCCCACCGGCAACGCCTGACGAAAGAATTGCGCCAGCGCAGCCTGGGCGTTGTCGTCGATGTGCGCGACCTGGCGGGGCATCTCGTAGAAGAGCTCGTCTTCGCTTTCATCGAGGCGGTGGAGGTGCTCGGGACAGAGCGGTGGAATCTGGGGCATGGACGGCAAGCTCGAAAGTGGTACTGACCGCGCTGAATATAGGCCGACTGGACGGCGTGCCGCAATCCTTGTGGGCTGTCCCCGCAGGTTAGGCTCGATACTGGGGCTATAACGAAAACATCTCATCGGAGCCAGTATCGGCGCTTTGTGCCATGTGTGGACGGCCCCCTGTTGTCAAGGGTTTCTTGAACGTTGATGCACGTGCTGGTCGGAGCTGCCATGTGTTCGGCCTGTTTGTGCGGCCTTGTTCCATGGCCGCTGGCCATAATGCTCTCCGCGGATTGGGTCC
>JAKZRK010000352.1:0-4738 GCA_047518225.1 Alphaproteobacteria bacterium | reverse complement strand
CGAGAATTTTTTCGGCAAACTCAAGGAGTTCAAAGGCATCGCCATGAGAGCCTGCAAAACCGACACGAGCTTCGAGGCAATGATTTATGTATGCTCCGGGATCATAAATTCTCGATGAATCTCAACAGGCCCTAGAGCGGCCGGTCGCCCCTGACGAGCAGGCGATAGAGCATGCGGTGCTGGCCGTGGTCGAAATCGAAGCCGGCCTTGTGCATGGCAGAGCGGTTGTCGACGATCAGCATGTCGCCCAGCGTATATTCATGGAGGTAGGTGAATTCCGGGCGCATGGCCACCTCCAGCAACTCGCCCAGAAAGTCCTGGGTTTCTTCCGGTTCCATGCCGAGGATCCTTTCGGTCTTGCTCTTATGGAACCAGATCGCTTTCGTGCCGCGCTCCGGGTGGGTTCGAACGAGGGGGTGTATGACCGGCCCGCCTTCCAATTCCTGCTGATCGCGAAGAATGTCGGGGTTGGCGATATCGCCGCGCGCGCTGCTGATCAGGGTATTGGCCGTCTTCATGCCGTCAATGCGTCGCCGCAGGTCGTCGGGCAGTGCCGCATAGGCGGCGCGCATGTTGCACAGCGCCGTGCCGCCGCCGCTGTCGGGCAGTGCCACGGGATACAGGGAAGTGAATTTCGGCGGGAATGCCTGATTGGTATGGTCGGTGTGCCAGGTGGCGCTCTTGGCCACCTTGGCCGGCTGGCCCAAGCTGTCCAGGTGGCGGTTCGACAGCGTGCTCACCATGGGCACGCCGGGCGCCAAATAGCGCCGGTTTTGGTCCTCCATGAGTTCGCCGAACAGCTCACCGGCCGTCTGGAATTGGGCCGCCGTGAAATTCTGACCGCGGATCACCAGGGCGACATTGTCAACCAGGGCATCGTAGAGACGCCGGCGGGTATCCTCGTCGACGGGCGCGCGCAAATCAATGCCGGTCACCTCGGCGCCGATATGCTCCTTGATCCTGGTGATCCGCAATGTCCGTTCCTCAGCCTGTACGCTCAATGGTTATCCCCTTCATGCACCTTACCCCAGATTGCTTGGTGGTTATGTGTCCGTCAATGTCTTGCGCAGAAAGTTCAGCACGTTGATGACCGCGTAATCGCGGAATCGGTCGCGGTCACCGGGCAGCGAGACCGCCTGGGCATGGGGCACCTCGCCGATGGCGAGGTTCATGAAAACCGTGCCGGGCGGCTGTTCCTCTCCGGCCCGGGCCGCCACCACCGCAAGGCCCACACCGGTCCTGAAATCGCGGCGCACATTGGCGGCGGCCTCGGCGGCGATGTCCGCGCCGGATTTTTCCGTCGTCCCCAATTCGCCCTTCACGGCGCCGCCCCGAAAGATCGCCATGCTATGATCAACTTCCGAAAGGCGGGCCGAAAGCAGGCCGCCCGTCAGACCTTCGGCGATGGCCAGGGTCAGGCCGCGCCCGCCGAGCATGTCCAGAACGACGGTTTCCATGGATTCGTCGTCAATACCGAAGATGACGTCGCCCAGCAGGCCGCGGATCAGGCCTTCCTCGGCGGAGATAATCGATGCCGCCGCCGCCTCGTTGGGCGCCTTGGCGGTGATGCGGACCTTGATGCCTTCCATGCCGCTGGCCTGAAAAGCCAGGGTCGGATTGCCCAGGCCGTCGAGCTGATCTATACGGTCCGCCAGGCGCTCGGCAAGACCGGATTCGCTGTCGCCCCAGGTACGCAGGACGCGGCTGCGGATCACCGCCATCTCGCCCGAACGGGATTGCAGATCGGCCAGGATGGTGCCCTGCATCATCGTGCGCATTTCGTGCGGTACCCCCGGCACCGCGTAGATGACCTTGCCGCCGATGGGGCAGATCAGGCCCGGCGCGGTGCCCGGCATCTGTGGGATTAGCGTGGCGCCTTCCGGAATGTCGGCCTGACGGCGGTTGTTGTCGACCATCACCCGGCCACGGGATTCGAACATCATGCGGATTTTCTCGACAATTCGCTCATCCCGGTGCATTTCGACGCCCATGATAGCGGCGATCACCTCACGCGTGATGTCGTCCTGGGTCGGGCCCAATCCACCGCAGCAGATGACCGCCTCGCTGCGGTCGAGCGCCTGGCGGATGGTCTGCTCCATGCGGTCGAAGTTGTCGCCGACCTTGACCTGAAAATGCGAGTCGATACCGATCAGCGCCAGTTGTTCACCGATCCAGGAGGAGTTGGTGTCTACGATCTGGCCAAGTAGCAGTTCGGTGCCAATGGCGACGACTTCGCAACGCATGTATCAAACGCCTTTCTTGTAAAGCGCGGGGACACCGGCCCGGCCTATTTGCCGGTTGCCGGTGTCCCGATGTTATCAGAGGAGTGGGTGTTCAGATGATTTTTTGCTCCCGCAGCGCGGCGATCTCCCCATCGCCATAGCCGAGCCCGGATAGGATTTCGACGTTATGTTCGCCGAGCTTTGGCGCGGCGCCAATTTTGGCGGGCGTTTCCGAAAATTGCCAGGGCGAGCCGTGAACTTTGAGCGTCTCGCCGATCTCCGGATACTCAACCTCGGCGATATAATTGTTCGCGAGTACGTCGGGATCATTCGAGGCCTCGAGCAGGGTGTTGACCGGCGCCGCGACGATGTCGGCGGCGCGCAGGGTTTCCACCCATCGATCACGGCTGTCCGTGGCGAATAATTCGGCCAGGACGCCCAGGATCAGATCCCTCACTTCATCGGAAACCAGGGCAAGTCCAAGGTCGTCGGCGCCGCGCGCCTCAAGCGTCGCCAGAAAGCCCAGCGCTTCCATGGCGCGCCGCCAGTCCGTGTGACCCAGTTGAAATACCAGCGGCTTGCCGTCCCGGTCATTGAAAGTCGCCGCGATGCCCGGGCGCTCGCGGGTGCCATTGATGCGTGCGCCGGTGATGGGATTGCTGTTGCGCCACATCGTGGTGGTCATGGTCCAGCCCATCAGGCGGATGACGCCGCCGACCAGCGAGGTCTCTACCTTTTGCCCGATGCCGGTATTCTTGGCATAGTACAGCGCCGCCAAAAGACCGCCGAATGTCAGGATCGCACAGGATTCATCGGCGACCGAGACCACGCCGGTCCGCATGGTCTCGCCCGGCCCCGCATACGCCTCGGCCACGCCGCCCAGCGCCTGGCCGACCGCATCCGTCCCCGGCAGCCGCCCGTGCGGTCCAAGCAGGCCGTAACCGGAAACCGAGACATAAACCAGCGCCGGGTTGATCTTCTTGAGTTCCTCATAGCCGAAACCGTTTTTTTCCGCCGCGCCGGGGCGAAAGTTTTGCCCGAATATATCCGCCTCCCTGACCAGTTTGTGGAGGATTTTCCGGCCCTCCGCGGATTTGAGATTCAATGTCAGGCTTTTCACGCCACGATTATTTGTCTCGAAGTAAGAGCTGATGCCGCCCTTCAATTCACCGGCGTTTCGCGAACTGTCGCCAACCCCCGGGACTTCGATCTTGATGACCTCGGCGCCCAGATCCGCCATCAGCATGTAGGGCACCGTCCCCGCCTGCGCGGTCGAGCAGGTAACGGCTTTGACACCGGTGAGTGGTCCAGGTTGGTCGGCCATGGCTCGACTCCTATTGCTGTCAACAGGCTTACCGGGTTCGCCCGGCTTTTTCCCGGCGAGGTGGCTTATAATATCGCTACAGAATACTGTGCTGGCGAGCATTGGCAATAAAGCAAAGCCCAACCGGCCATCGATTTGCATGTCACGGTGGCGGCGCAAGCAAATGCCATGCGTGGGTGTGACGCGGCTGCCTAAAGTCACTGTCCCGTCTTGGCTATGACTGCATTGCCACCTACGATGCCTTATGGGCCGATGGGCCCGCTTCAAAAGACCGCCGATCAATTTCGTCTGCGAAGTTGCTTGGGAGGTATCAATGGCATCCAGGGGAGAAAATGAATGGGGCAGGAAATAGAGATCAGCGCGACGGGCGGCGGTGCTTTCGCCGCCTATCTGACGCTACCAGGGAACACACCCGCGCCGGGCATTGTCCTGTTGCCGGAGGTCTTTAACACCAACGATCATATCCGCTCGGTCGCCGACGGCTACGCCGCCGAAGGCTTTAGCGTCATCGCGCCGGATGTTTACTGGCGCCAGGAAGCCGGCTGCTATCTGCCCTACACCGATGAAGGGCGCGCCAAGGCACAGTCGCTGCGCGCGGACCTGGACACAGACCAATTCGCCAATGACCTGGCCGATACCATCGCTGTTTTGAAGGCCCGGGCCGAGTGCACCGGCAAGATCGGGGTGATGGGTTTTTGCCTGGGCGGCAAATTCACCTATCTTTCCGCCACGCGGCATAGAATAGATGCGGCGGTGAGTTACTACGGTGTTCAGATCGACAAACATCTGGACGAGGCCGAAAACCTGAATTGCCCGATCCTGATGCATTTCGCCGGCATCGATCCTCACGTACCGCAAGATACCGTCGATGCGATCCGGGCGCACATGGGGGCCTGGGACAATGTGGATATCCACGTCTATCCCGGCGCCGAGCATGGCTTCAACCGCCATGGCTATCCGTCCTACAGCGAAGCGGCGGCCGCGCCGGCGCGGGAACGCACCCTGGCGCATTTCCGCAGCTTGTTGGGCTGACGTCTATAAGGGGGAGAAATTGGGAATGTCCCAGTCTGTGTTGAAACTCGCCTGAGCGGCGCTGCTTGATGGGAGGTTATGCTGCGTCCTTCAACTGGTCAAGTTTGGCTTTTTCGCGGTGATCGATGAGAGCTTGCTTGAGAATGGGCAGTTGCTTGTA
>JAKZRK010000351.1:0-10656 GCA_047518225.1 Alphaproteobacteria bacterium | reverse complement strand
TTCGTCGAACTCTACAATGCCCAGTGGATCGTCGAAAAGAACGGCTACCTGAGCCCCGCTCAAGCTCGTCAGGCGTGGCACGCCGCGATCTCAATCAGGCCCGCCGCGTGAGACAAACTTGTGTCCAAGGAACCGGGTGCGCCACAAAAGGAAGCTTGAATCACATTTCGGGCGAAAAGGGAATCCTGAATCTCAACAGGCCCTAGTCCGGATTGAATTGGACATCGCGGACAATTTGCCCCTGGTCATGATCGATCTGCGGCGGATCAAACAGATCTTGATCAACCTGTTGTCCAACGCCATCAAATTCACCGAGTCGGGTGGCAGCGTGACAATCGGCGCCGCTGTCGATTTGGCCGGGAGCATGGAAATCGTGGTTAGAGACACCGGCATCGGAATGCGCCCGGAAGACGTCCCAAGGGCGATGGAACCCTTTGGACAAATAGACTCGTCTCTCGCCCGCCGTTACGAAGGTACCGGGTTGGGGCTGTCGCTGGCGAAACAGCTAACCGAAGCCCATGGCGGGCGCCTGTTGGTTGACAGTGAACCTGGCGTCGGCACGACGGTCCGGATGCAGCTACCGCCCGAACGTCTGGTCAAAGAATCCGGTCCGGCGGACCAAGACCCGGCGCTGGAAGATTAGCCGATCCACTGGTATCAGGGCAGGTTGGAAACAGCCATGCCGCGTTTCTCGAAATATTGCTGGTGGTAGTCCTCGGCCAGGAAATAATCACCCAACGTCTCGACTTCGGTCACCACGGTGCCGCCGGCCTGGCCGCTATCCGCTAAAGCTTGTTTTGAAGCCTCTGCGGCCGCCAGTTGCGCACCGTCATGGCAAAAAATCGCCGATCGGTACTGGCTGCCTACATCGGGACCTTGACGGTTCAATTGCGTTGGATCGTGACAGGCCCAGAACAACGACAAAAGTTGTTCATAGCTGACACGGCTAGGGTCGAAGGTCACCTGCAGTGCCTCGGCATGGCCGGTACCGCCCGTGCAGACTTCTTCATAGCTGGGATTGGGCGGGCTGCCGCCGCAATAGCCAACCGAGGTCATGACCACGCCGTCAAGGCGGCGAAAGGCCGCTTCCACGCCCCAGAAACAGCCTGCGGCGAAGGTCGCCTTGGCCTGGTCCCGATCCATTTGGTCAATTTGTGTCCCCATAACACTTACTTCCTTTCCCGCAATTCGCGCCACACCGGCGCATTTATGGTGTGGCGCATCAATCTATAGCGTATCGAATTAAGGCTCGTTAATACGGTTTATCGCCTTTCAAGGTAATACGATGCAATAGCCGGGTATGGCCGTGGTAATCGTTGACCGGATAATGCTGGGAGCAACGGTTGTCCCAAATTACCATTGATCCGGGCTGCCAGACGAAACGGCAGCAAAATTCCGGTTTGATCTGATGGCCATATAGAAAATCCAAGATCGGTGCGCTTTCAGCCTCGGTCATACCGTTGAAGCGAACGGTATGCCCGGTATTCACGTATAATGCCTTGCGGCCGGTTTCGGGATGGGTGCGGACCACGGGGTGCTCTGCCTCCATCACCTCGGCCGCAAGGCCCGTACCCGCATCGGCGACCCGGTCACGGCGCGTTTGCGCCGCGCTGCCCTTGGCCGCGCTGTTGACGGCGGTTAAACCATCAAGAATTTCCCGTAACGGCGCGGACAGGCTTTCATAGGCCAGATATTGATTGGCGAAGAGCGTATCGCCCCCGATCGGCGGCAGTTGTTTGGCATACAATGCCGTCGCCATGGGCGGTTCGGGCTGATAAACCGTATCGGAATGCCAGATGCCGCCGAAGTTGACCGTTTCCTCCGGTAATTTCAGGATCGGCGTAATCTGGGGATAATCTTCCAGCCCCTTAACAAAGGGATAGATATCGGGCTCGCCGAAACGGCTGACAAACGCCAATTGCTGGGCCGGTGTGATTTCCTGGTCACGCAGAAATATCACCAGATGGTCCAGCAGCGCCTGGCGAATTTCGGCGATCACCGCCGCCGATAATTCCCGGGATGTATCCACGCCGCCAATTTCCGCGCCAATGCTGCCCGTGGTGGGGCGTATTTCAATCGACGATAATTTCGCACTCATTGGCCTGCCGCCAGTGCTTCAATGACCGAACGCTCGAAATGGGCCAGGGCCGGCTCATTGCGGCCGAAGACAATTTCGGTTTGTGCTTTCGAGGCGAAGCCGGCCTGGATGCCTTCGCCAACCGGAAAATCCTCCTCATCCACGGTGCGGATGGTCAGCTCCATATTGCGGTCCCAGTGACGCCTGGCACTTTCGGTCTCGGCCGGTTCGGGGATAAAGAAATCCAGGTACATGACACATTCATCCACTTTGTCGGCCACCGGAAAGACCCGCCACGTCTCCACATGATCAACTTGCATGATCAACACGGTGTTTGGGAACAGGACATATACCAGGGCCGTGTGCTGTATTAAATCCCAATCCGCCTCTGGCGCGCCGCGCAGGCCTTCGATTGTTCGACGGGGCAGCGTCTCCCGCAGATGCGGCCCAAAGGCTTCGAACAGGCAAAGATTGGGTAAGAATATGGGCCCCACGGTATCGGCGTGCAAAACGCCGAAATGGTAGGGCTCCAGGAAAGTATCGATAACGATCTTCCAGTTCAGCTTGCGGCGTAAAATCCGGGTCTCATGGTGGTAATAATCCGCCAGACCGTAATTCGCCAGCTCCGGCGCCATCCCGCCTAAATAGGCGTCGACATCAAGCGCCGTATCCGGGCCGGGTTCAGGGTTGGGTTCCGGGATCACCCATATCATGCCGTCACGTTCCACCGCCGGTAATTCAGTCAGGCCTCGGCTATTCTTGTCCATGCCGGTGAAACTTTTGCTATCGGGAATGCCCATCAACTTGCCCTGTAAACTGTAACTCCAGCCATGATAGGGGCAGCTGAAGGCGCGCCCGGCGTGGCCGTGGTCCTCGACAAGCCGGGCGCCGCGATGCCGGCAAACATTCAAAAAGGCGCGCACGGTTCCTTTCTCATCACGCACCACGATCATGGGGATGCCGGAAAAATCATCGGTCAAATAATCACCAGGCGCCGCCAACTGGCAGCTTAGACCCATCAACAGTGGGTATTTGCGAAACAGGATCTGTTTTTCCTGTTGCAGACGTTGTGGCGAATCATAGGCCGAAGTGGCGTGATACATGATGTCGGGCGCCTGGTCTGTTGTGCGCGCGTCCAGGTGGGCCAGGATTTCCCTGGTCAAACGTACCTGCGTTGCATGTTCCAACTCACCGGCTCCTCTCTGATTGCGCTACAAGAGCATTATGGTGATAAACCAATAATCAGCGGATTGTCACATGAAAAGTCCGCGCCATTGCGCCAAGCCGGCGCTTGCCCTAGGTTTTATCAGCCATGATTTATAGGGTAACCATCATGCTGTTCTATCCATGCGTTAACGAAAGAGCGATAGGTTGATGTCAATGGTCGAACCCACTGCGGCACCCGTCACGCGGATCAAATTATGGGGCCGCAATTCCAAACCGCTGGCCCTGCCGGCCGGATTTTTGCTGTTGGCGCTCGCATTCGGGCTTGCCGGCGGCAATGTTGCCGTGGCGGCGCAAAATGTTGGCGTCGCCGCCGCCGTTTTGCCTCAGGTCGAAGCCACCGCGCCCGATGAAGTGGCACGCGTCTTGCGGATCGGTGTGGATATCGTCGCCGACGAACGGGTCGTAACCGATGCCAATGGCAAATTGCAGTTATTGTTTCTGGACGGTTCGGCCCTGACGGTCGGGCCCAATTCCGATGTGGTGGTTGACAAGTTTGTCTATGATCCCGAGGCTGAAGCTGGCGCCCTGACCTTCTCGGCGACCAAGGGCGTGTTCCGGCTGGTCGGCGGTAAAATCTCAAAGAAGACACCGGTGCTGCTGAAAACTCCCCAGGCGATAATCGGCATTCGTGGTGGGATTGTGACCGCACGCGCATCCGACACGGGCGTCACGGCAACCTTCCTTTTCGGCCAACAGATGACCGTCGAGAGCGGCGGCGTAACGGTCGTGGCCAACCGTCCCGGTTTTCGCATCAGTGCGGTGGTGGGGCAAGCCCCCAGCGCACCCGTGGCGGCTAGCCCGCAACAACTTGCAACGGAACTAAACGCGCTGGAAAGCGATCAAGAACAGGGCGACGACGCCAATGTTGATGTTGAAGACGAAGATGTGGCGAAATCTCAATTGGGTCCAGACGAACCACCTGGTCAGTTAGAGCGGGAGCCACCACCATTTTTCGTATGTGGCAATTGCGTACTTGACCCCGTTCCCGTTCCCCTTCCCGTTCCAATTCCTCTGGACGGGTTTGTTGGCAGTGGCAAACGTGGCCTCAGCACGGCCACCGGTACTTTGGATAACGACGCCACGCAAAATGTTACTTTGAGCAACATTACCAACGAGGCGAACCGCTTCACCGCCACCTCCACGCAAGGCAGTTATGACCTGCAGGCGCCGATAGTCACCGGCGAGTTTACGCTGTCCGGCGTCAACACCACCCCCGATGGCAATGTTACCGGCATCGGGGTTTTGTCGGGTGACAGTGAATTCCTGTTGTACGAGTTGAACGGCAGCCAGCAATTGATTTTCACCGGGGTGCCGACGCCCAGCTCGGCGGTACCGACGACCGGGGTCACGACCTACGATATGCGGGATGATTTTACCCTGGGCGGCAGCAAAACCCCCCTTATCCCCACGGTGCATGGCGGTGACCTGGCGCCTACAACGGCGGCACAGGCGATGATTTACTGGGGTGCGTCGGGCACCGGCGCGCATCCATCGTTTTTCAGTTCGACCGTGGTTTTCCAGGGCACCGGCAGCTCTCAACGCCTCGCCGCCAGCCTGCTGGTGGGCGACATTCTCACCGACAGTTCGGGGCGGCCGTTCCTGGACGGCGAGTCGGTTGGGCTTTCCCTGCCCTCGGCGACCGGCGATTTTTATAGTTATACCGGTGAGATCTCCACCCTGGATGCTGGAGGAGGCAGCGATTTCTTTGGCTCCACCGCGCCGAATTATGCGGTTATCGGGGCGGAAGACGTCGATGATTTCGATAACCTCGAGAACCGCGGCATCAAGGAAGACCAACGCAATAACACAACCATTTTGTTTCCAAATGTGCCGCTGACCGTGACTTCGTCGCCGGCCGGCCTTGGCGCGACCCGTTCAACCCGCGTGTTGGCGGCCTATGTTGGTGGCATGTCTCGAGATTTCGACGCCTCAGGCAATTTTCTTGGCGTTCACAAATTCATTTCCATCAATACCACCTCGACGACGGTTGTGGATGGCGTAACCGTGCCGGTCAATCGAATTCAAACCAGTGCGGCCTTCAACAACGTCGAAGGCGCCTTCAATATCGACAGCCCGTTTTCAGATGGGCTGCCGCCGACGGTGCTGGATTTCGGCGGCCTCGGCGCCGCGTTCAGCGACGAAAGCGGCTTTATCGATGACGGCCATTTCGGCGCCATCGGTTTTGAATCGGGCGGCTCGGCCGACCCCGACATCGGGGTCGTCCGCAACACGGATATTTCCCTCGATGCCATAACCCCTGCCGGCGAAACCATATGTACCTGCGCCTTTGTAACCTGGGGCTTTTGGGGCGCCGGGATTTCTCCGAGCACGGAACATGATATTGGGCTGGCGTCTTGGGTGGCTGGAGAGCGGGTTGCCAATTCCAATCTGAATTCATCCGCCACCGGTACCTACAACGGCACATTGATCGGCACTGTCGCCAACGGTACCCACGATGCGAATGGCACCGTCGCGATCTATACCGCTGTCGGGTCTTATTCCCTTGCCGTTAATATCGATCCCACCACTGTCACAGTCACCGGCGGTACCATGAATATAGACAGCGCCAGCATGAACTTTTCCGGGTCCGGTACCATCTCGGGCAGCGTTCCGACCGAGTTCGCGGCCCCGATATAGGGCACCCGCGGCGCGCTTAGCCTTTCGGGCAATATCCAAGGCGCTTTTTTCGGCAATCCCGTAAACACCTCCTCGGCCCCCCGAAATGTCGCCGGATACTTCGAAGCCAGTGACCCTGGCCTGACCTACCAGATTTCCGGCGTCCATTTTTCGGAACTGCAGCCCTGATACAGCCCTTTACGAAGCGGGCACCTGCGGGATATAGAGCAGCCAAATACGGAACAACCAACACCCGGAGGCTGCCATGCTTGGCCTGATGCAGGATCGCCCTTTGTTAATTTCGTCGCTGATCGATTTCGCGGCGCAATATCATGGCGACGTGGAAATCGTTTCCCGCAGCGTGGAAGGCCCGATCCACCGTTATACCTATTCCGACGCCAACCACCGCGCCAGGCAGCTTGCCCAGGCCCTGGGCGCGCTTGGCATCAAGCTGGGCGACCGGGTCGGAACCCTGGCCTGGAACGGTTACCGCCATCTGGAATGCTATTACGGCGTCTCGGGCGTCGGGGCGGTGCTGCACACCCTCAACCCGCGCCTGTTCCCCGAACAGATCGTCTATATCGCCAATCACGGCGAAGACCGGGTGCTGTTCACGGAATTGACCTTCGTGCCCCTGTTGGAAGGCATCGCGGACCAATTGAGCAGTGTCGAGGCGATCGTCATCATGACCGACCGGGCGCATATGCCCGAGACCTCCCTGCCCAACGTGCATTGCTATGAAGAGCTGTTGGCGGCCCAGGACGGGTCGTTGCAATGGCCCCGTTTCGACGAGCGGACGGCCTCCTCGCTTTGCTATACCTCCGGCACGACGGGAAACCCCAAGGGCGTGCTGTACTCGCACCGCTCCACGGTGCTGCATTCGCTGTCGTCATGCAGCCAGGATGTCCTGGGCCTGTCATCGCAGGACAGTGTGTTGCCGGTGGTGCCGATGTTTCATGCCAACGCCTGGGGCATCGCCTATGCCGCGCCCATGTGCGGCGCGAAACTGGTGTTCCCGGGCATGGGGATGGATGGGGCCTCGATCTACGAGCTGTTGGAGACGGAAAAAGTCACCCTGTCCGCGGGCGTGCCCACGGTTTGGCTGATGCTGCTGCAATATCTGCGGGAGAACGGCAAGAAACTGCCCCATATGACCCGCACGGTAATTGGCGGTTCCGCCGCGCCCGCTTCCATGATCGAGGCTTTCGAACACGACTATGACGTCACGGTCATTCATGCCTGGGGCATGACGGAGATGAGCCCCCTTGGCACCACCGGCAATTTGAAAGCCAAGATGGCCGATCTGGATTACAGCGAAAAGCTTCTGATCAAATCCAAACAGGGCCGCGCCGTGTATGGCGTCGGTATGAAAATCACCGATGACGAGGGCAAGGAATTGGCCCGAGACGGCGTCGCCTTCGGCCATTTGATGGTGCGGGGACCATGGATCACCAAGGGCTATTTCAAGGACGAGGGCGGCGACATTCTGGACGCTGACGATTGGTTCGATACCGGCGACGTGGCGACCCTGGATGGTGACGGTTTCATGCAGATCACGGACCGCTCCAAGGATGTCATTAAATCGGGCGGCGAATGGATCTCTTCCATCGAGTTGGAAAACATCGCCGTCGGCCACGAGGAGGTGGCGGAGGCGGCGGTGATCGGCGTGGCGCACCCGAAATGGGACGAACGGCCACTTCTTATTGTTGTTCGTACCGAAGGCAGTAATGTGGAAGGCGGGGAAATTCTGAAATTCATGGAGGGCAAGATCGCCTCGTGGTGGATGCCCGACGACGTAACCTTCGTGGAAGAGATCCCCCACACCGCTACCGGCAAGATCCAAAAGCTGCAACTGCGCGAACAATTCGCCGGCTACAAACTGCCCACGGCATAAAACAACAATTTATGCCGCGCGCTCCATCTTCCATTTGTGGATGAAGCGTTCGACGACCGGGTTGCCTGTTTCGGCAATCTCGCCCGGTGTGCCGGACCAGGCGATCTTGCCCTCATGCAACAGCACGATCTGGTCGGCGATCTTGATCGCGGTGTTGATATCCGAGGTGATGGACAGCGCCGTGGCGCCCAATTCGCGGACATTACGAACGATCAGGCTGGCGATCACGTTCGACATGATGGGGTCCAGTCCGGCGGTAGGTTCATCAAGCAGGATTATTTCCGGCTGGCCGGCAATGGCCCGGGCCAGGCCGACGCGTTTTTGCATCCCCCCCGACAATTCAGAAGGCAGCAAATCCGCCACCGCCCGGCCCAATCCAACCGAGCCCAGGCATTGCACCGCCATGTCATGGGCCTGCTCGGTATTCATTTCCTTGCGCTGCAACTGGCGAAAGGCGACATTATGCCAGACGGGCAGGCTGTCGAATAACGCCGCTTGCTGAAACAACATGCCGCAACGGCTCAACAATTGATCCCGTTCCCCGCCACGCAGGCTGACCGTGTCCTGGCCGTCGATGCGAATGGCGCCCCTATCGGGGCGAACCAGCCCCATGACGCATTTCAGGGTCAAGGTCTTGCCGGAGCCGGATTCTCCCAACAGAACCAAAGATCCACCATTCGCAATAGCGAAATCAACGCCGTCCAGGACCGGTTCGCCTTCAAATGATTTGCACAGCCCTTCGACGGCAATCTTGGGCGTGTCCGGCCCCGTCATGTTGGTTTCCCGCACATACTTTAGACCTAGGCCGCCCGAAAAAACGTACCCGGGCCCGGTTCGCCGTCACAGGCGGCCCGGTCCGTCTCCAGCATATGCAACAGATGGGACAACACGGAACGGGCGGCGGCGGAATGCAGACTTTCGGGTACGTCTCGATACATGGTTTTCACCATGTCGGGAATGTGGCCAATCTTTTGTTCCAGACATACGGCGATTTGCACTTCCCGCTCTTCCCGATGCTTCACCAGTTCACCGACAAAGGCCTTTGGCTGCTCGATCCTGGGGCCATGGGTCGGCCAAAAGTGATCGTCGGAGCGCAACAGCAGGCGGCGCAAGCTTTCCATATAGCGGTACATGTCGCCGTCGGGGGGCGAGACGATGGTGGTGGACCAGCCCATGACATGATCGCCGGAAAACAGGGCGTTCTCCTCGCGCAGATAAAAGCAGGTATGATTCGAGGTATGGCCCGGCGTATAGACCGCCTGCAGGCCCCAATTCTCGGTTTCCAGGGTATCGCCATCATTGGCCAGGGTATCGGGTTTATAGTCCGTATCCGCGCCCTCTTCCGATACGCCGTCCGTTTTCCTCTTGTCTTCGCGGCCATGGCCATGGGGGCCGCAACCCCAGATTTGCGCCCCGGTGGCGGCTTTTAAGGGCGCCGCGCCCGGGGAATGATCGCTGTGGGTATGGGTAATGATGATATGGCTGACCGTCTCGCCCTTAACCGCGTTCAAGATGGCTTTGATGTGGGCCGGATCGTTGGGGCCGGGATCAATCACGCCAACCTGGCCGTGGCCAACGATATAGGTACCGGTTCCATGCAGGGTGAAGATGGACGGATTGGGCGCGATGACCCGGCGGATCAGGGGCGAGACTTGATCGGCCACACCGTATTCAAAGGTCACGTCTTTCTTAAACGGGATATTGGCCATCCATGGCTCTCCAAATATTATCAGCGGCGCATTGCAGGCGAATCCGCCTGCCGCTTCGCCCCAACAGTACGGTTATGCGCGCCAGGATCAAGGGCTTCCTTGCCTAGGGCAACGCCATTGGCTATGCAGCAGGATCATGTCAGAGGCGAATGATACGACAGACCCCCCGATCGACCCGGCGGCCCGCCGGGCCGAATGGTTCCGCTATTATTCGGAAAAGCGTATCGGCCAGCAATGGTTTCAATTGCATCTGCTGCACGGCCTGGCGGTACAGCGGGTGTTGGAGGTGGGGCCTAATCTGGGCCTGGTAACGGCGCTGTTGGCGAACGCGGGCTTTACGGTCACCACCATGGACCTGCGCCCCAGCCAGGACCCGCGCCCGGACATTCCCCACATCCAGGGCGAATTGACCGGCATGGACGGCGCCCGTCTGGCCGGCCATGACGCCATATTGTGTTGCGAGACCCTGGAACACCTGCCCTGGGATCAAGTCCAGGGCGTGCTGGCCACGTTCCGCGCCGCAAACCCGAAATATCTGATTATTTCGGTGCCCTATATGGGCTTTCAGATCGACTGGCGGCTATACCTGAACGCGGTCACCCTGCGCAGCAAGTTCTTCTTCAAAAAGTTGAATTTCCTGCGCCGCTTCAAAGAGGATGAAGATCCCTGGGGGCACAAATGGGAGGCCGGTTACCGCGGCCATTCCCTGGCCGCGCTGGAAGGGAAAATCGAAGCCGCCGGCTGGCGGATCGGGCGGCGGGATTTCACCTCGCCCACCCGTTCGGTGTTTTATTTGCTGACGCCGAAGTAGGCAAATGCGCGGTCGGAAATTAACCATAAATTTTTCGCTGGCCGTCCCAAAATTGACGGATTCGTTAACATCCCTGCCCCGAATTGGGATCGCCAAATTCCTAAAGTATTGAATTCCTTAACAAGCCCCTTTGGCATGTTTTAGCAGTGGCAGCGACCCGCAAGGGTCGAACGACCACGCCTAGCAGCCCGTTGACGAAGTTGGCACTGGACACAAGCGGCCTGGTCTGATTCTTTGACGTTCTGATTTGACCGGGGGATTCGCTGATGACGATGGGACAGCAGAAGGATCGTCAGGGGGACTTGATGGTAGGCTGGGCGGA
>JAKZRK010000350.1:0-16964 GCA_047518225.1 Alphaproteobacteria bacterium | reverse complement strand
TGTTCATGAGCATCTCCTCGGAGAAACTCCGAAAAGTGCTCCATCCAATTCAAATCGACACCATGCATTTTCGCTTCAAACCCCGCAGAAATCCTGGCTCTCAAAGCCAGCACCGCTCAGTTAACCGGACAGCAGTGGTGTGGCGCGATAAATTTGAAGACCTTTGCAATTGAAGCGCCCAGATGCGGCGTGGCAATGAAAGCAATCAGCTTGGTTTGGCCGGCGATGGTCTTCCACCGCGCAATGGTTGCGTCGCCGGCGGACCGCAACATCTGTTTGACCACCAGCCCGCCCAGGGAATGGCCGATAAACGCCAGGGGCCGTGTGCCGATGCCGTATCCGGCCATATGTTCCAAGGCGCTCTCCGCCAACTCGTATAGCGTCATCTCCTTGTCCGCCCATTTGGCCAGGAAGGAGGAGCCGTACCCCAATGTGTGGATGTTCGCCCCGGGAATTTCCTGCGCCAGCCAGCACGGCCAGACTTCGCCGGAACCTCCCGAAGATGTCCACGTCTCGCGCGGATCCCCCGCCAAGCCATGCACGAAAATCAGGTCGACCGCCGGATCCGCCGCCGCGACAAGGGTGTCGAAATGCAGCGTTTCACTCACCGCCCGCGTCCCTTATTGCCGTCATGAATGCCGCGCATATCGTCGATCCTATAATGGTGCCCCTGCCTTTTTTGCCACTACGGAGTGTATGGTCCCGGCGTGGGTTTTGCCAGGGGGTCAACCATGCTGCACCGTTCCGCCATACACCGCCCTTGGGCGGGGCTTTTTCGGCGGGCCGGGCCGTTGACAAAGGCCCCGGCGGGGGGTATATCCGCGCCGACCTGGGCGGCCTTCGCGCCGCCTGAACCGTTTCGCGTGCGCGGCGGGCTTTTCGGCCCGGAAATGCGGGCGCACAAGACTGAAAAATAGGCTGAGTGATGTTCGCTGTAATCAAAACGGGCGGGAAACAATACCGCGTAAAGCCGGACGACGTGATCCGCATTGAACGGATCGCCGGCGAGGCCGGGGATAAGGTGGCCTTCGACAGTATCCTGATGCTGGGGGCCGAGGGCGACACCACCGTTGGCGCCCCCCTGGTGGACGGCGCCAAGGTCGTGGGCACCCTGATGGAACAGGCCCGGGACAAGAAGATCATCGTCTTCAAGAAAAAGCGGCGGAAAAACTATCGCCGCCGCAACGGCCACCGCCAGGAATTGAGCATTGTGCGGATAACCGATATCACCGCCCCGGGCGCCAAGAAGGCGGCGGCCAAACCGGCCGCCAAAAAGGCCGCCGAGACCAAAGCCAAGCCGGCCGCCGAGACCAAGGCCAAAACGGCTGACAAGGCGGCCGAGAAAGCGCCGGACAAGACGGCGGCAAAGGCGGCTGAAAAACCGGCGGCCAAGGCCAAGCCGGCCGCGAAAGCAAAGGCGAAACCGGCCGCCAAGGCAAAGCCCGCGGCGAAGGCGAAGGCGAAACCGGCCGCAAAGGCGAAGGCAAAGCCAGCCGCCAAGGCGAAAGATAAAGCTGCCGACAGCAGCGACAGCTAGGGAGCGGGTGACATGGCGCATAAAAAAGCAGGTGGCAGTTCACGCAACGGCCGCGATACGGCGGGCCGGCGTTTGGGCGTCAAGAAATTTGGCGGCCAGCGGGTCATCCCCGGCAATATCATCGTGCGCCAGCGCGGCACCAAGTGGAAGCCGGGCGATAACGTGGGCCTGGGCAGGGACCACACCATTTTCGCGCTGATCGAAGGCCAGGTGAAATTCCGCACCCGGGCCGGCGGCCGGACTTATGTTTCGGTGCAGCCGCCGGAATAGGCGCGCCCGCAAGCGCAGTTACAAGCGGGGGATGGTTGGCCATCCCCCGTTTTTTTGTTTTTTCGCGTACCCCAAGGCCATATTTGAACCGGCGAGCAGGCCATGAAATTCCTCGATCAAGCCAAGATCTATATTCGCAGCGGCAAGGGCGGGCACGGCTGTGTCAGCTTTCGGCGGGAAAAATCTATCGAATACGGCGGTCCCAACGGCGGCAACGGCGGCCGTGGCGGCGACGTGGTGGCCGAGGCGGTGGACAACCTGAACACCCTGATCGACTACCGCTTCCAGCAACATATCAAGGCCAAGAATGGCCGCCCCGGCATGGGCACCTCGCGTACCGGCGCGGGGGGCGATGATGCGCTGGTCCGGGTGCCCATGGGCACCCAGGTTCTGGACGAGGACCGGGAACATGTCCTGGTTGATCTGACCCGCGCGGGGCAGCGCGTGGTCCTGGCCAGGGGCGGGGCGGGCGGACGCGGCAACGAATCCTTCAAATCTTCCACCAACCGGGCGCCCCGGCAGTTCGAACCAGGCGGCGAGGGCGAGGAAATGACCCTGTGGCTGCGCCTGAAACTGATCGCCGACGCGGGCCTGATCGGTTTGCCCAATGCCGGCAAGTCGACCTTCCTGACCGCCGTCAGCCGGGCCCGGCCAAAGATCGGCAGCTATCCCTTTACCACCCTGTATCCGAACCTTGGCGTGGCCCAGGCCGGCGGGCGGGAGGTGGTGTTGGCGGATATTCCCGGCCTGATTGAAGGCGCCCACGAAGGCGCCGGCCTGGGTGACCGCTTTCTGGGCCACGTGGAACGCTGCCGCGCCCTGATCCATCTGGTCGATGGCACGGCCGAGGACGTGGCCGCCGACTATCGCACCGTGCGGGACGAGTTGGCGGCCTATGACGCCGGCCTGCCGGAGAAATTGGAACTTGTCTGCCTGAACAAATGCGACGCCTTGAACGAGGCTCTGATCACCGCCCGCAGGGGCGAATTGGCCGCCGCCGCCCAGCGCCCGGTGCATGTCATATCCGGCATTGCCGGCCAGGGTTTGCCCCTGCTGTTGCGGGAACTGGTCGAGGCCATGGACGCCGCCGCGCCGGAGGCCGAGGCGGAAGCGGAGGCCGATGCGGACATGGGGGCGGACACCGAGGCGGCGGCGAAAGCCGCGGGCTGGCAGCCATGAGCAACCGCCTGCTCGGCGCCAAACGCCTGGTGATCAAGATCGGCTCGTCCCTGTTGGTGGATCAGGAGACGGGCGCCTTGCGCCGGGAATGGCTGGACGCCCTGGCCGACGATGTCGCGGCCTGCCGGGCCCGGAACCAGGATGTGCTGTTGGTATCATCCGGCGCCATTGCCCTGGGGCGGCGCAGCCTGGGGTTGGGCAGGCGCTCCCTGCGCCTGGAAGACAGCCAGGCGGCGGCGGCGGCGGGACAAATCCGCCTGGCGCATGCCTATCAGGAAAGCCTGGCCCGCCACGCGGTGCCCGTGGCGCAGATCCTGCTGACCGGCGACGATACGGAGCGGCGGCGGCGCTATTTGAACGCGCGCAATACCCTGACCGCCCTGCTGGCCCACGGTTCCGTTCCCGTGGTCAACGAAAACGACACCGTGGCCACGGAAGAAATACGCTTTGGCGACAATGACCGTTTGGCGGCCCGGGTCGCGGCCATGATCGGGGCCGATTATCTGGTTCTGCTGTCCGATATCGATGGCCTGTACAGCGCCGATCCCCGCCAGGACAGCGAGGTGGAATTCATCGCCGAAGTGGCCAAGATCACGCCGGAGATCGAGGCCATGGCCACCGGCAAGGGCAGCCATGACGGCAGCGGCGGCATGGTGACGAAATTGCAGGCGGCCCGCCTGGCGGGCCAGGCCGGCTGTTCCATGGTTATTGCCGACGGCCGCGCCCCGCATCCCATCGCCAGGTTGGAGAGCGGCGGCCGGGGTACCTGGTTCACCACCACGGCCACGCCGGCCAGCGCCCGCAAGCGCTGGATCGCGGGCAGCCTGCGCGCCAAGGGCTCCATCATCATCGATGCCGGCGCGGCGCAGGCCCTGAGCCGGGGCAAAAGCCTGCTGCCGGCGGGCGTGACGGCGGTGGAAGGCGATTTTCAGCGCGGCGATGCGGTGACCGTGCGCGGCCCCGATGGCGAGCTCCTGGGGCGCGGCCTCACCGCCTATTCGACCGCCGACGCGCGGCGCATTTTAGGCCACCGCAGCGATCAAATTCAGGCTATTCTGGGCTTCCTCGGCCGGGAAGAAATGATCCACCGGGACGATCTGGTGATAGGATAGGAAGCATGAGTACGGCAGAAGACACGGCGGAAAACATGTCGGGCGATCTGCAAAAGCAGATGCTGGACCTGGGCGCGGCGGCGCGGGCGGCGGCGGCGGTTCTGGCCAGGACCCAGACGGAGGCAAAAAACCTGGCCCTGGGCGCGGCGGCGGCGGCCATGCGGGACGGCGCGGCGGCGATCCTGGCGGCCAACGCCACCGACTTGGCGGCGGCGGAGCAGAGGGATTTGAGCGCCGCCCTGCTGGATCGTCTTTCGTTGACGCCCGATCGTATCGAAGCCATGGCCATGGGCCTGGAAGCGGTCGCGGAGCTGAGCGATCCGGTCGGTGACACCATAAGTGAATGGCGGCGCCCCAACGGCCTTGACATTGCGCGGGTCCGGGTACCCCTGGGCGTGATCGGCATCATCTATGAATCCCGGCCCAATGTGACGGCGGATGCCGGCGCCTTGTGCCTGAAATCGGGTAACGCGGCGATCCTGCGCGGCGGTTCGGAAAGCTTCCATTCCTCCCGCGCCATCCATGCCTGCCTGTTGGCTGGTCTGCGGGCGGCGGGCCTGCCCGATGGCGCGATCCAATTGGTGCCGACCCAGGACCGGGCGGCGGTCGGCATGATGCTGGCCATGCCCCAGCATATAGACATTATCGTGCCCCGCGGCGGCCGTGGCCTGATCGAGAGGGTGCAGAACGAAAGCCGGATACCGGTGATCGCCCATTTGGACGGCAACTGCCACGTCTATGTGGATGGTTCGGCGGATTTGGAAATGGCCCGGCAAATTTCCCTGAACGCCAAATTGCGCCGCACCGGCATTTGCGGCGCCTCGGAAACCCTGCTGGTGGATCGCCATTGCGCCGCCTCTCATCTGGCGCCCTTGGTCAAGGATCTGCTGGATGCGGGCTGTGAAGTGCGCGGAGACGGGGATACCCAAGGGGTGGATCAGCGGGTGCTGGCGGCCACGGACAGCGATTGGCGGACGGAGTATCTCGATAGCATTATCGCCGTGAAGGTCGTGAATGGCGTAGAGGCCGCGATGGCGCATATCGAAAACTTCGGCTCCCACCATACGGAATGTATCGTCGCCGACGACGTGGAGATGGCGGAACGTTTCCTGGCCCAGGTCGATAGCGCCATCGTGCTGCACAACGCCTCGACCCAATTCGCCGACGGTGGAGAGTTCGGCATGGGGGCGGAGATTGGGATTTCCACCAACCGCCTGCATGCCCGTGGCCCGGTTGGCGTCGAACAGCTGACCTCGTACAAATATGTTGTGCACGGTCAGGGCCAGATACGGCCCTAGGGTCCACCGGTCGGGATGGGATGGCGCGGTTGAAAATTGGCCTGCTGGGTGGTTCCTTCAATCCGGCCCATGAGGGTCATCGCCACATCTCTCTGCTGGCCTTGAAACGGTTGCAACTGGACCAGGTCTGGTGGCTGGTATCACCGCAAAATCCACTGAAGGACCTGACCGGCATGGCGCCCCTGGGCCAGCGTCTGGCCGGCGCCAAGGCCATGACCCGGCATCCGCGCATTCGGGCCAGCGACCTGGAAAGCCGCCTGGGCACCCTCTATACCGTTGACACCCTTGCGGCCCTGCGGCGGCGCTGGCCCCGTCATGGCTTCGTCTGGCTGATGGGGGCGGATAATCTGGTGCAATTGCCGCGCTGGCACCGCTGGTCCGAGATCGTCGAAATGGTGCCCATGGCGATCTTCAATCGCCCCGGTCAAGGCCACCGCGCCCTGGCCGGGGTAGTCGCCGCCCGCTTTGCCGGCAATCGCGTGCAAAGCCCGGCCACACTGCCCAAAGCCGCCGCGCCGGCCTGGTGCTTCCTGTTCACGCGGTTGCATCCGGCATCCAGCACCGCGATCAGGGCGGGCCGGGAGATCGCGGAAGGAACCGGGAAAGAGGCATGACATTTCGGCGAAATGTTGCCATAATCGAGCATTATTCGTGGACACAAGGGTAAATATGCAGACCATGATGACAGTTAGGAGCTATTCACCATAGCAAGCGCAAGGCAAAAGCCAGCCTACAGCCAAGAATTGCTGGCACTCGTGAATAGGTCTCTCGATGAAGATCAGGCGGAAGAGCTTGTTGTCATCGACCTGGACGGTAAATCCAGCATTGCCGACTACATGGTGATCGCCAACGGGCGCTCGGACCGTCATGTGGGCGCCATGGCGGATCACTTGATGCGCCGGTTCAAGGAAGCGGGCCTGGGCCGCTGCAAGGTCGAGGGCTTGAGCAAGCGCGATTGGGTCTTGCTCGACATGGGCGACATCATCGTGCATCTGTTCCGCCCGGAAGTCCGGGAGTTTTATAATCTTGAAAAGATGTGGTCCATCGAGATGGCGGAGCCTGAACGCGCCGCCCTGTAGGGTGGGCCGACGCCGCCATAAGTTACGCCGCCATGGGTTAGGCTGCCATGGCTTTCCGACAGGGCTGGACTTTGCGCATTAGCATCTGCGCCGTCGGCCGTGCCCGCGGCCATCCGGCGGCTGAAATTTGCCGGACCTATCTGCAACGGCTGCCCTGGCCGGTGGAGATCCGAGAGGTTGAGGTACGGAAGAAATTGGCCGGCGAGAAATTGGCCATGGGTGAAGCCGAATTGTTGCGCGCCGCCATGCCGGCCCGGGCCATCGTCGTGGCCTTGGACGGCAAGGGCAAGGCGCTTTCCAGCGAAGCCTTCGCCCAACGCCTGGGCGGTTGGCGGGATGACGGTGTCGCCGACCTGGCCTTTGCCATCGGTGGCGCCAACGGCTTGCATCCCGAGATGTCCCGCGCGGCTGATTTTGTCCTGTCGCTGGGCGCCATGACCTGGCCGCATTTGCTGGCGCGCGCGATGTTGATGGAGCAATTGTACCGGGCCCATACCATACTGGCCGGACATCCCTATCATAGGGCCTGAGGACAGGATATATATGGCCGAAATGGGCGCTAGCGGTTGCATTCAGCATGGGCTGCACCATATTGTGTGCGAATCGCACGCTAGCTACTAGATTTTGAGGTTTAGGGTGAAAAACCAGCGACGCCCCGTCGTACTTTGTATCCTGGATGGCTGGGGTTATCGGGCGGCCACGGCAGACAATGGTATTGCCCTGGCCGCGACCCCGGTCTATGACCAATTATTGGCGAGCGCCCCCCATGCCCTGTTGCAGAGCTCGGGCCGGGCGGTCGGTTTGCCCGACGGGCAGATGGGAAATTCCGAAGTCGGCCACCAAAACATCGGCGCCGGGCGCGTGTTGCTACAGGATCTGCCCCGCATTGACACGGCGTTGGCGGACGGCAGTTTAGCAGAAAACCCCCGACTAGGTGAATTCATCAGCAAATTGCTGGCCAGCGGCGGGGCCTGTCATCTGTTAGGACTGCTGTCACCCGGCGGGGTCCATTCACATCAGGATCATATGCTGGCCTTGGCCAAAATTGTCGCCGGCGCCGGCGTGACGGTCTGGCTGCATTGTTTCATGGACGGCCGTGACACGCCGCCAAGTAGCGGCCTGGGTTATATGGGCCAGGTTCTGGTTGCTATTGCCGGGCAAGACCGCATTCGCATCGGCACCGTTTGCGGCCGTTACTACGCCATGGACCGCGATAACCGGTGGGATCGGGTAAAACAGGCCTATGACACCCTGGTCGAGGGCCCAGGTGAAAAAGGGGACCCGGCGGGAGGCGAGGCAGCGGGCGACCCAGTGGCGGCCATCCAGGCATCTTACGCACAAGATATCCATGATGAATTCGTTTTGCCGACCGCCATTGACGGTTATGCGGGCATGGCCGACGGCGACGGCCTGTTGATGGCCAATTTCCGCGCCGATCGGGCGCGGGAAGTTCTCACCGCCTTCGTCGATCCGGCATTCGATGGCTTTGACAGGCGCCGCGTGGCCGCCTTTGCCGACCGGTTGGGCATGATCAGCTATTCCACCGCCCTGGACGCCAGGGTCGGGACGCTGTTCCCCGCCGTCCGGGTGCCCCAAACCCTGGGCGAGGTCGTGGCGGAAGCCGGATTGCGGCAGTTGCGCATCGCCGAGACCGAGAAATATGCCCACGTGACATATTTCCTGAACGGCGGCGTAGAAGCGGTCTTTGAGGGTGAGGACCGCATCCTGGTGCCCTCGCCACAGGTCGCGACATATGATTTGGCGCCTGAAATGTCCGCCGGCGAAGTGACCGAAAAACTTGTCGCCGCCATCCGGGACGGTCAATACGACCTGATCGTGGTGAATTATGCCAATCCCGATATGGTCGGCCATACGGGCAATCTGGCCGCCGCGCTGCAGGCCGTGGAAATGATCGACCACTGCCTGGGCAGGCTGTGCGACGCGCTGCATGGCGTCAACGGTTGCATGTTGATCACCGCCGACCATGGCAACATCGAACTGATGCGTGATCCGGACAACCAAGGGGAGCATACGGCCCACACCACGGGGCCGGTGCCGGTTATATTGGTAAATGGACCTCCGCCCCCGGATGGGCGGCGGGCCCATTTGCAGGACGGATGCCTGGCGGATCTGGCGCCCACTGTTTTAGCCTTGATGGGACTGGGGCAGCCGGCTCAGATGACCGGCCAAAATTTGCTGAAGCCGTCGGATCAGTCGATGCGAACCCTGGTCCCGCGGCGCGGTCCGGCGAGACGACGTGGCTAAGAGGGCGGCATTTATCTTGGCCATTCCGGCGCTATTGCTGTGCGGCGCCAACCCTGTACCCACCCTGGCGGATGAGCGCCAGAATGTTCAGAGAAATATCGAAGCAACCGAGAATTCCATCGCGGCGGGTCAAATTCAGCAACGCTCTCTCTCCAATCAGGCCCGTACGGTCCGTGATCAGGCCGAAGGGTTGCGCATCCGCGCCGCCATCGCCGCCCATAAAATACAACAGGAAGAAGCGGCGTTGAGCGGGATTGAAGAGCGTCTGGCGGCGCTACGCCGTCAGGAAATGGGTTACCGCCGCCGCCTCGATAGGATGCAGGAAAGCATGGCCAGCTCGATCGCCGCGCTGATCCGCATGGAACGCCAGCCCGCGGCCGCATTTCTGGCGGCGCCGGGGACGATGCTGGACGCCGGCCGTGGCGGCCGGCTGCTGGCCGCGGCACTGCCTGCCTTGCGCGCGGACGCGGACGAGATTGGCGAGTTGCTGGCGGCGGCGGGCGAGGTGCGTGATCAATTGAGCCGCGAACAGCAGCAGCATGTCGCGGTGGTGGCGACGTTGTCCGGGCGGCGCCAGGAATTGCGGGATTTGTTGCGGGCGCAGGCCAAATCCGAACAGCAATTATGGCGGGCTGGCGCGGCGGAGGGCAGGCGATTGGCGGCGCTGGCGGCCAAGGCAAGCGGCCTTCGGGCCTTGATGCGGCGCCTGAATTCGGAAGAGCAACGGCGCCGGGAATACCGGAAACAATATTCGGCGCGCACGGCGGCGCGGACCACTGCCCAGGAATCGGCCGGGGGATCCGCCGGCAAAGCGGCTTATCTGGCGGAGCAACGGCCGCGCAAGTTCGCCGCTGATATGGCCCGCGCCTTGGCCACCTCAAAGGCGGGGAACGGCGGCAACGAGAAAAAGCAAGGCGCACCGCCAACGCGGCAACGCCTGGCCATGGCGCCGGGACGGGTGCCGTTTTCCAAGACCCGCGGCCGTCTGCAACTGCCCGCCAAGGGCAAATGGGTGGGGAAATTCGGCGAAAACACTGGATTTGGCCCAAGGGCGCAGGGTATCACGTTACAAACTCGGAAAGGGGCGCAGGTCGTGGTACCCTATGATGGACGGGTGGTCTTCGCCGGGCCTTTTCGTGATTACGGCCTGATCTTGATCATCTCTCATGGGGAGGGATACCATACCCTGCTGGCGGGACTATCAACGCTGCAGGCGGTTGTCGGTCAATCGTTGTTGACCGGCGAGCCGGTCGGGCGCATGGGTGGGGACGAGAAGCGGTCCCTGTATATCGAATTACGACGCAAGGGGGTTGCGATCAACCCGAACCCCTGGTGGTCGAGTAGCCGCGAAAGGGCGAGTGGATGATGAAGCGATGGGCCGGGGTAAGGATTGGGGTGATGCTGACGATTGGCGCCCTGTCGGCGCTGCCCGCGTCGGCGCAGACAGCGGACAAAGGCATATACCGGCAATTGAACCTGTTCGGCGATGTGTTGGAGCGGATCCGCGCCGATTACGTCGAAGAAGTAGACGATCCCGAATTAATTGAAGCGGCCATCGCCGGCATGTTGCGATCCCTGGATCCCCATTCGTCCTATATGCCGCCCAAGGCATACAGCGAAATGCGGGAACAGATTAAGGGTGAGTTTGGCGGCCTCGGCATTGAAGTGACCATGGAAAATGGTGTGGTCAAGGTGGTCTCGCCCATCGATGACACACCCGCGGCGCGGGCCGGATTGCAGGCCGGCGACTATATCACCCATCTTGACGACACACCTGTCATGGGCATGACCCTGGCCGACGCGGTGAAGAAAATGCGCGGCCCCGTGAAGTCGGAAATTCGCCTGACCGTGGTTCGGAAGGGGTTGGCAAAACCGCTGAAGGTAAAGGTCGTGCGCGACGTCATCCGGGTGCAATCGGTGCGCTCGCGCCTGGAAGGGGACATGGTCTATATCCGCATCACCTCGTTCACGGAACAAACCAAGAGCGGGCTGGAGGCCGCCATGGCCAAGCGCAAGGCCGAATTGGGTAACCGCTTCAAGGGCGTGGTCCTGGATTTACGCAATAATCCGGGCGGCGCCCTGGATCAGGCCATCGCCGTTTCCGATGCCTTCCTGGACAAAGGCGAGATCGTTTCAACCAGGGGCCGGCGGTCGGAAGAAACCCGCCGCTATAACGCCAAAACGGGCGACCTGGCTGACGGTTTGCTGGTTGCGGTGCTGATCAATGGCGGTTCGGCCTCTGCTTCGGAAATCGTCGC
The DNA here is from genome assembly GCA_047518225.1 of Alphaproteobacteria bacterium. Lineage (GTDB taxonomy): Bacteria > Pseudomonadota > Alphaproteobacteria. The sequence goes on along the minus strand of JAKZRK010000350.1, from coordinate 5,966 downwards.
CGGCGCGCTGCAGGATCATCAGCGGGCCCTTGTCATCGGCACCAAGTCGTTCGGTAAAGGTTCGGTACAGAGCGTAATTCCCCTACAGGGCCATGGCGCTATCCGCCTGACCACGGCGCGCTATTACACTCCGTCCGGTACTTCCATCCAGGCCAAGGGTATTGAGCCGGATATCCTGGTCGAGCAGGTGCGTGTGGAGAAGGCGCAAAATAGCCGCAGGCGCAGTGAAGCCGATTTGCCAAAGCATCTGAAGGTGGAAGACAATTCGAATGCGCCGAAGAAGGTCATAGACAATGGCAACGAGGAAACGGCGGACAAGCCGCGTGATTTTCAGTTGAGCTATGCGCTGGATCTGTTGCGCGGCATGGCTTTGTTACGACGTTAGAATAACCCGGAAGCGCTCTAGGTGATCGATCCGGGCGGATGCCCTATCCAGGATTGAGGTGGCGTGGCCAAGACACCACGAAGTAACAGGCAGACGAGCGAACGATCTGCGAATTTCAGACGGCGGGCGCCCAGCGCGCTGGCGGCGACGGTATTTCTATTGCTGGCCGGTGCGGCCAGCCTGGCGGCATGGTTGAGCTATAGCTATGAGCCGCCCGTTGTTCAGACCAGTAGTTTGGATGTCGTGCTGCCCATCGATCTAAGCAAGGAAGGCCGCGGGCGACAGGCGGCCCCCGAAATGGCCGCCAAAACGGACGGAAAAACCGCCGACATAAAGATTGCGCCTAAAAGCCGGGTAACCGCACCGCGTGGGGACGCAAATGCCGGTGCAAAACCTTCCAAGCAGGAAACCCCTGCCCAAGACGGCGCGCGGGACCGCATGGCGGTCAAGCCGGCCCCGGGGCCCGAAACATTCCAGCGGCGGGCGGCGACTACACCTAGCCCCAGCCCGCGGCCCCGGCAGCCGGCGCCCCAGGTCTTTCAAGGCAAAGATGAAGAGGTTGAAGGGGGCAGGCCGGCAGGAACCGCCGGCCCGGTCCCAACGGTCAAACCCGCTCCCACAGGCAAGATGGCCCAAGGCGGCGCCACGGCGGCGGGTGGTTTGAGTCCGGCGCCCGACCCGGCCCTGATTAAATCCACCGACAGTGGCCCCCTGCCCGTGGTGGCGTCCGACGGACGGACGCCGTTGCAGGTTTACGCCCGTCCCTACAACGCCACGGGCCGGCCGCGCATCGCCGTGGTTGTTGGCAGTCTTGGCCTCAGTCAGGCAACCACCGTGGCGGCCATTCAACAATTACCGGGCGGCGTAACCCTGGCCTTTGCTCCCTACGGCCGCAATTTGCAGGATTACGTAAACCAGGCACGCGCGGCCGGCCATGAAGTCTTACTGCAGGTACCCATGGAACCCATGGACTATCCGACCAACGATCCCGGTCCGCATACGCTGCTGACCAGCCTGACCATCAACCACAACCTGAAGCGGCTGGATTGGTTGTTGGGGCGCTTTGCCGGATATGTCGGCGTGGTGAATTTCATGGGTGGCCGTTTCACGGCGGCCGAGTCCCACGTCCGGCCTATGCTGGAAGCCATGCGGGATCGCGGCCTGATGTTCCTTGATGCCCGCGCTTCATCATCCAGCGTGGCGGATAGCGTCGCGGGCAAGATCGGCCTGACCATTGCCGTCAATGACCGGGTGGTTGATGCGATCGCCTCCCGCGCCGCGATCGACGCCAGATTATTGGAGCTGGAACGGCTGGCCAGCGCCAGCGGGGGCGCCATCGGCATCGGCTTTCCCTATCCGGTGACCATCGAACGGCTGGCCCAATGGACCCGCGTCATGGGCGACCGCGGCTATGACCTGGTCCCGATCTCGGCCCTGGCGGATCATCAAGAGGCAAATCCTTGATTCCCTATTGCGAGCGGCCCTACCGCGCCTGCGTCGGTATCATGTTGATCAACAAAGACGGCCTGGTCCTGGTTGCCCGGCGGATCGATCAATTATCGGAAGCCTGGCAGATGCCCCAAGGAGGGGTGGAAGACGACGAAACGCCACGCCAGGCCGCCTGGCGCGAACTGCAAGAAGAAATAGGCACCAACCGGGCGGAAATCATCGCCGAGAGCGAGGATTGGATACCTTACGATTTGCCGCGGGAACTGGCCGACAAGGTCTGGCAAGGGCGCTTTCGCGGCCAGACTCAGAAATGGTTCGCCATGCGGTTTCTGGGCACGGATGAAGACGTCAATCTGGCAACGGCGGAGCCGGAGTTCGACGCCTGGAAATGGATACCCATGGTGAGTTTGGCGGACTTGGCGGTGCACTTCAAGCGGGAGAACTACGCCCGGGTCGTGGACATCTTTCGCCATCTCGTGGACTAGCGAGGTTCCGGGGCGCCGGGAACGGCGGCGGCCGGTTCAAACGCCATTCCCAAAAGCCCAATTGCCTTTAAAGGCGCAGCATCTTGCCAGGATTCATGATATTGCCCGGATCCAGGGCCCGTTTCACGGCGCGCATGACATCGACCGCGTCGCCCAATTCGGCCTCCAGATAATCGATCTTGCCCGACCCAATGCCGTGTTCGCCGGTACAGGTGCCTTCCATGTCCTGGGCCCGTTGCACCAGACGGTCATGGAATTCATGGGCCAGGCGGTTTTCTTCCGGGTCATCATAATTGGCGATGATCCCCATATGAAAATTGCCGTCCCCGGCGTGTCCGACGAAGCCGGAGTTCAAGCCGCTCTGGTTCAGGTCTTCCTTGGTGGCCATGATGCAGTCGGCCAGGCGGGAAACCGGTACACAGACATCGGTCGCCATTACATGCTGTTCCGGCTTCTTTGCGGCCAGCATGGCATAATGGGCATTGTGCCGCGCTTCCCACAATTTGTTGCGGTCTTCCAGCTTCGAGGCCCATTTGAAACCGCCGGCGCCGAAATCCGCCGCGATGGCCTGGGTCATTTCCGCCTGTTCCGCGACCGAAGCCTCGCTGCCCTGGAACTCCATGAACAAGGTGTCGCCGATGACGTAATCGTCCAGCTTGCCGTATTCACAGATCATCTTCATGGCCCAATCGTCCAGCAACTCGCACCGCGCAATGGGGATGCCGCACTGCACGACCGATATCACCGTGTTGACGGCGGCTTCCAGCGAGGGAAATGAACAGACCGCCGCCCGGGTCGCCTCGGGAATGCCGAATAGGCGCAGGGTAACTTCGGTAATAACGCCAAGGGTGCCTTCGGAGCCAACGAACAGGCGCGTCAGATCATAGCCGGCGGCGGATTTTCGGGCCCGCCGCGCGGTCTGGATGACCCGGCCATCGGCCAGCACCACGGTCAGGGCCAGCACGTTCTCGCGCATGGCGCCATAGCGCACGGTGGTGGTGCCGCTGGCGCGGGTCGCCGCCATGCCGCCAAGCGAGGCATCGGCACCGGGATCGACGGGGAAAAACAGTCCCGTATCGCGCAGGTATTCGTTCAGCGTGTTGCGGGTAACGCCCGCCTGCACCGTGCAATCTAGGTCTTCCGGGCTGACCCGGATGATTTGATCCATGCCGCCGAGATCCAGGGTAATGCCGCCCCGCAGGGCCAGGGTATGGCCTTCCAGGGCGGTGCCGGTGCCATAGGGGATCACCGGCGTGCCATGGGCGGCGCAGGCCTTGACGATGGCCGAGACCTCGTCCGTACTGTTGGCATAGGCCACACCGTCGGGCGGGGCCGAGGGATGGTAGGCCTCGCCCTTGCCGTGATGTTCGCGTACCGACATGGCGGTGGTGAAACGATCACCGAGCAGTGCGCTCAGTTCCTCCCTCAGGGCTTGTGAAAGCCCCGGTTTGCTTTTGGCTTCGCTGTTGGGGTCAATGGCAAGGCTCATGGCGGGCATCCTGTTAAGTTGGCTGGCCAAAATGACATAACCAACCGCGCGACACCAGCGCCCAGCCGCGAAATTTGTGCTACAGGGCGGGAACGATAACCGAAACCAAAAGAATGCGGGCAAACGTGAGCGAAGCCGAAAACCCGACGATTTCCGCCTCCACCGTCCTGTTGATCCGCGATGGGGCGGATGGCCTGGAAGTGTTCATGGTGGTGCGCCATCAAGAAATTGACTCTTTTTCCGGCGCCCTGGTCTTTCCCGGCGGCAAGGTCGATCCGGAAGATGCCGAGGCGCGGCCCTATTGCCGTGGCGCCGAGGGTATGGATGAAGCGGCCCTGACCCACCGGGTTGCCGCGGTGCGCGAGGCGTTTGAAGAATGCGGCGTCTTGCTGGCCACCAACAACGACAGCGACGCGTTGATCGGTGCCGATCAACTGGCGGGTATCGAGGCCCGTTGGCGGGCCGACCTGACGGCCGGCAAGATTACCATGGCCGATGTCTGCCGCACCGAAGGGCTAATCCTGGCCCTGGACAAAATGGTCCATTACGCCCATTGGATCACCCCGCGCATTGTGCCCAAGGTATTCGATACTCATTTTTTCGTGGCCCGGGCGCCGGTGGATCATCTGGCCTTGCATGACGGTACTGAATCGACGGATTCTGAATGGTTGCGGCCCGAGCGGGCGGTGGCGGACGCGGAATCGGGCAAACGCACGGTGGTTTTTCCAACCCGGATGAATCTACTGAAACTGTCGCAGTACAAAGATGTCGATCAGGCCATGGCGGCAAGCCGCGCCACCGCCGTCGTCACCGTGCAGCCCGAAGTCGGCTCCCACCCCAAGGGCCGGACCCTGAAAATTCCCCTCGAAGCCGGCTATCCCGGCAGTCATTTCCTGGTCGAGGAAGAAGGCACCAAGGTGACCCACCTCTCGTAGGCGGAATTGCGTGACGACGGCCCACCTGCGCTCAATTGAGGCGGCGATTTAGCGTCTTTCTCAGGCTCATTATTTTGGCGGCATGGGCAAAATCCGGGTTACGCGCCATAAATCCATCAAGGCGTCCCAGCGCTGACTTGATATTGCCGGCCGATGCTTCCAACAGCGCCAATTCGGCCAGGAATTCAACATCGGCCGGCGTGATCAGAATGATGGATTGTAATATTTCAATGGCCCGGCTCCGGTCGCCCTCGCCGAGCGCCCGGATCTTAATATTATTTTGCAGGCGAACCAGAATATCCCGGTCTGATACGGCCTGAATAAAATCCGGATGCCGCGGCATTTGCTTATCATGGACCCGCTGGTAAATTCTCCGCAGGTCTTCGTTGTCAACCACACGCGCCGCGTCGAAAGGATCAATCAAGGCATGCGCGCCGGATTTGCTCAGCCGCAAAAGAAAATGGCCGGGGAAATTCAAGCCCGAAATTTCCCATCCCTGGGAGCGGCTTGCATGGATCGCCAATATTCCCAGCGCCACGGGCAGCCCTTTTCGGCGGTCAATGACGCGCATGAGATTGGCGTTTTGCAGGTCGTCATAGGTTTCCACATCGCCCTGAAAACCATGTTGTTGGTAAAGAGTGTCGGTCAGAGCCGTTATCCGGTCAGACAATGTTTCCGCGCCTCGCGAGGCTGCGCTCATATGCGAGGCGATTAGATCTAGTTCGTCGCGATAATGGGCGAGGCTATTTGCCGGTAAATCCAGATTGGCCAGCAGCAAAGCTGCGTCGCCAATGTCGAGCAGGTTTTCACCCTGCGTCCCGATGGCTTCCAATCGCGCCAATATCTCTGCTTCGGTGCAGGGCATGATCTAGAATAGCACGATCGTTTGATCTGATGTTTTCTGCGATGACTTTCCAGACCGGCCGATCTTGAACCTTGCGGCATGACCGCGAATGTCTGGTAGGATGTGTTAGCGGCGGCAATTTGGATGCCGGGCAAATATTGCACCGCCTCGGCGCACCGCCCTTGGGGGGAGGTTGCCGTTGGCTATTCGAGAGCTCCATCACGACGCAGCGACGATCGAGGCGTGCCTATCCGGTTGTAACCCACACCCACTATATGTAGGGTGTGCCGTCATACGGCAGGCAAGGGTGTCAGAGTGGAAATTGATGTTTTGAAACGGGATGATTCGCCATTTCCAGCATCACTTCTTGAGTTACAGC
>JAKZRK010000349.1:0-3630 GCA_047518225.1 Alphaproteobacteria bacterium | reverse complement strand
CGGTAATCTCATCCATGGTGAGCCGGGTTTCCCTGTTGCCGTATGGTCTTGGCCAGACACCAGAATCATACGGAATCTCAACAGTTTAATCCACGCTCACCACCTCTTTCACGCCGTGCCGTGAATAATCCGGGCTAGGTGTTTTGCCGCGCCACCGCCGCCTCGCGGATGGCGGTCAGGGTGGTGCGGGTGGTGATCGCCTCGGGGTCGGTGCGCAGCTCCAGCACCGCCACCTTGTCGGCAGCCAGGGCGCGCTCCAGGGCGGGGGCGAAATCCTCGCTACGCGCAACGATCTCGCCATGGGCGCCGAACGATTGCGCATAGGCGGCGAAATCAGGATTGCGCAATTCCGTCGCCACCTCCCGGCCCGGATAGTCCCGCTCCTGATGCATGCGAATGGTGCCGAACATGGAGTTGTTGATGACCAGATAGATCGGTTTCAGATCATATTGCAGGGCCGTCGCCAATTCGTTGCCGGCCATCAAAAAGCCGCCATCGCCGACAAAACATATGGTCGTGCGTTCGGGATAAACCAGGGCCGCCGCCAGGGCCGCCGGCACGCCATAGCCCATGGCGCCGTTGGTTGGCCCAACCTGGCTGGGATAGGTGGAAAAGGGCAGATAACGATGGGCCCAGCCGGAAAAATTGCCCGCGTCGTTGGCCACCAAGGTGTCCTTGGGCAGGCGTTCGCGCAATACTGCCAGCACATCCGCCAGATCCAGATCGCCCAAGGTCGGCTGGATCTCGATATAGCCCAAATAGTCCTGGCGGGCCAGGGCCAGATCCTCGGCCCAGGCGGCCCCGTCCACCGCCGGCATGGCCAGCGCGGCGGCGGCGAAGGCCGCCATGCCCGCGTTGATGGGCAGTACCGCCTGATAGACCCGGCCCAACTCCGCCGCATCCGGGTGGATATGGACCAAGGGCTGTTTGGGCACAGGGATATCCAGCAAGGTATAACCTTGCGAGGTTTGCTCCCCAATACGCGGCCCCACCGCCAGAAGCAGGTCGGTTTCCCGCAAACGTTCGATCAGCTTTGGGTTACAGCCGATGCCGACCTCGCCGACATAATTGTCGTGATGATTGTCGAAACGGTCCTGATTGCGGAAGGCGCAACAGACGGGCAGGCCATTGGCCTGGGCAAAGGCGGTGATATCGGCCACGGCTTTTGCCGTCCAGCCGCCGCCGCCCAGCATCATGACCGGCCGCCTCGCCGCCGCCAGCATGGTGCGCAGCCGGGCCATATCGTCCGGACCGGGATGGGCCTGGACCGGACGATAACACCCCGCGTCGCCGACGCCGGCCAGCTCGGTCAACATATCCTCGGGCAGGGACAGAACAACCGGGCCAGGGCGGCCCGACGTCGCCACATGAAAGGCCTGGCTGACCAGTTCCGGAATGCGGCCCGGATCCATGATCTCGGCGGCCCATTTGCTGACCTGGCCAAAGAAACGGCGAAAATCCATTTCCTGAAACGCCTCGCGCTCCATCATTTCGCGGCCGACCTGGCCGACGAACAGGATCAGGGGCGAGCTGTCCTGGAATGCCGTGTGCAGACCCACCACGGCATGGCAGGCGCCCGGCCCACGGGTGACGAAACAGATACCCGGACGGCCGGTCAACTAGCCGTAGGCTTCCGCCATGTTGGCCGCGTTGGCTTCGTGCCGGCAGGTCAACAGGCGGATTTCCGGGGCGTCATGCAGGGCATCCAGGGCCGCCAAATAGCTCTCTCCCGGGACGCAAAAGGCGGTATCGACGCCGTGAATTTTCAACTGATCGACCAGAATTTGGCCGCCTGTACGCATGTTTGAGCTATTGGGCATGTTGGCTAGGTCCCGCGATAAAAGTTAGGTGTTCAGAAGAGACCCGAATAATAAACCAAGCTTGCCTATGAGACGAGCGCCAAGCGCCTCGCCGTATCCTGAATGGCCTGCCAGGCGGCTTCCACGTGGCGCCGCTCGGTATTGGTCTGTCCCACGGCAAAGCGAATGGCATAGGCGCCATCGACAATGTTCCGGGTCAGATACAGCGCTCCGGAATCGTTGATCTTGTGCAACAAGGTCTCGTTCAGTCTATCCAGGGCGGCTGGATCATCCTGGCCAGGGGGGTGATAGCGGAAATTGAACAGGGCCAGGGACAAAGGCGCCAATAGTTCGAAATCCACCGCCTCGTCCACCCATCCGGCGGCGTCCCGTGCCAGATCGATATGGGCCGCGATGCGCCGGCGAATTTCCCCGACACCATAGCTGCGCAGCACGAACCATAATTTCAGGGCGCGGAAACGGCGGCCCAGGGGCACGCTCCAATCCCTGTAATCTATTACCCGGTCGGCCTCGCGGGTCTGCAAATAGTCCGGCAGAATGCCCAGGGTCCGCACCAAATCGTCCGGTTCGCGCACAAAATGGGCCGAGCAGTCGAAATTGGTGAACAGCCATTTGTGCGGGTTGAAGACGAAGCTATCCGCCGCCTCCACCCCATCGATCATCCAGCGCCATTCCTCCAGGACCAAGGCGGAGCCGGCCCAGGCCGCATCCACATGCAAATAAATGCCGTGCCGTTGGCAGATCCCGGCAATCCGTCGTAACGGATCGATGGCCCCCACGCCCGTGCTTCCCAACGTGGCGATGACGCAACAAGGCGTGCGCCCGGCGGCGATATCGGCCTCGATGGCCGCCGCCAGCGCCCGCGGCTGCATGGCGAATGCGCTATCGACGGGAATTTTGCGCAGATATTCCATGCCCATGCCGGCCACCATGACATCCTTGTCGGCGGAGGAATGTACCTGTTCCGAGACGTAGACGCACAGCGGTGGCAGAGCGTTCAGGCCGCCGGCGTTGCCGCGCCAGCCGCTGGACCGCTCCCGCGCCGTCAACAGGGCGCATAGGGTGGCTGAGGAGGCGCTGTCCTGAATAACGCCTGCGAACCCCTCGGGCAGGCCGATCATCTGGCGCAGCCAGTCCAGCACCCGCGTCTCCATCTCGGTCGCGGCGGGCGAGGTTTCCCACAGCATGCATTGGGGCGCCAGTGTCGCCACCAGCATTTCCGCCAACACCGCCGGTGGAGATGAATTGGCGGGGAAATAGGCAAAGAATGACGGATGCTGCCAATGGGTGATGCCGGGCATCACGTCACGCTGGAAATCGGCGAAGATCCGTTCCATGGCCTCGCCGTCCTGGGGCGCCGACCGCGCCAGCTTGGCCGCGATCTCGCCCGGCCGCACTTGCGCCTTGACCGGGTAATTTTCCACCCCGTCCAGATAATCCGCCATCCAATCCACGAAAGCATGGCCGTGGCGGCGAAATTCTTCGTTGTCCATGGTCCCTCCTGCACCGATGCGCCGAAGCGGAAACGCTAGAGCACGTTCGGACTATACCGGGTCATTTGACCGGCGTGGAAGACCCCGTGGGTAGGCGCGGTTCGCGGGTCGATGTGGTACATCGTCCAAGGACCGCAACGCCGCCACGGGGGCTTCCACGCCGGCCTTCGGTGGCGGCCCTAAGCCATTCAGATGCGTTGCGCCGCTTGCCCGATGTACCACATCGCGCTGCGCAACGCGCCGACCCGAATGGCTTATGGACCCCATCAAATGACCCGGTATAGTCCGAATGTGCTCTAGCCCGGATTTCTCAAACC
>JAKZRK010000348.1:0-8188 GCA_047518225.1 Alphaproteobacteria bacterium | reverse complement strand
CGGCCACCCAGTCCTTAAGATCAGGCGGCAAAAGCATCCGTTGTGAACGGTCATAAGAGCGAAAATTCTTCATCAAGAATCATACCAGAACAGAGCAGAATTGTAGCGTCAAAACACCCTCAAATCCGACAGACTGCTAGAGACAAAGACGGCATAACCGAGGCATGCCGCCTTGTCCACGGGGCCTTGGTGAGCGGTCAAATGGGTCATAATAGCCCGGAACCGCTCTAGCCCGGAAGAGGCCATGGCGAACTTTGCCGAATGACCCCTTCAAAGCGGAGGACTTCGCCGCTATATATGTTCGGCGCGCCACCCCGTTGGCGCATATTTAAGAGGCGTGGGGCGGGCCGTATATATATTTCCTAATCGGGTAACCAGCGGTGAAGTCGTGGCATGACGTATCTAATGGTTGCCGGTGGTTTGGTGTTGCTTCTGATCGGTGGTGATGTTCTGGTCCGTGGCGCCGTTACCCTGGCGCAGCGGTTGACGGTACCGCCGCTGGTTATTGGTCTGACGGTGGTCGCATTTGGCACCTCTTCGCCGGAGCTGGTGGTCAGCTTGGATGCGGTGCTGAGCGGGGTGCCGGAAATTGCCATCGGCAATGTGGTCGGTTCCAACATCGCCAACATTCTGCTTGTCCTGGGCGTGCCAGCCATCATCTTTCCCATCGCCTGTGATGTCGAGGCCATCCGCCGGGATGGCGCCATCATGTTCGCGGTTACCGTTGGCTTCATTGTCCTGTGCTGGACCGGCCAGTTGTTGAATTGGCAGGGCGCCATCATGACATCGCTGCTGTGTGGTTATTTGACCTGGTCCTATTTTTCCAGCCGCGAAAACAATGAAGCCACGGCCGAGGCCATCGTCGACGAGATCGAGGGCATCGCCGCCCGGCCGCATTCGATATGGCTATCACTGACCTTCATCGTGGCCGGTATCGCCAGTTTGATCTACGGCTCCGATCTGCTGATCCGGGGCGCCACGGCGCTGGCCGTGGCCGCCGGCGTGTCGGAGACCACGATTGCCTTGTCGTTAATCGCGCTGGGGACTTCCCTGCCGGAACTGGCAACCTCGCTGGTCGCCGCCATCCGCCGTCATGGCGATGTGGCGATCGGCAATGTGATCGGTTCCAACCTGTTCAATATTCTTGGTATCATGGGCATTACATCCATGGTGTCGGAGATTCCCATACCTGATCAGATCATCTCTTATGATCTATGGATCATGCTGTCGGCGGCCATCCTGGTGACCCCGTTCGTGTTGCGCGGGCGGCCGATCAGCCGCCGCTATGGCGCCTTTCTCACGCTGGTTTACGTAGTCTATGTGCTCTCGCTGTATTATGGCCTATCGGGAATGCCTAAAAGCGAGGCCGGGCAGGCCATCGAATCGACGTCGGCAAAACAGAGCGCACAATTACTTCCCATTCCGGGCAAGTTGTTTGCCTGATTTCGACGGCCGTTGCGCCAGGGCATTACTTGACATTTATCGATTGGGCCTTGAAACCTGCGGAGACTTGCCCGCAACTGGTTAAAATCTTCCCCGGCGGAGCTTTTTTGTACACAGCCCGTTGACATTGCCGGCGTTAACGTGGTGGCTAGGTTGGTTTTAAGTTATGGACTGCGGTCAATCCAAGCAACTCTAAATTTTACTTTTAAAATCAAAGTGTTAAAATTAATGCCTATTATTTGTGCAAAGCGGACGGATAGGCGGGATTCCGCCAATTAGTTGCCGCAGGTAAAGGCTTCCCCACACACTTACTCACAGGGTAGGTGGATATCGGCCGCCATTCCTGCTGGTGTTGGCGATGGACCATTGACGAATGGGAAAAGGCGCGGAAAATAGCTTTATGGCAAAGGCCGACAAACCAATCGCGCAGCCGCTGGACCTGCCCTCGGACAGCCGGCCCGCCGCCAGCATCGACAATGGCCGCGAGGCTATCGCCAAGGCGCTGGAGACCATGCCGGCGGCACCGGGGGTCTATCGCATGCTGGCCCGGGATGGCGAAGTACTTTACGTGGGCAAGGCCAAGAATTTAAAGAACCGGGTACGCAACTATGCCCAGCCTGCCGGTTTGAATACGCGGACCTTGCGGATGATCGCGGAAACCCGCGCCATGGAGGTGGTAACCACCCATACGGAGGTCGAGGCGCTATTACTGGAGTCCAACCTGATCAAGCGTCTGCGCCCGCGTTACAATATTCTGTTGCGGGACGACAAATCCTTCCCCTACATCGTCATTACCGGCGACCATGAATGGCCGCAATTGGCCAAGCATCGCGGCGCCCGCAACCGAAAGGGCGAATATTTCGGCCCCTTCGCCTCCGCCTTGTCCGTCAACCGTACCTTGAACACCCTGCAAAAGGCGTTTCCCCTGCGCTCCTGTTCCGACAGCATTTTCGCCTCGCGCACCCGGCCTTGCCTGCAATATCAGATCCGCCGTTGTGCCGGCCCTTGTGTTGACCGCATCGACAAAGACAGCTACGCAGAACTGGTGACGGAAGCGCGGGATTTTCTGTCTGGGCGCAGCCGCGAGGTCCAGCGTGGCCTGTCCCAAAAAATGGAGGCCGCCAGCGCCGAATTGGCGTTCGAGACCGCCGCCATTTACCGCGACCGGTTGCGCGCCCTGGCCCACGTCCAGGCCCACCAGGGCATCAACGTGGCCAGCGTGGCGGAGGCGGACGTCATCGCCATCCACATGGAGGCGGGGCAAAGCTGTATTCAGGTTTTCTTTTTCCGCGCCGGGCAGAATTGGGGCAACCGGGCCTATTTCCCCAGCCACGGACGCGAACGGACACCGGCCGAGGTGCTGGGTGCCTTTATCGGGCAATTCTATGATGACAAGCCGCCGCCAAGGGAGATTTTGCTTAACGAATGGCCGGAAAACCAGGGCCTGATCGCCGAAGCCCTAAGCGTCAAGGCCGACCGCAAGGTCCGCCTGCACCGCCCCGAACGGGGTCAGCGGCGGGAACTGGTCAGCCATGCCCAAACCAATGCGCGGGAAGCCCTGGCCCGGCGTCTGGCGGAAAGCGCCTCGCAACGCCGCCTGTTGGAGGCCGTGGCCGAACTGTTCGCCCTGGACGGCCCACCGCGGCGGATCGAAGTTTATGACAACAGTCACATCTCGGGCACCGACGCCATCGGCGCCATGATCGTGGCCGGGCCCGAAGGCTTTCAAAAAAACGCCTACCGCAAATTCAATATCAAGAATGACGATATTACCCCCGGCGATGACTACGGCATGATGCGCGAAGTCCTGCACCGCCGTTTTGCCCGCCTGTTAAAGGCCCAGGCCGCGGCTGAAAGTTCGGAAGTTTCCGGGGCTAGCGATGACGAGGACGCCCGGGCGGCCGGCGAATGGCCCGATCTGGTCTTGATCGACGGCGGGCTGGGCCAGTTGACAGCCGTGCGGGAGGTGTTTGCCGATCTGGGCGTCACCGGCGTCGCCCTGGCCGCCATAGCCAAGGGGCCGGACCGTAATGCCGGCTTGGAGCGGATCCATCTGCCCGACAAGCCGGAAATTTCATTGCCGCCGCGCAGCCCGGTGCTGTATTTTCTGCAACGCCTGCGGGATGAATCCCACCGCTTCGCCATCGGCACTCACCGGGCACGCCGCGCCAAGCGGATGGACCGCTCGGCCCTGGACAGCATCGCGGGCATCGGCCCCGGCCGCAAGCGCGCACTGTTGAACCATTTCGGCTCTGCCCGGGCCGTGGAGACAGCCGGTTTGACGGACCTGGAAAGCGTCCGGGGCATCTCCAAGGCCGTGGCGCAAAAAATTTATGACTTCTTTCACCCCGAAGGTTAAGCGGATGCTTTCACCATGGCGCTAAATCCTTATACTCAACCGCCCGCATGAATGGCGGTTTGAGGATATGATTACCACCATACCAAATCTTTTGACCCTGTCGCGGATTTTGGCCATTCCCGCCTTGATCGGTGCCTTTTATTTGGCGCCGCCACTGTCCAATTGGCTGGCTTTCGCCATTTTTACCGTCGCCGGCATCACCGACATCTTGGATGGCTACCTGGCCCGCAGCCGGGGTGAGGAAAGCGGCCTGGGGCGGTTTCTCGACCCGGTTGCCGATAAGCTGCTGGTCGCCGCCACTCTGCTGATGTTGGTCTACGTGGGGCGCATCGGCGACTGGACGATCCTGCCCACGGTGGTGATCCTGTGCCGGGAAATTCTGGTCTCGGGCCTGCGGGAATTCCTGGCCGAGTTGCGGGTCAGCGTCCCGGTCAGCCGGGTGGCGAAATGGAAGACCACGATGCAGATGCTGGCAATCGGTTTCCTGATCGTCGGCGATGCCGGCTGGGACCCCATTCCGGTGATGGAGATCGGCCGCCTGGGCATGTGGCTGGCCGCCTTGTTCACCATCTATACCGGCTATGACTACCTGCGGGCGGGATTGCGACATGTCACGACCGGCGCGGCGGCCGACGGCGAGGGAGCGGATAGGTCATGATGGTGGACCGGTCTTGAAAGTCTTGGGCCTGACGGGGTGGAGCGGCGCCGGCAAGACGACGCTGCTAACCCTGCTCATACCGGAGTTGACCGCCAGGGGGCTGACCGTATCCACCATCAAGCACGCCCATCACACCTTTGACGTGGATAAACCGGGCAAGGATTCCTATCGCCATCGCCAGGCGGGCGCCACGGAGGTGTTGATCGCGTCCGCCGCGCGCTGGGCCCTGATGCATGAAAACCGCGGCGCGGACGAGCCTGGGTTGGAGGCTTTGCTGGCCAGCCTGTCGCCGGTCGACCTGGTTCTAGTGGAAGGCTTCAAGGGGGAGGGCCATCAGAAGATTGAGGTGCATCGGGAGGGCCTGGACAAACCCTTGTTGTGCCGCGGCGATAGGAGTTTTATCGCGCTGGCCGCCAATTACCGGCCGGACGGTCTGGACCTGCCACTGCTTGATCTGGACGATGTGCGGGCGCTGGCGGATTTCGTTATCGATTATTGCGGAACCGAAAGCGCGCCGCCATGAACCGGCTCGCCGACGACTGCTTTAATCGGGTCGATGGCCTCATGTCCACGGCGGAGGCCTTGGCGATCCTGCGACAAAGGATCGTGGCGGTGACCCAGGACCGCCTGGAAGTCGTGCCACTGGCCCGGGCCCTGGGGCGCATACTGGCCCAGGATGTCACCTCCGCCCTCGATGTCCCGCCCCATGATAATTCGGCCGTCGACGGCTACGCCGTGCGCCACGGCGATCTGGCCGCGAATGGGCCGTCGCGCCTGCCGGTTCGGGGCCGGTCCGCGGCCGGTCATCCCCATGGCGCGCCCCTTAAAGCGGGCCAGGCGGTACGGATATTTACCGGCGCCGTCATGCCCGCTGGGGCCGATACGGTGGTGATGCAGGAAGATGCGGTGCCCACCGAAGATTACGTCACGATCCCGCCGGGCCTGGCTCTGGGCGCCAATCGGCGCCACAGAGGCGAGGATACCAAGCGGGGCGACGTGGTGCTGGGGCGCGGACGGCGCCTGCGGCCCCAGGATCTGGCGCTGGCGGCCTCGATCGGACAAGGGGATCTGAGCCTGTACCGGCCCCTGCGGGTGGCGGTATTTTCCACCGGCGATGAATTGGCCGAACCGGGGACGAAACGGCCCGCGGGCGGGATTTATGACGCCAACCGCTACCTCCTGGTGGCGCTCGTCGCCGGCCTGGGGGCGGACGTATCCGATCTGGGTATTCTGCCCGACGATGCCGCAACGGTCCGCGAAGGCCTGGGCGCGGCGGCCGCCAGCCATGATCTGTTGTTGACCTCCGGCGGGGTCTCGGTGGGTGACGAGGATCATGTGCGCGGCGCGGTGCAGGCGTTGGGCCACCTGCATTTCTGGCGCCTGGCGATCAAGCCGGGCCGGCCCCTGGCCCTGGGCCAGGTTGGCGATGCGGCGTTTGTCGGCCTGCCGGGAAATCCGGTGGCGGCCATGGTATGCTTTCTGCGCTTCGCCCGGCCCCTGATCCTGGGCCTGGCGGGCGCGGTGGATCTGGATCCGGTGCTCTATCGTGTGACCTCTGATTTTGACTATGAAAAAAAGGCCGGACGGCGGGAATGGCTGCGGGCCCGGCTTGACAGGCAGGGAGATGGCGGGCCCAGCGCCGTATTGTTCCAGCCCCAGGGCTCGGGCATCATTAATTCCCTGGTGCGGACCCATGGCCTGGTTGAAATAGCCGAGGATGTGACCCGGGTGAGGGCCGGGGACCTGGTGGATTTCCTGCCCTTTGACGAGGTGGCGTCATGAAGTTGTTGTATTTTTCCTGGCTGCGCGACCGGGTTGGGGTGGCCGAGGAGACCGTGCGGCCTCCCGGGGATGTCGACACGGTTGGGCAATTGATCACCTGGCTGGCACGGCAATCCAGCGGCCATGCCGCCGCCTTTGCCGATCCCTCCATCGTGCGCTGCGCCGTCAATCAGGACTATGCCAAGGCCGAGGCGGCGGTGGGCGCGGACGACGAAGTGGCCTTCTTCCCTCCCGTCACCGGTGGTTGACTCCATGATCAAGGTACAGCCAGAGGATTTTGATGTAGGCGCCGAACTGGCGGCGTTGAGCCAGGGCCGCGTGGACGTGGGCGCGGTGGCTTCGTTCATCGGCCTGGTGCGCGACGTGGCGGGACCGGGTGAGTTGTCGGCCATGACCCTGGAACATTATCCCGGCATGACCGAGCGGCAACTGGCGCAGCTGGAGGCGCGGGCGCTGGACCGCTGGCCCCTGGACCGGGTGTTGATCATTCATCGTTTCGGCCTCCTGCTGCCGGGGGAACGGATCGTGCTGTGCGCCGCGACATCCTCGCACCGCGAGGCAGCGTTCGAGGCCTGCGCCTTCCTGATGGACTGGCTGAAGACCAAGGCGCCCTTCTGGAAATTGGAAGAGGTTGGTGGTCAGGCCAATTGGGTCGCCGCGCGGCAGGATGACGAGGACGCGGCGGCGCGCTGGCAATCGGATAACTCAGAAGCTGACAAAAACAAATTATAAATAACGGAAAACAAGGAAAAACCATGGCTTATCAAGCATTTGACCTTAGCGGCAAGGTCGCCCTGGTAACGGGCGGCAACAGTGGCATTGGCCTGGGCTTCGCCGATGCCATGGCCCAGGCCGGTGCGGATGTCTGCATTTGGGGTACGAATGGTGACAAGAACGCCGCCGCCCTGGAACAGCTACAGAGCCATGGCGGCAAGGCCGCGGCGCAGATTTGCGATGTCTCGGACCAGGGGGCGGTCACGGCATCGTTCGCCGAAACCCTGGCGAATTTTGGCCGGGTGGATAGCTGTTTCGCCAACGCCGGGGTCTCGGGCCGGGCTGCCAACGCCACTTTCATGGAAATGGAGGTTGAGGAATGGCGCCGGGTCATGGACGTCAATCTGGACGGCGCCTTTTTCACCTTGCAGGCCGCCGCCCGTCATATGACCGAGCGGGAGGGCGGCGGGCGCCTGGTCGGCACCGCCTCTCTCGCCGCCATAGAAGCCTCGCCCCGCAGCGTCCATTACGCCGCCACCAAGGGCGCCCTGATCTCCATTATGATCTCTTTATCGGCCGGTCTGGCGCGTTATGGCATCACCGCCAATTCCATATTGCCCGGCTGGATCGAAACGCCGATGACCGAACCGGCCTTTGGCTGGGACAAGTTCGCCGCCGCGGTGAAGCCGCGCATTCCGGCCCGCCGCTGGGGCATCAAGGAGGATTTTGGCGGTGTGGCCGTCTATCTGGCCTCGGACGCCTCGGCCTATCATTCCGGCGACACCTTCATCATCGACGGGGCCTACAACAAATTCTAAACCACTTTCGATATCTAGATCGGTTCCGGGCTATTCTGACCCATTTGATGGCGTCCATAAGCCATTCGGGTAGGCGCGTCGCGCAGCGCGATATGGTATATCGGGCAAGCGGCGCAACGCATCCGAATGGCTTAGGGGCGCCACCGAAGGCCGCTCACCAAGGCCCCGTGGCTGCGTTACGGTTCTTGGACGATGTCCCACAGCGACCTGCGAACCGCGCCTACCCACGGGGCCTTGGTGAGCGGTCAAATGACCCAGAATAACCCGACAGACTGCTAGCCCGAATACGTCACGAAAAGGTACCGCTGATCTCCATTAATGCGTTATAATTCAGTTGCTTAAGCGGAATTTAGCGCGGAGAACAGCGGTGACGGATTGTAACCAATTGAAGATCGATTTTCCAGCCTGCAAAAG
>JAKZRK010000347.1:0-30255 GCA_047518225.1 Alphaproteobacteria bacterium | reverse complement strand
CATCGACCTGCGAACCGCGCCTACCCACGGGGCCTTGGTGAGCGGTCAAATGGTTCAGAATAGCCCGGAAGCGCTCTAAGTATCGAGAAATACGGCTATGGCGCCTTTCACGGCACCATTCTGAATGACTCCCTGCGCGGCATGGGGGTCGGTTCCCTGGTGGTTACCGGCACGGTTACGCAGATATGCGTCGAGGAAACCGCGCGTCAGGCATTTCACCACCGCTTTCCCACCACCGTCGTGGCGGACGCCGTCTCTTCCTTCGATCCGGAGCTGCACGCGGCCACCTTGCGTAATTTCGCCATGAAATTCGGCTGGGTCCAAAGCAGTGCCGAGGTTATCGCGGCATTGCGTCACGGCAAGCCGCGCTGATAGCGATCATCAACCGACGTGGCCCATGGTTCGTGCCGCGGAGTATATTACGAGCGAAACAATCTGCCTGGCCCGTCTGGCAATTTTGGAAGTCCGGCAAGCTTGAACATATGCCACGCAAGCGCTTGATTGCTGGAAATGACAGGCTTTCCGATCAGGGCCTCGGCTTTGTCGATGATGTCGAAAGTTCTTAAATTCGTACAGGATGCGAAAACGGCGTCGACCCCGTCGGCACGGCCAACGGCGCAGATCGCATCACAGACGGACTGGGATGAAATACGGGCAACGACCGCTTCCTCGCTATGTTCGAACGAACCGAATTCGCATATGGCGAGAGCGTTTTGTTCCAGCAGCTCACGCATGGCTTTCGAGACTTCCGCGACATAGGGCGTCACGAAACCGATATTCTTAACGCCTAAAAGGGTGCAGGCGGCCATCACGGCGGTTACGGGGTCGGTTATCGCGGCGTCGGGATGCTGCGTTCGAACGGCGGCGGAAACTTTGGCGGTTCCGATAATGGTCGCGCCCGAGGTGCAGGCGTATGCAACGACGTCCAACGGGCCCGCGGCCGGCAAAAGCGACGCCGCGCGGGGTAGCTCTTTTTCCATCTGCTTCAAAGTGCCTGGTGTCACCGCCGCCGCGCTGGGAATACGCGCATGGTAAAGAGCCAATCCGGGACGATTGAACAGGTTGCGAAATTCAGCTTCCAGGGTTTCGTCGCTTTGCAGAACAATCACGCCGAAGGCGGCTTCGGCCGCGATACCTTTGTCCAGTGTAAATGGAAGTTTCAAATTAGTTGTCCTAGAGAATTGGCAATTCCGGCGCGGCGCGGCGGGTGAGCAGTTCGGGCGGCCCGTTGCGGATCACGATATTTTCTTCATGGACCATGATTTTCCCATCGCACACCACCATGCTCGGTTCCAATGTGATCACCATCCCGGTCTGCAAAACCGTATCATCGAATGATATGAGAGAGGGTGGTTCGGTCAACTGCAGGCCGAGGCCGTGTCCAAACCGTCCAACGTCGCCGCCGTCCTGGTCAATCACCTCGAGCATCGCGGCATAGAGATCGCGGCAGAGGATACCAGGGCGCGCCGCCTGTAAGGCCGCCTCGGTCGCGCGATACAACGTGCCGTATGCAGATTTGGCCTGGTCGCTGGCATGGCCAAACGCGAAATTCCGGTCAAAGTCGCAAAAATAACCCGCCAGCGTTGCCCCAGTGTCCAGCATGAAGACATCGCCTGCTTGCAATGGTTCACTGCTGGGGGGCGAAATCACGTCGCCATATCCGCTTTGGCCCGCGCCGCCGACCAGATAGGGCACATCCTCGGCCCCCCGTTTAAGAAGATCGATCTTGAAGGATCGAAACGCCTCGTTCAAAGGCTGGCCTTGGTAAAACAAATCGGCGGCATGCGCGAAGCTCGAAGCCGCGATGTCGCAAATTGCCGCGATTTTTTGAATTTCAGCCGGCGATTTGACCATCCGCAGTGATCGCATAAGCGGGCTTGCATCGACCAACACCGCGGCGCGCAAACCCTCGCGCATCCGCTCGTAGTCCACGAGCGGCATCCGCAAACTGCTTTCGCGCCCCATGGTAATGCCAATTCTGCCGGCACCCTGAAGGGCCGCGATCAGGAGCGAAACGCCATCATCCGTTGCGTGTGGCGAACGCCAGGTGCGAATGTCGTCGAGCCAGGTAGCGCGCATTAATTCGGCGCCGATTTCCGGGATGATGGCGATCGGCTTGCCCCTTCGGGGAATGACCAGAAACCATGGTCGGGTTGGGCTTTGCCAAAAAAGCGTTCGAAAGCCCGTAAAGTAACGCATCTCTGCTTCGCTCGTGAACAACAGCGCTTCCAGGCGATCGGCCCCCATTGCCGCCTGGACCCGCGTCAGCCGCGCCTCGTACTCGGCCACGGGAAAGTCCGGCTCAAACATTCTCCGGACCCTCCGATATATAGACCAGCACGCGCGCACGGGCATCAATACCAAGGCCGGCCGCCGCGCCCGTCGCGCGCACGAGGCCGGCCAAACCGGCGGCGCCCGACGGCGACGTGGCGACACCATGCCGCGCCAGGATTTCGACGGCATCCGTCGCTTCGCCATCGCTGACCGTCACGAAGGCATCAGCCTCGGCCGCGAGAAATTTCAAGGCAAGGTGTGAAGGCTCCTTGCAATCCAAACGCCCCATGTTTGAAATCGGGCCTTTGGAAACCACGGCCTTTTCCGCCAGGATACTGTCCATTAAGGCCGGGGCATATTCAGGTTCAACTACACAAATTTTGGGGGATTTACCCCAATAAGTACGGGCCGCCGCCGTGCAGGCCGCCGCCAATCCGCCGACCCCGGCCTGGAGAAAGATATGGCTGGGAGGTTGAACAATTTGATCCGCCGCTTCGGCGCCCATAATGAGATAACCCTCCATCACGTCACGTGCCGGTTCAGTGTAGCCAATCCAGGAACTATCGGAAAGAAGCTGCCAGCCCTCCCGTTCCGCGGCCTGGACGGCGGCTTCCATGCTCGCTTCATAATGCCGGCCGCGCCGTATGACTTCGGCGCCTTTTTCGCGCAGCCGTTGGGCGAAACCGTCCGAAACGGCCCGCGACAGAAAAACGACGGCGCGGGCACCAAACAGACGCGCGCCGGCGGCCATGGAAAGTCCGTGATTTCCCGCGCTGGCGCAGACATAGGTATGCCCGGCGAGAGCCTTGTCATAACGCGGCACAAGTCCATCCGCGACTTTTTGCGAGGCCACTTTGGCTATGGCATATGCCGCGCCAAGGGCCTTGAAGCTGCCGAGGCCCAAGCGTCCCCGTTCATCCTTCAGATAGATATTTCGCACGCCTAGTTGTGCCGCCAGCGCCGGTATTTGCAGCATTGGCGTTTCATGGGCTGCCGGGCAAAGCTTGAAAAGTTCACGCGCGGCGCTCGGATTGAGGCATATGCCGCCGCCCGCCAGCTTTAAAGCCGGATCAAGGCCCTTTCCCCTCAACGGGTTCAAAATCAAACGTGCGCTTGTCTTCATACGAAAATTTCCGGTACAGGCTTTGGATGATCCCCCGCGCGCCATATTGGCTTATAAAGAACGCGCGTAACTCTGAAAGGCAAGCCGTGACGATAATTCGAGCCGCCGCCGCAGGGTGAGGCGGGTAGGATTTCGCCCGAGACGGCGAAGCGGTTTTTGGTGGCTGGCGCCGGCCGGGTGGCGCGGCTATATTGCCTTAACGACCAAGGCCGAGAAATTTCGGAAAGCCAGGAGATCTCCCGATGAAAGAAGCAGTCATTGTTTCCACCGCCCGCACGCCTATTGGAAGGGCATATCGCGGCGCGTTCAACAACACCGAAGGCCCGGCGCTGGCCGGGCACGCCATTAAACATGCGGTTTCCCGCGCCGGCATCGATCCGGCGGAAGTGGATGACGTTATCCTGGGCTGCGCCATGCAGCAGGGCACCACGGGCAACAACACCGCGCGGCAGAGCCTGCTGGCGGCAGGCTTGCCTGTCGGCGTTTCCGGCATGACCCTGGACCGGCAATGCTCGTCCGGCATGATGGCGATCGCCACCGCCGCCAAGCAGGTGATCGATGATGGCATGCCGATTTGCATCGGCGGCGGCGTCGAGTCCATCTCGTTGGTGCAAAACGACAAGATGAACGTCTATGCCAATAAATCCGCTACCAGCCAGGCCAAGGATATTTACATCGCCATGTTGAACACGGCGGAAGTGGTGGCGGAGCGCTATTCCGTTAGCCGCGATGATATGGACGCATATGGCCTGCAAAGCCAGATGCGCACGGCGGCGGCGCAGCAGGCCGGTAAATTCGATGATGAAATCGTGGCCATGACGTCTATTAAAAAGGTCGCCAACAAGGAAAGTGGCGAGGTCACGGAGGAGGAGGTGACGTTGGAGCGGGACGAAGGCAACCGCCCCTCCACCAATCTGGAAGGGCTGGCCGGCCTGAAGGCGGTGATTGACGGCGGCACAATCACCGCCGGCAACGCCTCGCAACTATCCGACGGGGCCTCGGCCGCCGTGGTGATGGACGCCAAGCTGGCCGAACAACGCAACATTCAACCCCTGGGCATATACCGCGGTCTGGCCGTGGCCGGTTGCGAGCCTGATGAAATGGGCATCGGCCCGGTATTCGCGGTGCCGAAACTGCTGGAACGCAACGGCTTGACCGTGGACGACATCGGTCTGTGGGAATTGAACGAAGCCTTTGCCGTTCAGGTGCTGTATTGCCGGGACCGCCTTGGCATTCCGGACGAAATTCTGAATGTTAACGGCGGCGCGGTCTCCATCGGCCATCCCTATGGCATGAGCGGCGCCCGCATGGTTGGCCATGCCTTGATCGAGGGCAAGCGCCGAGGCGCCAAATTCGTCGTCTGCACCATGTGCATCGGTGGCGGCATGGGCGCCGCGGGCCTGTTCGAAGTCGCTTAAATAAATCCGGCGGGGCGCCTGATACCGGCCAAGCTACCCGGGCGTCCCGTCAATGCCTTTGACCAGAGCGATTTCAACTTTCGCTGAAACAAATCCGGCCCGCGTTTATTGCCCGCGCCGGTCGGCGTCCGCGCGGCGGCTGCCGACGCGGCGGGCACGTTCCCGCCGATCTATACCGCCCGGCGCGCCATCATCGCGTTGCCCCCGGTCTTCCCGGCGGCGCTCGGATTGACGCCGCGGCGCGGCTCTTTCGACGGACATATTATATTCCACTTATCTGGCTCAGAGGTACTACAGGTCATCCTGCCAGGGAATATTAGCATTAATTGTGCTGGCTTCATATAGCTATAAGTCCCAGTGACTTAGAGCACATTCGGACTATTCCCTACCTCTTAGGCACCCGGACCAGGAATATCAAGGGCAAAACCGCGGCGGAGGCCACGGCATAGGCTTTAAAGGCGTTGATATAACCGATCATGGCGGCCTGACGGCCGATTTCGCCGCTCAAGGCAGCCAGTCCCCCGGTAGTGTCGGCATTCCACGCTCCCAGCAACCACGGTAACGTCAGAGCCTTGTTGTAGTCCGAGATCAGTTCGGTCATGCCGGCGTAATTGGTCGCGGTGGAAACGATCACCAGGGTCACCGATAGAGAGATGAAGATGGAACTGCCCAAATTGCGCAGCAGATGATAAACCGCCGAGCCCTCGGCCAGATAACGGGATTCCAGGGTGGCGAAAGTGACCATGGTCAGCGGCACCCAGATAATCCCCACCGCCATACCCTGCAATATGCTGTTGATGCCCACATCGAATATGGTCACGTTGACGTCGAAGCCGGCCATATACAGACCCGAGACCGCCTGGATCAGAAACCCGAATGCCATTCCGATCCTGGGATCCATGCGAGAAATGAAAATGGCCATGAAAAAACCGGCGATGGCGCCGGCCCCGCGCAAGCCCAGCAGCACGCCGATGATAGAATCGGGAAAGCCAAGCAGGCCCTGCAACATCGGCGGCAACAACACCATGGGCGTAAAATTCAGCATGCCATAAATCCCGACGATCACCAGGCCCAAGACAAAATTGCGGTCCAAAAAAAGCCGCGGGTTCAGAAAAGGCCGTTCCGCCGTCAGGGTGTGCACCACGAATAGGTGCAGGGCGATCAGTGCCAGTGCCGCCTCGATAATGATTTCCGGGCTTTCGAACCAATCATGCCGTTGCCCCCGTGACAGCAATAATTGCAGCCCGATGACCGCCGCCGACAGGGTCAGGAAGCCGGTCCAGTCCAGATTGGACCGCTGCCGCCCGCCTTTATCGGTGAGCAACAGGAACATCCCGATAAAGGCGATAATGCCGAACGGAATAAACATATAGAAGGCGGCCGGCCAACCATAAGACTCGGCCAGGATCCCGCCCAGCATGGGCCCGATCACCGGTCCCACCACCACCGCCATGCCGAACACCCCCGTCGCCAGGCCGTGCTGACGCTTGGGGAAGATATCCAAAATGATCGCCTGGCCCAGCGGAATCAAGGGTGCGCCAAAGGTCCCCTGGGCAATGCGAAATAGTACCAATGTTGCCAGGTTGGGTGACAGGCCACAGGCCACGGTCGCCACGGAGAACCCCGCCATGCTGACCAGCATCACCCGGCGCCGGCCGAATTGGGCCTCCAGCCAACCGGTCATGGGGGTCATGACCGCCGTCGCCAGGATGTTAAAAATCATCACCCAGGCAATTTCGTCCTGGGTTGCCGATAGCGACCCCTGCATCTGCGGCAACAGCACGGAGACCACCAGAATTGCCATGGCATATTGCATCGTCGCCAGGGTGACGCTGAATAATATGGCCCAGCGGCGAAAGGCCGGCACAGTATCCACATCCCGCAAGGCGATTGTCATGACGGGACAATGACACCGTCGCTATAGGGCCTTTGGGACCAGGCAGCCGCCATGGCCCGCCGCGCGCCGAGGCGTGAAAGCGTGCTGTTTGTTGCTGTCACCGTGCCGAACCGTCGCCAGAACTATTCGTCAGAATTTTCGCCAGATATATTCGCTTGTCAAAGGTAAAAGGATCGGCGCCAGAAGCAAATGGTTTCGGCGCCGCCGGGGCGGGTTCGCATAGGCAGGCAAACCTGCCCCGCCCGCCATACGGCTAGCCGCCCTGTATTATGCAAAAATCGAAGCAAAATTCGCGCCTGGACGGACCAGCCCGCGGATAGGCGTTGCGTTAAAGCAAACCTTCCTTTTGCGCCCGTTTGCGGGCCAGTTTGCGCGCGCGGCGCACGGCCTCGGCCTTTTCACGGGCCCGGCGCTCTGACGGCTTTTCGAAATATTTCCGCATTTTCATTTCGCGGAAGACGCCCTCACGCTGCAACTTCTTCTTCAGAGCGCGAAGCGCCTGATCGACATTATTGTCGCGAACACTGACCTGTACCAGTGGTCTTCTCCTTCAAAATCCGCCAATTTTCGGCGAATATCCGCCGAAAACTCATGTCCTAATAACCGTCGGGAATTCTGGGAAGCAAGGCGCAGACAACCGTTCGCCTAGCATTGCCAGCCGATTGGGGCAATTTATAGCCTAAAGCAGTGGCGATGTGAAGCGCCCATAGGGACGCCCCATGGATCGCCCAAGGTTTGCGTCTGCCGTTTGTCGGCCTATAGTTTGGGCCTCACCTGGGCCGGGACCAGGGCGGGCCCAATTGGCGGGCCGATGCAGGACGAATGAGGCGGAGGGAAAAATGAACGAAACAACAGCCATTCAAAGCGGCAGCCGGGCGGGGCGTCTAATTCCCACTTACGAGGCGCTGGCCCATGACATCAAGGACCTTGGCGTCGATGCGGTTTTTGGCCTGATGAGCGACGATACCGCCATGCTGGCGGTCGAGATCGACACCATCGGTATCGCCTTCCACGGTGCGCGGCACGAGAACAACGCCATTGCCATGGCCGAGGGCTATTCATTCGCCACCGGCCGCCTGGGCATCGCCATCATTGGCCGTGGGCCGGCCGCGGCGAACGGTCTGCATGCCGCCGTCTATGCCTCGCGCACGGGCTCCAAGGTTTTGATCATCTACGGCGAGGCGCCGGTGGGTGGCGGTGCGGTAAATACCATCGGGCCGGACTACAAGAGCTTTAATTCGCGCGCGGTCTTCGCCGCCGCGGGGCTGCGGAGTTTTTTCCCGACCTCGCCGCCGGCGGCGCGGAGCGCCCTGGCCGATGCCGCCGCGGTGGCAATGCGGGGTAACGTGGCCACCTTGCATCTGCCTACCGATGTACAGCTTTCGGAGATCGAGGTGCGCAATGATGATCAAGGCATCGTACCGCCCGTACCCCTGGCGCCGGCTCCGGCCCGGCCCCAGACCATCGATACGGTGGCTGGCCTGCTGGCCAACAGCCAACGCCCCCTGATTGTCGCCGGCATGGGCGCCCATCGGGCGGAAGCGGGCCCGGTTCTGGAAAAGCTGGCTGATAAGATCGGCGCGTTGTTGATTACCTCGGCCCGGGGCAAGGATATGTTCCAAGGCAATCCCTACAATCTGGGCATCGTCGGATCATTCTCGCATTCCATGGGCCGGCGCTATGTGGAGCAGGCGGACTGCGTGCTGGTATTTGGCGCCGGGCTGAATTTCCTGACCATGAGTTTTGGCAACTCCTTGCCCGTTGCACCGCTAATCCAGGTGGACCGGTCGCGGGCCGCCATCGGGCAATGGACCCAGGCGGACGTGGCGGTGGTGGGCGATGCGAAAGAGGTGGCCAAACAGTTGTTGGAGGCCGTGCCGGCGCGGTCGGAGGCGGAGAAACCCTGTCACAGCACCGAGACGCGCGCCGATATCGCGGCCTTTGATATCGGCACGGATTTTCAAGCCGCCCACACCGCCCGCACGGTCGACCCCCGCGCGCTGGGCATTGAATTGGACCGGCTGTTGCCCCCAGACCGCAATCTTGTCTATGACGCGGGCAATTTTCTTGGCGTGGTGCCTTACATATCGACCCCCGGACCCGGCCATTTCAAAATGACCAACGAGTTCGCCTCCATCGGCCTCGGCTTTGGCGCCGCCCTTGGCGTCGCCAAGGCGCGGCCGGACAATACCACCGTGCTGATCATGGGCGATGGCGGTTTTGTAATGACCATGAGCGAGCTGGATACCGTGGCGCGGGAGGATCTGCCCATTGTCGTCATCATCATGAACGATTGCGCCTATGGCGCCGAACTGCATCTGCTGCGGATGCATCAAAGGCCCGTGGCCAAATCGCTGTTCCCCGACGTTGATTTCGCCCCGATCGCCCAAGCCTTCGGTTTCGAGGTGGCGACCATACGGACCCTGGACGACCTGGCGGCGGCCGCCCCTTTGCTGAAGGATCCCCAGGGACCGGTCTTCCTGGATTGCAAAATCAATGCCGATATCGCCTCCCCTTTCATGAGCGAATTCGCCGCCTTCGAAAACGGGGACGGCTAGACTATTTCGGATATTCGCCGCGGCATTCATCGCCGCGCCGCGCCGGGGCGGGAGAGCGATTATTGTTCCATCCGGAACGCTATCAGGGAGAAAACATCGATGTCACGCTGGAGCAGCCGCCGTCAACGGTTTCGTGAAATTTTGCAGACACGGCATTGCGTCTATCCGGCCTCCGTCTACGATCCGATTTCAGCCGCCATTGCCGAACATCTCGGCTATGAAATGGGTATGTATGCCGGATCATTGGCGTCCCTGGCGGTGCTGGCGGCCCCTGATCTGATCCTGCTGACCTTGACGGAATTCGCCCAGCAGGCGTACCGGATCGGCCGGGCATCGGAACTGCCCCTGTTCGCCGATGCGGATCACGGTTATGGCAATGCGCTCAATGTCAAGCGCACGGTGGAGGAGTTGGAGAACGCGGGACTGGCCGGCCTGGCGATCGAGGATACCGATCTGCCGCAGCCGTTCGGCAGTGGTGGCAAGGCGTCTCTGTTATCCATCGAGGAAGGCGTGGGCAAGATGCGCGCCGCCGTGGCCGGGCGTTCCGACCCCGATCTGGTGATCGCCGGGCGCACCAGCGCGGCGCAACTGACATCCGTCGAGGACGCCATCGCGCGGTCCCGGGCCTATGTTGCGGCGGGGGTGGACGCCATCTTTCTGGTTGGCGTGCCCTCGCGCGCGGCGTTGGAGACCATCGCCGGTGAAATTTCCGTACCGTTGTTGCTGGGCGGGGGAGCAAAGGATATGCGCGATCCGGCCTGGCTGGCAGACCAGGGCGCGCGCTTTCTGTTACGTGGGCACGATACCTTCACCGCCTCGGTGCAGGCAATCCACGACACCATGAAGGCCTTGCGCGATGGCGTCGAGCCGGAGGATATCGCCGGCACCGCCTCGGCGGATCTGATGCGGGCGGTGACCAGGGGCGAGGATTACGCCCGCCAGGGCAAGGACTGGCTTTGAATAATTATTGGGGAGGGCGGTCATGTCGGAACG
Organism: Alphaproteobacteria bacterium; assembly: GCA_047518225.1. Classification (GTDB taxonomy): domain Bacteria; phylum Pseudomonadota; class Alphaproteobacteria. The sequence goes on along the minus strand of JAKZRK010000347.1, from coordinate 19,992 downwards.
GCTGAGGGGGCAATCTGCCCTGGTTACGGGATCGGGGGCGGGTATCGGGCGTGCCATCGCCATACGCCTGGCATCCGAAGGCGCCCATGTTCTGGTCGCGGATATTGACGCGGAGACGGCGGCGGATACTGTACGCCAGATCACCGAAAGCGGGGCTGCCGCCACCGCATGCCAGGTGGATGTGACCCAGCGGCAATCGATCGCGGCGATGGTCGCAAAGGCGGTGGCAGAGCGGGGCCGCCTGGATATTGCGGTCAGCAACGCGGGTATCATGGACCGGGCGCCGTTTTTGGAAATGACCGACGAATTCTGGAACCATGTCCTTGCACTCAACCTGTCCGGCGCCTTTATCTGCGGCCAGGAAGCCGCGCGTCAGATGGTGGCCCAGGGCGGCGGCGGCCGGATCGTCTTTGTCGCCTCCAATTCGGGCATCTTTGGGGGCCGGGGGCGGGCCGCCTACGGCGCCAGCAAGGCCGGCTTGATCAATCTTACCCAGGCAATGGCCATTGAACTGGCCGAACATGACATTCGGGTCAACGCCGTGGCGCCGGGCCCGACCAAAACCAGGGCGGTGCAGGGCGATGTGCCGCCGCCCAGCGTCATGGCGCGCATGCCCATGGCGCGCTTTGGCCGGCCGGAGGAAGTGGCGGCGGTCGCCGCCTTTTTGGCGGCCGAGGAAAGCAGCTTTGTCACCGGGCACGTCTATGGCGCTGACGGCGGCTATACCGTGGCCGGCATGATGGAAGGTTGATGTGCGGGCAATGTCCAGCCCTGGTATATGTGTAAAGGGATCCCATTTATGGATGCCCGTTGGCAAGGATTGGTTGAATGAACGCCCCGCGCGCTAGAGCGTTTCCGGTCAAATGACCTGGTATAGTTCGAATGTGCTAGGTGTTTCTTGCAGGGCCGGCAAGGGTCGCCCCTGCATATCCATTATCGGCAATCGGTAGTGCGCTGGGGGCAACAACATCGCCGAACGCCCATCCCATGCAATCGATGCAGATTTACCACGCCGGCATCGCCAGCGCGAGGTTTCCTCTTGCTAATCCCACTGCACCGTTGACAGGGCGGCGGCAAGCGATTATGTCGCTTTGCAGCAATCGCGGAATTGCCATAATTATGTAGGCTTCCGGCCGTTCCGCCTTGAGCGCAATTTGCCCCGAAAAACCGCAGAAATTTATCGCAGTAACTTATAGCAGTAACGGATTTTCATGCCCTTCGAAGAGCTTGGTCTTAGTATTTCAATTCTTAAAGCCGTCGATGATGCTGGTTACAGCGAACCGACGCCCATTCAACGCCGCGCCATCCCCTATGTCCTGCAAGGCCGCGATATCCTTGGCTGCGCCCAGACAGGTACCGGGAAGACCGCCGGCTTTACCCTGCCGATGATCGATATCCTGTCCCAGGGCCGGGCCAGGGCGCGCATGCCGCGCTCGCTGATCCTGGAGCCGACCCGGGAACTGGCCGCCCAGGTGGCGGAAAATTTCGAGGTCTATGGCAAATATCACAAGCTGAACATGGCCCTGTTGATTGGCGGCGTATCCTTTGTCGATCAAAGCAAGATCATCGACCGGGGCGCCGATGTGTTGATCGCCACGCCGGGGCGTTTATTGGATCACTTCGAACGCGGCGGCCTGTTGCTGCGCGGGGTCGATGTGCTGGTTATCGATGAGGCCGACCGGATGTTGGATATGGGCTTCATCCCGGATGTAGAGCGCATCGTGCAACTGTGCAATCCGAAGCGGCAAACCCTGTTTTTTTCTGCCACCATGCCGCCTGAAATCCGCCGCCTGGCGGACGCGTTCCTAAAAGACCCGACGGAAATTGCCGTCGCGCCGCCCGCCTCGCCGGCCGAGATGGTGGATCAGACCCTGACCATGGTCCAACCCAGGGACAAGGACCGGGTTCTGCAATCTTTATTGCGTTCGCAACCGGTAAAAAACGCCCTGATCTTCTGCAATCGCAAGCGGGACGTGGATACGGTCAGCAAGGAATTGAAACGCAAGGGCTTTGACGCCCTGGCCCTGCATGGCGACATGCAGCAGAGTTACCGCATGCAGACCCTGGAAAAATTCCGCAATAACGAGGTAAAGATCCTGGTTTGCAGCGACGTGGCCGCCCGCGGTTTGGATATCGTGGGGTTAAGCCATGTTTTCCTTTATGACGTGCCAATCCACGCCGAGGACTATGTGCATCGCATCGGGCGTACCGGCCGGGCCGGCATGCCGGGACGTGCCCTGACCCTGGCCACCCCGGAGGATAGAAAATTCCTCGCGGCGGTGGAAAGGCTGATCGGCAAACCCATTCCCCGCTTCGATCCCGATGGGCAAGCGGCGGGAGGCCCTGGCCACGATAATGGCGGCGGCGGCCAAGCGGAGGCGCCGGCGGTTGAAGAAGGCGCCGCAAGCGCCGAAACTGCGCCCATAGCGGCGCCCGACGCCGCACCGGAAGCGGTGGCCGAAGCACCGTCGGAAGTCATTAAGACTGCCGAACCGCAAGAGCAGGATAAACCCCGACGCGAGGGCCGCCAGCGCAGCCGTGGACACGGCGGCCGGGGCCGGGGGGATAAAAAGGAAACCAAGGACAGATCGGCCGAGACCGGAACGGCCAGCGGCAGAGGTGGCAAAAGAGGTGCCGGCGGCGGCCGTGGCGGGCGCAAACGGGACGAAGGCGGCAAGGACGGCAATCGTGACGGCAAACGTGACGGCGGCGACCGGCACGTCGTCGGTCTGGGTGATCACATGCCGGCCTTTCTGGCACGTGGCGCCACGCGCAAAAAAGGGACCGATAAATAGGGAGAGGGGGCCATGCAAACCATTTTCGTGATGGCCAAGTGCGAGTTGGGCGAAACCTATAAGGTTGCCTCGGCCGCGGTGGAGGGCACCGACCTGATTTCCGAGGTACATTCCATTTCGGGTCAATACGACCTGATGATGAAATGTTATCTGGACGATGGCGCCGACATCGGGCATTTCGTGACCGAGACCATTCAAACCCTGCCCGGCGTGAAGGATACCTTTACCTTGATCACCTTCAAAACTTTCGCCTGACGGCCGCCGGTATGAGCGCTCCCGACACCGCCACCGCCAACACCGACGTCGCCTCGGCCATCGCGGAAGCGCAAGCGCGCTTCACCGCCGCCAATCCAAACAGTAAGGCCCAATTGGAACAAGCGGCAAAAGTGCTTCCCGGTGGCAATACCCGTACCGTACTGTTCTATCCGCCCTTTCCCCTGACGATTGCCAAGGGCGAAGGCTGTCACCTATGGGATCTCGACGGCCATAAATATATCGATTTTCTGGGCGAATACACCGCCGGGCTGTATGGCCATTCCAACGCCGTCATCCGCGCGGCAATCGACCGCGCCTTGGATAACGGTATCGTCATGGGCGGGCAGAACCAGGCCGAAGCCGGTCTGGCCGCCGCCATCGTCGAGCGGTTTCCCGCCATTGAACGGGTCCGCTTCACCAATTCCGGCACGGAAGCCAACCTGATGGCCGTGTCCGCCGCCCGGGCCTGGACCGAACGGCCCGGCGTGATGGTGATGTCGGGGGGCTATCACGGCAGCGTATTTTACTTCGCGCCTGGCGGCTCGCCCCTGAACGCACCGTTCCCTTATGTCATGGGCAGCTACAACGATGTGGAGGGCTGCCGCGCCCTGATCCGTGAACAGGGTGCGGATTTGGCCTGTGTCATTGCCGAACCCATGCTGGGCGGTGGCGGTTGCATCCAGGGCACACCGGAATTCCTGTCCATGTTGCGCGAAGAAACCGAAAAGACCGGCGCCTTATTGATCTTCGACGAGGTCATGACCTCGCGCCTGGGACCGGGCGGCCTGCAAGGCCTGACGGGGGTGATGCCGGACCTGACGTCATTGGGGAAATATGTTGGCGGCGGCATGTCATTCGGCGCCTTCGGCGGCCGGGCTGATATCATCGACCGTTTCGACCCGCGCCGCGACGATGCCTGGCCCCATGCGGGCACCTTCAATAACAACGTCCTGACCATGAATGCCGGCCTGGCCGGTTTGAGCGAAATTTACACCCCGGATCTGGCGGAAAGTTTCAATGCCCGTGGCGATACCCTGCGTCAGGCGTTGAATGCCCTGGCGGAGAGGCATGGCGCGCATATGCAATTTACCGGGCGTGGCAGCATGATGGCGGTGCATTTCCAACGCGGCGAAATCCGCAACGTCGATGACGCCATGGCCGGGCGGAACGAGTTGCGCCCGCTGCTGCACATGGACCTTGTGGCCCAGGGCATCTATCCCGCCGCCCGCGGCATGTTCACCCTGTCCCTGGCGCATGGGGAAGACTCCTTTAGCGCCCTGGAAGCGGGAATGGAGGAATTCATGATCAGCCGGGGCAGTCTGCTGGGCGGATAGGAGCATAAATGATGGCGGTGGATAGCGATCTGCAAAATGTTCTCGATATGATCAAGGAGGCGAACCGGCCGCCCTACCGCGATATACCCGTCGCGGAAGCGCGGGCGGGATATCAGGCCATGGTGCAACTGCTTGACCCTGAAGAGGAAGCAATCCACCGCACCGAGGGCCGCACCATTCCAGGGCCGGCGGGCGAAATACCCCTCCGCGTCTATTGGCCACGGGCGTTGGCGCCGGGCGAGAGCCTGGGCGTTTTTATCTTTCTCCACGGCGGCGGCTTCGTGATCGGCGATCTGGACACCCACGACCCGCTGTGCCGGCGCCTGTGCAATCGCGGGGACTGTATCGTGGTTTCGGTGGATTACCGACTGGCGCCCGAACACCCCTTTCCCGCCAGCGGTGAAGACTGCGTCGCTGCCATGCAATGGTGCGCCCGGAACGCGGCCGAATTGGGTGGCGATAGCCGGCGCCTGGCCATTGGCGGCGACAGTGCGGGGGGCAATTTATCCGCCGTCTGTGCCCTGCACGCCCGGGACAACGGCGGCCCGGACTTAAACCTGCAATTGCTGATATATCCAGCCGTCGCGCCGCGCATGGATAGCGCCTCTCATACGGCGTTCGGCGAAGGTTACCTGCTGACCCGTGAGAATATGGAATGGTTCATGGAGCAATATTACGGCGGCCGTGATTTGACCGGGGACCCCAACTTTGCCCCCGCCATCGCGGCCGATCACGGCGGTCTGGCGCCGGCGGAAATTATCGTCGCGGGCCATGATCCCCTGCGGGACGAGGGCATGGCCTATGTGGAAACCTTGTCAGCCGCCAGCGTGCCGGCAAATTTGGTCAACTATGAAGGCGCCGTGCACGCATTCATGCAATTTCACGGCACCTCGGCCGCCTGCCGGGATGCGGTGGACCATTGCGGCGCCGTGCTGAAACGGGCACTGGCGGTATAACAGGTTGCTGAAAAACGTTTTAAGACGCCCCATACCACAAATTCTTGGTCATTCCCGCGAAGGCGGGAATCCAGAAAACGCCTGAAAACAGCGATAATTATTGCCGCATCTGGATGCCCGCCTACGCGGGCATGACAACAATGGGCCGAATTATGGAGTCTTTCAGCAGCCTGCTAGTAGATATCATCTGTTGAATTCTATCCACTAGGTTATGTTGCGCGGGTCCTCGACGTGACCCGCGAGGGCACTGGCGGCGACGGTCGCCGGGCTTCCGAGGTAAACGGAGGCGTTGCGGTTGCCCATGCGGCCAAGGAAATTGCGGCTCGACGACGCGATGCACGACTCGCCGTCGCCCAGCACCCCCTGGTGCAGGCCCGCGCAGGCCCCGCAGCCGGGTGTCGTAATCGTGCAGCCGGCCTCGATCAAGGTTTCGATGACGCCTTCCCTGATGGCACGGAGATATACTGCCCGCGAGGCCGGTGTGACGATCATGCGGGTCCCGTCGGCAACCCTGCGGCCCTTCAAAATGGCGGCCGCGACGGCGAGGTCCTCAAAGCGGCCGTTGGTACAGGTGCCGAGGAAGGCCTGCTGGATGGCAGTCCCGGCGACGGCTCTGACGGGCCGAACGTTATCGACCGTGTGCGGGCATGCAACCATGGGCTCCAGGCCGTCCAGGCGGACCGTGTGCGTATTCTCGTACCGGGCGTCCGGGTCGGGAACAGACATATCCTCGTCGAGGGCGATGCCGAGGTCCTCGAAATGCCTCCGTGTCACCTCGTCGATGGGGACTATGGCCGTCTTTGCGCCGAGCTCGATCCCCATGTTGCAGAGGGTCATGCGGTCGGCAATGCCAAGCCCGGCGAGGGCCTCGCCGTGGTACTCGATGGCCATGTAGGTGGCCCAGCGGGCGCCGAGGTCGCCGAGCAGCGCCAGCATGACGTCCTTGGCGCACACGGGAGGAGTCAGGCGCCCGGTGAGGACGACCCGCACGGTCTTCGGCACCCGGAACCACAGCCCGCCGGTCGCCCACAGGAAGGATATCTCGCTGAGGCCGAGACCCATGCCGAGACATCCCACCGCGCCCACCGTCATGGTGTGTGAATCCATGTTCACGGCGACTTGCCCGGGCCGCACGAGACCCTTCTCGACGACAACCTGGTGCGAGATTCCCTCGCCAACGTCATAGACGCCGTGGATGCGGTGGCGGCGGGCGAACTCGCGCCCCCGCTGATGCAGGGTCGCATGGTGGGCCACATTGGCGGGCGCGAAGTGGTCGAGGAAAAGCGCGATGCGTTCGGGATGCCTGACGGTTTCGATGCCGTGCGCCTCCAGATGCTCGACGCAGGCGCCGATACCGTCGTCCAGGGCAAACGTCCAGTCTGGATGGAACTCGACGAACTGACCCTGCCCTGCGTCGGTTCCCGCCGCCCGCGACATGATTTTCTCGCTCAGGGTTTTTCCCACCACAATCTCCTCGCGGTGCGGCCCGGCGCCCGGACCGCGCCGCCCTTTCTTAGCCGGCTGCCCGACGCGCCTCGAAATACCCCCAAAGGCCACCGTGATTCAGTATGTCCCGCAGGTGCGCCGGCAGCGGCTCGAAACGGGCTCGATGTCCCTTGACCTCGGCCTCGCCGTTGGCCAGATCGACCGTAACCTCGTCATCGTCATGGATGAGGTCCGCCAGTTCCGGCGATTCGATCAGCGCCAAGCCGGTATTTATGGCGTTGCGGAAGAAAATTCGAGAGAAGGACTTGGCGATTACCAGTTGCACGCCGGCCGCCAGCATCCCCGTCGCCGCCTGCTCGCGCGAACTGCCGGGCCCCAGGTTCCAGCCGGCAACCACGATCGGGTAGGCGCGAATGCGGGCCGGCATTTCGTCGCCGAGGCCCTCGAATATGTGCTTCGCCTGCTCCTCCGGGTCGGTGACCGTCAGGTAGCGGCCGGGATAGATGATATCCGTGTTGATGTCGTCCCCGCCGACGATGAGGGCGCGGCCCGAGATCCTCATGCCAGGCGTTCCGCTACGATCGTCCGCACGGTGCGGACAAGGCGCTCGTTTACCTCGGGCCGGGCGATGCTGACGCGGATATGGGTCGGCGAGAAATCTCCCCGGATCATGATATGTCCCTTGTCGAACACGGCGTCCGCAAACTCCTGCGGCGACCAGCCGATGTTGCGCCTCTTCGCCTGCGGGCCGCGTAATCGGGTGACATTCACCATAATGTTCACGGACTGCGAGGCCGGGACCACGTCGAATCCCATTTCGCGGAACGCCTCGGCCAGCATCTCCCGCCCCTCGCGTGCGACACGGCGTGTCTCCTCAAGATGCTCCTTATCGGCAAGAGTCGTGATCGCCGCCGCGCGATTGACATCGCCGGTCGACCACTTGTCGTTGGCCAGGCGCAACTGATTGGCCGTCTCGCGGGTACCGATGGCGTAGCCGACGCGGAGGTTGCCGAGCCCGAAAGCCTTGCCGAAGGTACGGGTCACCATGAGGTTGGGGGCGCGCGGTTGGTGGCCGCGGATGAACTTCGCAGCCGTCATCTCCTGGTAGTCGTCGGCGTATTCAAGGTAGGCCTCGTCAACGATGACCAGGGCGCCAGCCACATCGGCCAGGCGCGCGACCTCCTCCACCTCTTCAAGGGGGATGAGGTTGGCGGTCGGGTTGTTCGGACGGGTCAGAAAGATGATCTGGGTGCGCGGCGTGATCGCCTCGGCCATGCGCTCGATCTCGAACCCGAAGTCGTCCGGCCGCAGCACCACCGGGATCGGCTCGCATCCGTGCACGCGCGCCGTCTCAAAGTACAAAGGAAAACTCGGATCGAGGGCGATGACCTCTCCGCCGGGCTCGCTGAAGGTCACCATAATGAAGTGAAAAAGCGCCGACGAGCCGGTTCCCAACACCACCTGCTCCGGGTCGACATTCAAATAGGCGCCGATGGCGACGCGCAACTCCAAAGCCGAGGGGCTTGGATATTCGTGCAGCACGTCGGCGAATCGCGCGATCACCTCCGCCACCTTTGGCGGCGAGCCGAGGGGGTTCTCGTTGGACGACATCTTGCCGATCTCGGCCATACTGACGCCGGCGCGCGCCGCCGCCTCCGACCGCGAAATTCCAGGCTCGTAAGGCTTAACCCGGCGCTCCAGGCGGCGGCCGCGCTCGCGATACGAGGAAGCCGGCTTGGGCGCGGAGGGCGGCGGTGCGGCGGCGGTGCCGTCGTTCATTGGGTTATCCCGAGCGTTCACTCGATTCTCCCGAAAAGACAACAGCTCATGATCCAACACGAGGCCCAGGGGAGGTTCATATTCTGGGCTAATCGTACGTTGAATTCTTATGACTGTCGACTGTATAATTCTTATGACTGTCGACTGGATAATGTACACTGTTATTGGGCTACGGTTAAGGCCTTTAATGCTGCGCTGGTCGGCTGATCCTTGATAACAATTGGCAACCGAAGGCTTATCATGAGCGAATCAACACAGGTCATCCCGTCCGAAACCCGGGCGGTCCACACCACCGCCGAGGGTCCGGCCCCCGACCACGACGGGTATTTCGACATTGCGACCCGGTGCCTTCCCGGGGCGGGGCTCGGCGCGAACGCCCTGCCCGAGGACGTCCGCTTCATCATCCGCAAAGCCGAAGGTTCGCGTATCGAGGACGTCCGGGGCCGTACATACATCGACTATGTCTGCGGCGCCGGGGCCCTCATCCTGGGGAACGCCCATCCCGAGGTAATGAAGGCAATTGCGGCCCAGCTCCCCAACGGCATCCACTATTTCGCCATGCTCAACGAGCCTGCCATCCGGTTGGCGGACGAGATCGCCGGCACCGTACCCTGCGCCGAGAAGGTGATCTTCACGACGACGGGGTCCGAGGCGACGTTCTACGCGATGCGCATGGCCCGCGCCTTTACCGGCCACGACAAGATCCTGAAGTTCGAGGGCGGCTACCACGGCAACCACGACTACTCGAATTTCAGCGTCTACCCGACGGCGGTCTCCAACTATCCGGCGGGCCAGATCGACAGTTCCGGCATCCCCTCGGTGCTTTCGCCGACCGTCCTGGTGGCCCCCTACAACGATCTGGAAGCCGCCCGCCGTATCGTCGAGGAGAACCGCGACGACCTCGCCGGAATCATCGTCGAGCCGCTACAGCGCATCATCGTTTCCGAGCCTGGCTTCCTCTCCGGGCTACGTCGGATTTGCGACGACAACGCGGTGCTACTGCTGTTCGACGAGGTGGTGACCGGATTCCGTCTCGACTATGGCGGCGGGCAGGGGCACTTCGGGGTGACGCCGGACTTGGCAAGTTTTGGCAAGATCGTCGGCGGCGGCGGCGCCCTCGGGGCGGTGGCCGGGCGCGCCGAGTTCATCGATCTCGCCAGCCCCTACAGGAAGGGAGAGAACGACTACGCGATGGTCAACGGAACATTGCACGGCAGCCCGATGGCCTGTGTCGCCGGCCTCGCGACCCTCGCCGAGCTGCGCCAGCCGGGTGTTTACGAGGCCCTGGCCAAGACCGGCGACGACCTCCGCAAGGCCTGCCAGAAGGTCCTCAACCGCTTGAATGTTCCCGCCCTCGCCGTGGGCGCGGCCTCGTTCTGGCAGATATTGTTCCTGAACAAGCCGCCGCGCAACTACGCCGATATCATCAACTCGGACATGAAACGCTCCAAGGAGCTCGACCTGGAATTGATCAGACAGGGCCTCTATGTGCTGCCCAACACCCGCCGCTTCGTATCCACCGTCCACACCCAGCAGGACCTTGAGGACACGGTGCGGGCACTCGACGCCGCGTGTCGAAATCTGGGGTACGGCTGATGCCCGGCAAGTCGAAGCCGGCCGAGGGCCTGATCCTGGTTCCCGCCCGCAAGGGCAAGGCGCACCGGCTCGCCAGCGGGCAGCTCGTGAAGGTGATCAACACCCACGGCTCCCAAGTCGTCGATACCTGGGCGTTCAACACCGACGACCTCGGCGAATACATGTCCATGGAGCACACGCGTAGCACCATCGACAAGGTGATGCCCGAGGTCGGTGAGGCGTTCCTGACCAACCGCCGGAGGCCGATCCTGACCATCGTCGAGGATACGACACCGGGGATCCACGACACCTTGAACGCGGCCTGCGATACCCACCGCTATCGGCTGCTCGGCCACAAAGGCTACCACGACAACTGCACCGACAATCTGGCCGCCGCGATGGCCGAACTGGGTCTCGCGCGGCCCCATACCCCCTGTCCGTTCAACATGTTCATGAATCGGCCGTGGGGCGAGGGAAAGGAACTCCTGAAGAAGCCGCCGGTCTCCAAGCCGGGCGACTACATGGTCTTGCGCGCGGAGATGGACTGCATCGTCGCCTTCTCCGCGTGTCCGCAGGATATGAACAACACCAACGGCCCCGACGGCATACCGAAAGACGCCCACTATCAGATCATCTGAGCCCGCCGCCATCGGATTATCCGAAGCCGGGGCGCCGCCGTTGCGCGGCCTCAGATGCCGGTGAAGCGGGGCGCCCTTTTCTCGGTGAAGGCGCGGGCGCCTTCGGCGGCGTCATCGCTGTCCATGCTGCGGGCGATCATGTCCTCGATGGCCGCCGCGCTGGGCTCGATTTCCCCGGCCATGATGGAACGCAGGATAAGCTTCATTCCAGCGATGGAGAGCGGCGCGTTCGCCACCATTCCGGCGGCGAAGTCGACGGCTCCGTCGACGATGTTCCCGTCGATGACATCGTTGACCAGCCCCATGCCCGCCGCCTCCTCGAGCGAGATGATATCGCCGGTGAACAGCATCCGCTTGGCGTTGACGTAACCGACGACGCTCATCAGGGACTGGCATTCCCAGACCGAATAGACGATGCCGAGCTTGGCGGCGGGAATCCCGAACCTGGCCGTCGCGTCGGCCACCCGAAAGTCGCAGCCGAGAGCAAGCGCGCAGCCGCCACCGACGCAATATCCGCGGACGGCGGCCACCGTCGGTTTCGGGATTTCGGCCAGCGCCCTGTAGCAGCGTTCGACTTCGTTCTCGTAGGTCGCGCCGGTTTCGGCGTTCTTGCGCACAGTCGAGAACTCGCTGATGTCGGCCCCGGCCGAGAAATGGCCGCCGGCGCCGGTCAGAATGACGGCCCGCACGTCGCGGCGGCCGCCAAGGTCCTCGAAAATCGAGCCAAGCTCGCGCCACATGGCGAGGCTCACGGCGTTGCGCTTGGCTGACCGGTTCAAGGTGACGACCGAAATTCCGCTTAGCTGTTCCGCAACGAGGATATCGCTCATTTTCCGCTGCCCGGTTGTGGTTCCCTCGTCGCCGAGGGATTGGTCTCGTCGTGGTCCGCTCCGGCGCCGGTCCCGCCAGCCGCCGAGTGGACCGGAGCCAACTGGTCGAGGTCCAGGGGCTTTACCGGCGGGCGGGGACGGGAGAACCCCACATCGGCCAAGGCGCGGCCGGTCGCACGCGCCACCATGCGGGCGATCGTCGGCATGCACAGGCGCCCCTGGCACGGCCCCATGCCTGCGCGGCAGGCGGTCTTGATCTCATGCAGGCTGTGCGCGCCGGCCTCGATCTCGGCGGTTATGGTCGCCGCCGATATCTCTTCGCAACGGCACACCATAACATCGCTTTCAATCGGGTCCACCAGTTCGAGGCGCGGCCGGTAGGCCCGGCCGAGATAGTGGCCAAGCGGCCGCAGCCGCCGGATCGTTCGCCGGGCAGCGGCGACGATCCTCGCCGCCTCGCTTTCCGGCAGCCCGCCGAGACGCTCGGCGATGGCGGCGCCGGCGATGCGTCCCTGGGCCACCGCTACCCGGGCGCCGAGCACGCCGGCGCCGTCGCCGACGGCGTAGACGCCGGGAACAGTGGTCTGCATGTCGGGATCGCGGCGCGGCACCCAGCCGCCGAGACACCCGTCGTGGTCGAGGGCGCAGCCGCGGAGGGCCGCCAGCTCGACGGACGGGACGAGGCCGTAGCTCAGGCAGACGGTGTCCACCTGCCAACGGCGGGCGGGGCCGCGGAACCGGCCGTCCCAAGGAGCCGCCTCGACCGCCTCTACCGCCTGCCTCCCCGAAATCCGCCTCGGCAGCCAGCCGGAAAAGAGCGGGACACCGGCCCGCCTGAGCCGCCACAGCAGCGCCAGGCCCTCGCCCGCCACCTCTGGGCATGCCAGCAAGCCCAGGCTCGCGAGCCAGCGCTCGCCCGCAGCCATGACATCGAGGACGGCGACCACTTCGACTCCGGCCTCCGCAAGCTCCGCCGCGACCCGCAGGATCAGAGGCCCGGTGCCGGCGATCAGCACCCGCCGGCCCGGAACCACGCCGTGTCCCTTGAGAAGCGCCTGGGCTCCGCCGGCCGTCATGACGCCGGGAAGCGTCCACCCGGGTACGGGGGGAGACCACTCATAGGTGCCGCCGGCGAGAACGACGGCGGCGGCGGCGATCATTTCGGTCCCGTCGGCGCTTGCCAGGTGCACGCGATTCCCCTCGTCGATGGCCCAGACCGTGGCGCCCAACCGCGAGGTCACCCCGGAAACGGCGCCGCCGTCACGCAGGGGCGATAGCGCCGATGCGTAGGCCGGTAACGGCGCCCGATGGGCCCGCCCGTTGGCCGGGCGCCGGAATATCTGACCGCCGGGCGCGGGGTTCTCATCGACAAGGACCACCTCGAGCCCGGCCGCAGCGGCGCTCAGAGCGGCGGCCATGCCGCCGGGGCCGGCGCCGACGACGACGACATCAGGCATCCGGCACCTCGATGCGCTGCCCAGGTGCGACCAGCGTCATGCAGGCGCGCCGCCCCGACGCGCCGTCGATGACCACCAGACACTCCTGACAGATGCCGATGGCGCAATAGAGTCCCCTCGGCGCTCCCGAGGTGGTGCGCCTGAAGACGCGCCAGCCGCCGCGGATCAGAACGCCGGCGACTGTGTCGCCTGGCCGCGCCTCCACTGGACGACCGTTGACGAAAACCCGCAATGCGGTTTCTCCATTTGGGCGGGGCTCTCTCTCCACCATTCGGCCCTAACTCCCCAGTTTCCGCACCTCGATCTCGTCGCCGTCGGCAAGCCCCAATATCCGCCGGCCGACTGGCCCGAGGGGCGCGGTCCCCCGTGCGGTTTCCGACGACAGCCGCACCCAGGCCCGCAGGGGCGCACCCAGCGGGTTGACCAGCTCGACAAGCATCCCATCCCCGACGCGGAGGACGTTGATGTCCGCCGCGGCGAGCGCCAGCACCCGGCGCCCCCGGTCGTTCTCGTCCTCGTCGACAGCCCGCACGCGCATCCTGACCGCCGCCGCCTTGAGCCGGCAGCGGCACGCGGCCGTCGCCGCCGGGTCGGCGGCGCCGTCCTCGATGACCACCCCGTAACGCTGGCGCGCACGGGCGACCGTGATATAGCCCTCCGTGACGTCGTGCAGCACGCGATCGACCTCGCGCTCCGTCGACAGGCCATAGCCGCCGCCGCCGGCTGTCTCCATCACCACCACGTCATCCTTAACGAGCGCAAACCCCGAGACCTTGCCGGGAACGCCGGACGGCAGAATCTCCTCGCCACCCCGGCGGACGGTGAACCGGTTGGGGCTGGCAGCGAAGCCGTCGCACACTCCGTACGAGGGAATAACATTGCGATCCGACAACTCCGAGAAGCTGCCCTCGTCAGCCAGCAGCCGAACCTCGCGCCGCAGGCCGAGGCCGCCGCGGCGGCGGCCATCGCCGCACGAGTCGACGCGTAGCTCGCAACGCTCGACGAGAAGCGCATGCTCCATCTCCACCGCCTCGGCCGGTTGGATCGAACTGAAATCGCCCTCGTCGTAGGCGCGCATGGCGTCGCTGCCGTCGGCCTCGAGAAAGCCGCCGGTGCCGCCCGCCGGGTACTCGTAGAAGATGGTCATGCGTTTGCGCTCGGGATGGACGCTGCCAATGTAGGTATGGTTGGACGCCCCCTTGATGTCGCCGGCGACGTACTTGGGGGCGGCGACCGAAAACGCCCCCATGACCACGGATTCGACGCGCCGCCGCATCTCGGTGAAGCCGCCGGCGGCGGCCGGGTACTCGGCATTGACGATGGTGCCCTTGGGGGCGTCGACGGTGATCGGCCGGAAGGCGCCGTGGTTGATCCGCCCGTGGGGATCGAAGAGCGCCTTCAGGGCGACGAACGTGCCCATGGCGGTGACCGCCAGGCTGCAGTTGACGGGACCCTTCACCTGGGGGGCCGAGCCGGCAAAGTCGGCCCGCAGACCGCTCGCGTCCTTGACGATCGAGACCCGCAACAGCACCGGACGGCCGTCGCGGTCGGCGTCAAGGTAATCCTCATACGCGTAAGTGCCGTCACCGACGTCAGCGATGGCGTCGCGCATGCGGGCTTCGGCGCGGTCGAGGAGCATGGCCATGGCGGATGCGATGCCGCCGGAACCGAATCGCCCGACCAGTTCGGACAACCGCTGCTGCGCCGTGTGGCAACAGGCGAGCATGGCGTGGAAGTCGCCCTCGCGCTCTTCGGGGACACGGACGTTGCTGAAGATGATGTCGAGGAGAGCTCGGTTCGGCTGGCCCCGGTCGTGCACCTTGACGAACGGGATGCGCAGCCCTTCCTGGAATATCTCAGTCGCCTCACCGGAGATGCTGCCCGGCGTCATGCCGCCGACGTCGCCCCAGTGCGCCCGCACGACGGAGAACGCGAACAGCTGGCAGTCGTAAAAGTAGGGTGCGATCATGGCCACGTCGTTCATATGGGTGCCGGAGGAATAGGGGTCGTTGACCAGGATCACGTCACCCGGATATATGTCGCCGCCATAGTGCTCGATGGCCTCGCGCACCTGCCAGGGAAGCGGGATGATGTGGGCCGGGCTGTCCTCGGATTGGGCCACCAGCTCGCCGCGCGCGTTCAGGATCGCACAGGAGAAATCGTGACCCTCGTAGATGATCGAAGAGTGCGCCGTGCGTATCATCGTGATGCGCATCTCGCGTACCGTGGATACGAAGTACTCCTGGATCACCTCGAGGGTGATGAGATCGACGTCCATCGTCACCTCTCCCGCGACAAACGCAGATTGCCGTGCGCGTCCACCGCCATGGACCAGTCCGGCGGCACCACCGTCGTGCTTCCGTACTCCTCGACAATAGCCGGGCCGGTGAGTTGGAACCCGGCTCCCAGCCTGCGGCGGTCATAGACCGGGCATTGCTGGTGCCAACCGCCGTCGAAGTAGACCGACCGCCGCATCTTGAGGGTGGCTTCCGGGCTTCCGGAATGGGTCGGTACGGTCGTGACCTCGGGACGCGGCACCCGGCCCAAGGCCGTCGAGCGAAGGGCTGTCACCTGGACCGGCATGCCGGACCGGAGATGGCCATACTGCTGTTTGTAAATGGCCTCGAACCCGGCGACGATGTCGTCAGTTCCGCAGGCGCCGCTGGCGACGGGCACCGTCAGGTCGAAAGCCTGTCCTCGGTAGCGGAGGTCGGTGAAATATTCGAGGCCGATGGCATCGTCATCGAACCCGTCCCCGCGCAGGTTGGCGCGGCCCTCGTCGCCCAGAGCCTCGAGCATCGTCCGCATCTCGGCCATGTCGAGATTGGCGATGTCTGCGTGGAAGGTACGCGCCATATCGTAGCGGATGTCGGACGCCAGCAGTCCGATAGCCGACAGGTTGCCGGGATTGGACGGCACCAGCACTTCGGGCATACCGAGCTCGCGTGCGATGTCGGCCCCGTGCATGGGGCCGGCGCCGCCCATGGGCACCAGGGCCAGATTGCGGGGATCGTGGCCGCGCTCGATCGATATCTCGCGGATGGCTCCCGCCATCCGGGCGACCGCCAGTTGGACAACGCCCTCGGCCAGGCGCTCGCTGTCGGGGTAGCTGGCGGCGGCCGCGAGCCGGTCGACGGCGGCCACCGCCCGCGCGCGATCGAGAGGCAGGCCGCCACCGAGAAGCGTATCCGGCGCGATCCGCCCCAGAACCAACTTGGCGTCGGTCACGGTCGTCTCCTCGCCGCCCCGGCCATAGCAAGCCGGACCTGGATCGGCGCCGGCGCTGTGGGGGCCGACGCAAAGACCACCGTCGACGTCGACCCAGGCGACGCTGCCGCCACCAGCGCCGACGGTGTTGATGTCGATCTGCGGCAGCTTCAGCGGCAGGCCGCCGACCATGGTCTCCTGCACGGACGACGGCCCCATGCCCCGCACGAGGGAGACGTCGGTGCTCGTCCCGCCCATGTCGCAGGTGACGAAGTCGCCGATCCCCGCCGCCTCGCAAAACAGAAGGGCGCCACGAACACCGCCCGCAGGACCGGAGAGGAACGTGCGTACGGGATAGGCTGCCGCCGTTTCCGCCGTCAGGATGCCGCCGTTCGATCCCATGACGAAGAGCTGGGCCCGACGCTCGTCGGCAACGCCGATCAGGCGGACCAGGTAACCCTGAAGCCGCGGCATGACGTAGGCGTTCATCACGGCCGTGGTCAGCCGCTCGTACTCGCGGTATTCCGACACCACGTCCGAGGAGGCGACGAAGAGCACATTCTCGAGCCGGCGGCGAAGTTGGTCAACGACCTGCCGCTCGTGATCGGTGTTGATGTAGGCGTTGATCAGGCAAACGACGACGACCTCGACGCCGGTCTTGGCGATCGCCTCGCAGACCGCTTCGAGGCCGGCCTCGTCGACGGGTCTCAGCATGCTGCCGTCGGCCATGATCCTCTCATCCACCTCGAAGCGCCAGGACCGTGGCACCAGCGGCGGCGGCTTGACGAACTTGGTGTTGAAGAGGCCAGGGGAAGCCCGTCGGGTGCGCCCGATCTCAAGCAGGTCCCGGAAGCCCGCCGTGGTCACGATGGCGACGCGGGCTCCCTTCCGTTCCAGCAGCGTGTTGGTCGCCACCGTGGTTCCGTGGACGATGCGCTCGCCGTCGCCCGCCGCAGCGCCTAGGCCGTCGAGGATCTCGCGCACGGCCTGCGAAGGATCCGCCGGCGTCGACGAAACCTTGGCGACGTCGATGCGTCGCTCGGCGGCGTCATAGACCGCGAGGTCGGTAAACGTGCCGCCCGTATCGATGCCTATGTTGCGCATGTGTCGCCGACCCGAACTGGACTTGTCCCGCAAAAGTTCCGGATACCTATCTCATTTACACTGCCACCGTTTCAAACGCGAGAGGGCTTTTCCCGCCTAGCGTCGAATGTCTGCGTCGTGGATTGTAGAAGCCATTGATGTATTCAAACAAGGCTGCTTCCGTCTGTCTTCGAGTTTGCCATATGCTGCGCCAAATCAACTCGGCCTTGAGGGTTTTGAAGAAGGTTTCCACGACGGCATTATCAAAACAATTTCCCTTGCCGCTCATTGATATTTCAAAGCCGTGTTTTTTGAGCCGTTTCTGATAATCGTGCGAGCAATACTGGCTTCCACGATCGGTGTGGTGAATGCAGCCTTTGGGGGGCTGACGCAGGGCGACGGCCATGTCTAGCGCGCGGATCGCCAGGTCGCGCTTCATGCGGTTGCTCACCGCCCAGCCAATGATCCGGCGAGAATACAAATCTAGAATGACAGCCAGGTACAGCCAGCCCTCGCTGGTCCAGATATAGGTGATGTCGCCCGCCCATTTTTGGTTCGGCGCGGTTGCGGAGAAGTCCCTGTCCAACAGATTTGGAGCCACCGCTAAGGTGTGATTGCTGTCGGTGGTCGCCTTGTATTTCCTTGTTCTGATGGCGACGATGCCGTTTTCTCGCATCAACCGCCCAATACGACGCTGTCCCGCCTTGAACCCCAACTCACGCAGCTCTTCCGTCATTCGGGGCCGACCATAACTGTGAAGGCTTCGTGTGTGCTGCTCACGGATATGCGCCAGCAAAACCATGTCATCGCGCTGACGTTGGCTCATGGGACGCGTGCGCCAGGCGCGATAACCACGCGCGCTTACCTCCAAAACCTTGCACATCCGGCATATCGGATAGGTCTTCCTCCAAGCGTCGATAAAGGCAAAGCGCTTCATTCTTGGCTCGCGAAGAAGACCGCTGCTTTTTTTAAGATTTCCCTCTCCTCGCGCAGAATTCGGTTCTCCTTGCGAAGCCGGGAAAGCTCCTTCTCCTGATCTACCTGCGGACCTTTCAGAAGATCCTCGTCGCGACTTCGCTGCACCCATTTGTTCAGGGTCGAAAAACCCATCCCCAAATCCGTCGATATTTGCTTCCGCGGAAGCCCGCTCGTCAATGCAAGACGTACCGCTTCCCGTTTGAATTCTTCACCGTATCGTTGTCCCATGGTCTGTCTCCTTGATTGCTAAACTTGCTATCAAGTATCCGGAACTAAACCGTGACAAGACCACTTCCGCGCGCGCTTCGGCCGCGTCCGCCCGCGCCCGTTCCCGCTCACACTGTTACCGCCAGTCGCGCGGCGCGTGCTCCGGCGCCGACACGGGGGACAACCGGACCCCGCCATTACCCTCGACCAGCTTCAGGTTGGTGCCAAAATCCTCGTCCAGAACCACCATGCGCACGACGATAGCGCATGGCAAATCGCGTTACCAGCAGAAAGACAGCACCTTGTGGGGCCTCGCCTCAACGTAGGAGATGCGCTTGACGGCACCCATTCCACGGCTTGAACGAACGCTTACGTAGGAAGCGCACGTGATAGACGGCCTACCCGTCGGGCCCTGATCGCGGCCGGGGAGACACTCGGTCCCGTCGAAAGCCGCAGGTATCTTCCGGCCCCGGAAAGGGCATGAAAGAGTGGAGACAAGAGGATTACCGGCGGCGTGGCGCTCTCCCCTCGAACTCGTTCCGGCGCTCCTCTGTCCGGGCAGCCAGCCGGGGAAGCCCCTTCGCCGTCAGGTCGCGAACGAACTCCGACGGCGTGAAGGGCGGATTGCTGTACGCCTCCCGAAGGGTGCGCAGCACGCCAAGCGCGTCGGAGGGATAGAGGTCGAACGTCCGGGACAGAAACCCGTCGGCGTCGACCGCCTCGATATCGAACCGCGCGAGGGTCTCGGCGGGAAAGTCGGCCAGGTTGTCGGTGACGATGTGTTGCGCGCCGCAGCGGATCGCGGCCGCCAGGACATGGCGGTCGTCGGCATCCGGAAGTTCGAGCGTCCCGATCAACGGCTCGTATCCCGTAACCAGCGCCTCTGCAAAATGCTCGCGCATGGCATCCCGCTGGGAGCGGACACTCGGTTCAAGGTGTGGCTTCTGTTCGAGGAGGTTCAGCGTCCACTCGTCGAGGATCCGTTCGGTCCATCGTGCCCGGAACAATCCGGCGTAGTGGTAGCGCAAGAGAATGTCCCTCTTGCGGAACGGAAACAGGACGTTGGCATCCAGCAGGGCGACACGAGGATCCGCGAGCTGCGTCAAGACGCATCGAACTCCTGACCGAGACGGGCGAGCTCGTCGAGCGCCGCCCGGCGCGCGGCATCGCGACGGTCGATGTAGGCCATCAGATCGGCGTGCATGACGCGCCGGTGAGAACCGACCGATACGAACGGGATCTTGTCCGTCTTGAGCAGCTTGCTGAGGTGCGGGCGCGAGACGCTCAGGATGTCCGCCGCCTGCTGGGTGGTCAACATCGCGCCGGCCGGTACCAGCGTGACCGTACGGCCTGACGCGACACCGCCCAGAAGATCGATCACCAGGTCGGCGATCGCGGGTGCCAGGCGAACGGACTCGCCGTCTTCGCGATGAATGGCGAGGACGCCGTTCC
>JAKZRK010000346.1:0-6360 GCA_047518225.1 Alphaproteobacteria bacterium | reverse complement strand
CCGGGCGCGACGTAGAGCGGGCCATCATCCCTACACATCCCGCAAGCATCGTCTACCATCGGTCAACCTCCATCCTTATGGTATCTCCATTCATATACGTTTACGTGTCCCGCCCTTTAGGGACGGGACACGTAAACGTATATGAATGGAGATACCATAAGGATGGAGGTTGACCGATGGTAGACGATGCTTGCGGGATGTGTAGGGATGATGGCCCGCTCTACGTCGCGCCCGGCGGGGCAATGGTTTGCGAACAATGTCTATCGCTGGCGCACACAATCAATTTTAACCGATTACGCGGTGTGTCTGATGAAGCCCTGAGAGATGCTTGGAGAGAAGTTGCTCTCGCTGCTTTGCAAGAATCCGAAGACCATAACAAAGCGGTTTGTAATGCGCAGCATTGCGCTTGCCCTTGTGAGAACTGTGAGCCTTCAGGCAGCCGATACTGTCGCGCTGCGTGGGGGAGCCTGTAAACCATTAAGGGAACCCTGCTGCGGAACGCTCAAGGGCCCTGTACAGCGCTGTCGGTATCTTCAGCGATAGGGCGGCGTAACCCCAACCCAAAACCGGAGTAACGCCCATGCCATACAAGAATCAGCAGACGTCGATGGTCAGCAACCGTGAGCGCCAACGGCGGTTCAGGGAACGGCGGCGCGAAGAAAAGCGGCTGGCCGCACTGACCACCGCCCGCAATCCCGCCCACGTTGCCAGCAAGTGACGCTGTGGACCTACTGGCGGCGTGGTGTGCGGAGCGGCTGATAGTACCTCCGGGGCATCCGCTGGAAGGGCAGCCAATGGTGTTGCCGGACTACGTGCGGGACTTCCTGGCGGACGTGCTGCGCCCTACCGTCAAGGAAGGGCTGCTGTGCACGGCGCGAAAGAACTCCAAGACGGGCGGGATAGCCATGTTCGTGCTGGGGCTGCTGGTGGGGCCGCTACGCCTCCCAGGGCAACGGCTGGGGTGTATATCAGTCAACCGGGAAAAGGCCGGCGAACTGTTGGGCCAGTGTCGGGCGATTGCGGAGGCCAGCAACCTTGAGGGCCTGGACTTCATGCGGACGCCAGCGCCGGGGCTGATACGTGGGCCAGCGGGCAGTAGTGCGGAATTTCTGAGCGCCGACAAATCGGCGGGCCATGCCAGCGGCTTTGATTGGAGCATCGTTGACGAGCTGGGGCTGATGACGGAACGCGACCGCGACCTGATAGCGGGTATGCGTTCGGCAACCTCGGCAAGAAACGGGAAACTTATTGCCCTGAGCATCCGGGGCGAAAGTCCGATGCTGGAAGAAATGATTGAACGGCGGGAACTGCCGACGTGCGCCGTTCACCTGTACGCGCCCGACGTGATACAGGGCGCGGACGTGGACATACACGACCGCAGGATATGGGCGGCGGGCAACCCTGGACTGGCGACGGGAATCAAGGCGCTGGCCTACATGGAGGCGGAATCGGCGCGGGTTGCGGTAACGCCCACTGACCTATCAACCTTCCTTGCGTTTGACCTGAACCTGCCGCAATCACCAACCCGCGAAATGATATTTGCGCCGGCGGATCTGACCGCCTGCGTTGTTGAGGAACTGCCGGAGCGGGCCGGGAATTGCTACCTTGGCCTGGACTTCGGCGGGGCCACCAGCGGCACGGCAGCTTGCGCCATCTTCCCGGAAACGGGGCGCGTTGAACTCTGGTTCGGCTTTGGCGACGTGCCCGACGTGGTGGCCAGAGGCCGGGCCGACGGGGCGCGGTATGACCTTATGCGCCAACGAGGTGAACTCACGCTCTATCCTGGCCGTGTAACGCCCGTCGACGCATTTATGACGGATGTTGCGGAATCGCTGGCCGGGGTGAACGTCAAGCGGATGGCGGCGGATGGCTACAAAGATGCCGAGTGCAAGGACTTCCTGGAGCGGGCTGGCCTCCGCTGGCGGGCTGAATTTCGGCGGGTTGGAGCGGGCAAGGATGGCAGCCGCGACGTTCGGGCGCTGCAACGGCTGGTGTTGAATCGCAAGCTAAAGCTGCCCGATAGTCTGGCGTTGGTGACTGCCGTATCCAAGAGCGCGATCCGGCGCGACGGCAACGGCAACCCTGGCCTGGACAAAGCGGAGGGACGGGGCCGGATTGACCTGCTGTCGGCGGCTGTGATTGCGGCGGGGCTGGCCGAACCAGAGTTTGACAAACCCGTCTCCAGGGGCGTTTATTTGGGGTTGGCTGGTTGAGCTGGCGGGCTGGCCGGCAACCGGACCGCAACCAATGGAGACGGGCGCGGCGGGCCGTGCTGGACGCTGCCAACTGGACCTGCCAGACCTGCGGGCGCTACGGCAATGAAGTTGACCATATCACGCCGATTGACCGCATGGCCGCAGACGCCGACCTATGTGCCGTAGAGGGGCTGCAATGCCTCTGCCGTGGTTGCCATATTTCTAAAAGTAGGGGTGAGGCGGAAACGCCGACGCCGGGCCGGGAGGCATGGCGGGAACTGGTGGCCCGCATGGTGGAAAGCGTAGTATAACATACTGATTATTCCGTAAAATGATATAATGGGCGTAAACCTTAACCCTTTGGAGGCGAACGCCCATGACTCCGCACCAGACCCTAGAGCTTCGACAAAGTACCATCCGGCAGCGCCTCAGCGAGCTATCGGGGGCGGAGAATCCCAAAGTGGAAGAGCGTTCCGAAATGGACACCCTGTCCGCCGAATTCCAAGTCAACGAATCCCGTATGCGGGCGCTGGTGATAACCGAGACGGAACAGCAGCGGATCGAAACCCGCACCGAGGACCGCCAGCTTGTGGAGCTGGAAGAGCGGGCCAGCCTTGGCGAGATATTCGACAGCGTGCGCCGCAACCGCCAGCCGACCGGGGCCACCAAAGAGCTCCTGGACCATCTCGGAATGGACGGCAACTTTGTACCGATTTCCATGATTTCAGGCCGCCCGATTGAATCCCGCGCAGCCGCTACCATTACGGGCGACGTTCAAGGAAATCAACAACCCGTAGTCCGGGCCGTGTTCCCTGGCAGCATCTCGGCGCACCTAAATATAGATCAACCCTCCGTTCCGGTAGGCCAATTTTTAATACCTGTGATTTCGACCTCGGCAAGTGTCCATTCGCCAGCGGCGGGCGGCGCGGCTGCGGAATCGACCGGAAGCTACGTGGTCACCACGCTAGAGGCTTCCCGCCTACAGGCTTCATTCCGGTGGCAGAGAGAAGATGCGGCCAAGTTTATGGAGCTTGAATCGAGTTTGCGCGACAACTTGAATGAAGCGGTTATGTCCGCCCTGGACGGTGCCAACCTGAACCATGCCGCGGACGGGCTGCTGGGAACCAACGGCTTGACCGCCCGGACCGGCGACGCCGCAGCCGAGGCCGACTTTGCCGACCATTACGGCTTTCTGTTTGACAAGGACACCATCGACGGCGAATACGCCTCTATGTCCAGCGACGTTAAGATTCTGTACGGGCCGCACGGCTACGCCCATGCCGCCAGCGTGTACCGGGGCAATTCCAGCGATATGACCGCCCTGGCTGCACTACAGCGCGATTCGGGCGGCGTTATGACCTCTTCCCATGTTCCTGCACCGTCCACCAATGACCAGGCCGTGATCGTCCGCAAGGGCGCAAGGCGGGACTTCTCAAATCCGCTGTGGATGGGGGCCGAAATCGTGTTTGACGACATTTCGGGCGCTGCTGAGGGCGAGCTGAAAATCTGGATTTACTTGATGGCCGCCCGCAAGTTGCTGAGGGCCGACGGCTTCCAGCGGCGCGTAGTCCAGGTAGCGTAAGTGCCTGACAACCTGCTAATTTCGGGCGTCGCGGGCGCGGGGAAATCTGCGGCGGCTAGGGCTGAACTAGCCGCTTCAGGTGAACCTACTATTGTCTTGGAAGTCCAGGAAATATACGCGGCATTGCTGGGCCTCCGGCGCGATCCGGCAACAGGGCGGTATCCTGAGCGCCAGGAGCGCGATAGCCATGCCTTGCCGCTGTCCGAGTACCTCCGGCGCGTTGCCATAACCGCCGCCGTTGCCAGGGGCATCCGGGTGATTACAAGTAACTCGGATTCTGACCTGGACCGGCGGCAATTCCTACTCCGGGAACTTGGGCCGGGCAGCGTTGAAAGAATCGTTACCGTTGATTACGATGTGGCTATATCCAACCTGCAAGGGCCAAACGGCGCGACTTCGGACCAATGCCGCCAGGCTGTAGAACGGTGGCACAAACGGGGGAGAAGTGGACCAGTTACTTTGTGAAGTCCGGTTTGAGGAAGACGAAACGCGGGAGAGTGCGGGGCGCTTGATTGCCACACTCTTGACTGAGGGAGTACCGGCCAGGGACCGCCCGGAGCTATTTGAGCGCGGCGCGTTGCGCTGGGATGAAACCGAAGGAATCCCGATTGACATACAGCACGTCCGGTCGTCCCTGGCGGCGCGGGCCTTTCCAGTGCGGGCCAGTGACGGGACGCTGAGCATTGATACCCCACTTGTTGACGGCGTATGGGGGAGAGAGTGTAGGGCACTGATTAAGGGCAAGGTTGCCACTGGTATGAGCATCCAATTTGCCAGTCAAAAGGAATCCCGCCGGGGCGGGCTGCGCGTCATTTCCCAGGCTAGATTGCTCCGGGCCTCTGTTGTGGATAAGGGCGCGTATGGGACAAATATCGAAGTCCGCCAAGAGGGAACATCCGCATACCGGAGAATCCATTTATGGCTGTAACGATTGACCGGGTTGCGCTTGCAAAGCGCCTGAGGATAGGCCAGAGCGCCTCGGAACTTGAGGAAGTCGACCACTTGCTGGCCGAAGCTTCGGCGGCGGTGGAACGCCTGGCACCCAACGCGCCGGACGTGATTCACAACATGGCCGCGTACAGGTACACCGGGTACAGCTATGACAGGCCGTTTGCTTCGGGCGACACCCGCTTTGCCGACGTCATGCGGAATAGCGGCGCTGCCTCGGCGCTGCTGCCATACAGAGAGCATCGGCTGGGCTTGTCTGGCGGGGATGCTGCGGCATCTTCGGGGTTGTGAAGTGCCACTTGACCGCCTTTTAAGCGTCGGGCTTCGGGGCGCCGATAACTACAATGACGCCGGAATATTCGTGCCGGGGCCGGTGACAGCGTATCCGGTATGGGCTACGCCGCTTGATATCTCTGTCACGCGCAACCTGGAAACTGGCGGGGCGCGGCTGGAAGCTGACCGCATTTTCCGCCTTCGCTGGTTTGAAGAATTGGCACTTGCGCCCGTTACCAGCATTTCCCTCACCGACGAATTGGGGCTGACCTACACCGTGACCGACGTTTCCGAGTACGTGGGGCGCTTTGGCGACCTGCGGCGGCGTTGGTTGGACATTTCAGCCACACGGGAGGCGCAAACCCGAACATGAAATTACCCTGGACTCAAGACAAGGTTGAAGTCCGCCAGGACGCACCGGCAGAAGTCCGCCATGAATCCGACCTGATACTTGCCGCCCTGATTGCACGGGGCGGCGCGTCTGGTGGACGTTCCCTTGCCAGTGTCCAGGCGACGGCGGCGCTGGAATCGGCCGCCGGTTTGACGGGCCGTAGCTTTGCCGCTGCGGACGTTGAAGGGCCGGAGATGTTCACCAGCGCAATCACCCCGGACTTTTTGGAAACCGTCGGCAGAGAGTTAATCAGAAGGGGCGAACTTTGCGCCTTGATTGACACCAGCGACGGGCTGGCACTATGGCCGTGCCAGAGCTATGACGTTGACGGACCTTTCGATAGTAGGCACTGGTATTACAGATGCACGGTTGGCGGGCCTAGCAGAACCATGACGCAAATCAACGTGCCTGCCCAGAGCGTCCTACATTTCCGATACGGCGTTGATCCGGCGCAACCCTGGCGGGGCCGCTCGCCCATGTCCATAGCCGCCGAATCCGGGCGGCTATCAAGTGAAACCGTAGCGGCGCTGGCGGATGAATCGAGCGGGCCGCGTGGCTCGCTGCTGGGGCTGCCTGTTCGGGGCGATGATCCTACCCTTGTGGGGCTGCGGAAAGACCTAGACGACATGAAGGGCAAGACTGCGCTGCTGGAAACCGGGGACTGGGGGGGAAGTCCAGGCGGCGGCGACGTGAACGGCAAACCGCAGCGCGTAGGGGCGAACCCGCCGGCCTCGTTGGTGGAACTTGCCGCCCATGCCAGCGCCGAAGTTTGGGCCGCCTGCGGCTACAATCCCGCGATTTTCGAGAGCGGGCAAGCCGCCAGTCTGCGCGAAGCAAACCGCCTCGCGTTGGGCGTTGTGGCCGCCCTGGGGAAGAAAGTAGAGGCGGAACTTCGGCTCAAGCTGTCGCCTGAAATCGGGCTATCCTGGGGAGAGATTCGCAGCACTGACATTCAGACACGAACCCGCAGC
>JAKZRK010000345.1:0-15538 GCA_047518225.1 Alphaproteobacteria bacterium | reverse complement strand
CGGCAAAAGGACGCTCTGTGGATAAGGGGACAGCCCGGCTACGCCGACCTGACCACTTCCCCACAGAGCCAACAACCAAAACCGAAGCGGTCAAACTATATGGTACATAAAGCGGTCAATTCAGTTTGTTATCGACAGGTTTATAACGAGGACACCGGACTTTTTGTTAACCGCTCCGTCGAACATACTTGAGTAGATCTCCCAATCTATGTGCTTACGTTTTTTCGTTTCCAGACCCACAAGCAAAATAGTCACCGTCGAGTCTCTCAGATATTCGTCTCGAATTTCCTCACGTATCGCCTGATCACTTAAGTCGTCAGAGATACCTCCCGTATCCACAGACTGATCAATAAATATTTTGTTCCGCTCGCCTATCTGAATGAGATGTTCTTTATAGTCCTGATCGTTCTTATGATGGTAGCTAATGAAAACCTTGTGCATATGAGCCCCCTAGACATTTGGTGGTAGATGGAGGTAGGCCAGCGCGAGACACAGTAATCCCAGCACCATTATCGTAGCCGCAACCCAGAACGAAGAAGCCTTCCACCACGCTGCGGTCAGGGGAATATCGCCGTCGCCAACGAGCTCGGCGGCATTTTTGAGGACTCTCCCATTCATAGATATTCCGTGTCCGATTCGAATCATGACGAATCCGAAAATGAACAAGAGCAAGCCAACGACTGCCCACACCCACCAGTCTGGTCCGGTTGAACCACCCTTGCCAAATGCCAAGACCAAGGAACCGACAGCGACCGCAATCTGAAGCATTTGCCAACGCAATTTATCGAGGTGGCGAAACGTTTCGTAACGTTGCTTGTAGACCTCTAGTTCTTCGTTCGTGGCCATTTCTGTATCATCAACAAATTGGGAAACGCGAGTTTTGAGATAGCATATTCTATTGGTTTCGCAGATCCTAGAAGTTCGCGATATAGTGTAAGCGCCGCCAAGCCTGTTCAGTAAATGGGAGGGGCAGTGTGATAACGATGATTTTGCAAATTAGCGTGCCAAAACTCAGAGATTTATGATCAAAACCGTTTTAAAGAAAATTCGGGATTGGTATCAGGGGAAATTCGTTCCCCCACCCCCTAGTGATCCGAGCAGTCCGATAATAATCATCAGTTTTGGCCATTATGAACAACCGGTTCTGGCGAAAGCCCTAGGAGTCTTAGGCCGGTTTTGGTTGGGTCATTGGAAATGGATTTTCGGGACTACAATAGCTGTTATCATCATTGCAGAACGGTGGAAAGTATGGCCCTAGGCGGACTCGAGTCGGCAATTACGGGCACGCCATACCTAATCGTGAATCCGCCTCAGACAACGCAGGAGATAAGCATGGCATCCGGGGATTTGCGCCGTAGGCCGCCGCTTTGCCCCTTGTTCCGGAGCAATCTCTAAAGTAGTGACAGCACGGCCTCGGCGAATTCGGCGGGCGCTTCCTGCGGCAGGTTATGGCCGACCAGGGGGACGACCTGGCGTTCATACGGCCCGGTGAAGAAGCGCTCGTGCCCGGCGCATCCCGTGGGCGCCATGACGCCGTCGCCCGCTCCGTCCATGGCCACCGTGGGCACCGCGATCAGGGGCCGTTCGGCCAGACGCGCCTCGGTCTCGTGCGCGCCCGGATCCCCGCCACCAGGCCATAGCGGTGGCGGTAGGAATGGATCACCACGTCGACGAAATCCGGGTTTTCGAATGACGCCGCCGTTTGGTCATAGGCCGCATCGTCAAAGCGCCAGTTGGGCGACCACAGTTGCCACAACAGTTTGCACAATGGGTGACGGTTGGCCGCCAGGCCGGCCCGCCCGCGGTCGCCGTGGAAATAATACTGATACCACAGGCGGTGTTCCATATGGGGCGCCCCGGGCCGGGCGGAACCGGCAATATTCTGGATGTTGTAGCCGTTGCAACTGACCAGCCCCCTCACCCTTTCGGGCCACAGGGCGGCCACGATACAGGCGGCCCGTCCGCCCCAGTCATAGCCCCCCAGCACCGCCTCCTCTATCTCCAGGGCATCCATCAGGGCCAGCAGATCAAGGCCCAGCACCGCCTGCTGGCCGGAACGCAGAGTATCGGCCGCCAAAAACCTGGTCCCGCCGTAGCCACGCAAATAAGGGGTGATCACCCGGCAGCCCGCCGCTGCCAGCCGGGCTGTCGCCTCGTCATAGGCCCGGATGTCATAGGGAAAGCCATGCAACAGTATGACCGGCTTGCCGCCCGGCGGCCCGGCCTCCTCATAGGCGACGTCCAAGACGCCGGCGGAGATGTTTTTCAGCACCATTGTTTGCTCCCACATTTTGCGCCAAATGTGTTCTAGGCTCAATCCGCCGCTTGGGCAATTGCCCCAAGTCGGGTTAGATAGAAAGCAGCACCCACCACTTTGCAAAGCGAAAGAGATATCCGATGAAAAAGCGCGTCATGATCCAGTTGCCCATTAGCGATGGCCTGAAGTCCGTATTCGACGGACGGGACGACATCGAAATCGAACGCTTCACCGAGCTGGGAGAGGACAATATTTTCCAGCACATCGGTAACTACGACGCGGTAATTTCGGGCATCGCGCCCTTCACCCCGCGCCTGATCGCAGCGGCGGAAAAGCTGAAAATAGTTTCGCGCTTCGGGGTCGGTTACGACGCCGTCAACGTGCCCGCCCTGACCAAGGCGGGTATCCCCCTGACCGTGGCCGGCATCGCCAATTCGGTGACCGTGGCCGAACATTCCCTGTTCTTCATGCTGGCCCTGGCCAAGCAGGCCCTGGCTTATGACCGGGAGACACGCAAGGGCAATTGGGCCATTCGCTTCGATCTGCCGGCCTTCGATCTGGCCGGGCGCACGGTATTGATCCTGGGCTTTGGCCGGATCGGGCGGCGTCTGGTCAATCGTTGCGTGGCCATGGAGATGAAGGTGCTGGTGCACGATCCTTATGTCATTCAGGACGGCATCCGCACCGCCGGCGCCACCCCGGTCGCCGATTGGCGCGGCATCCTGGGCGAGATCGATTTTCTGTCGGTCAACTGCCTGAAGAACGAGAAGACCAACGGCATGGTTGGCGCCGGGGAACTGGCGGCGATGCAAAAAACCGCTTTCGTGGTCAATACCGCCCGTGGCGGCATCGTTGACGAGGCCGCCCTTTATGACGCCCTGAAGGGGGAAAGCATTGCCGGCGCCGGGATCGATCCTTTTGTCGACGAGCCCGCCACCGCGGACAATCCCCTGTTCGCATTGGACAATATTCTGGTCAGCCCCCATTCCGCCGGGGTAACCAAGGAATCGGTCTTTCGCATGGGCCAGGTAGCGGCACAGAATGTGGTTGACTGTTTCGAAGGCAAATTGGATCCGGCCAATGTCATCAACACGGAAGTGCTTGATTAACGGGATGTATCGGGGAGCCTGACGTCATCATGCGCAAAACGTTTCCCAAGGCCGGCGCCGATTGGCCAATCCTGGATGCCGCCATGAGCGAAATGTCGGGGGGCGACATCGATTGGCGTCGGGGCCGCACGCCGCTGTACGTCTTCCACGGCAGCGATGCCGCCCATGATGTGGGCTTGCAGGCCTTCATGAAGTATTTCAGCGAAAACGCCCTGGGCGGCCGGCGCGCTTTTTTCGGTCTGAAACGCATGGAGGACGAGGTGGTGGAGATGGGTCTGGACCTCTTCCAGGCCCCCGACGGCGCCGTCGGCAACCTGACCACGGGGGGCAGCGAAAGCATCTTCATGGCCGTCAAGGCCTGCCGCGACTGGGCCCGGACCCAGAGGCATATGAAAGCGCCGTTCAATATCGTGGCGCCATACAGCGCCCATGCGGCCTTCAACAAGGCGGCGGACGTGATGGATTTGACGGTGCGGCGCCTGCCCACGGGTTCGGACTGCCGCGCCGATATGCGGGCAATGGCGGGCGCGCTGGATGGGGGCACCATCATGCTGGCCGGCTCGGCGCCGTGTTTTCCTCATGGCGTCATCGATCCCATCGCCGCGCTGGGCGATCTGGCCCTCGAACGGGAAATATGGCTGCATGTGGATGCCTGCGTGGGTGGCTATGTAGCGCCGTTTTTCCAGCGCATCGGGCGGGAGATACCCGATTTTGATTTCGCGTTGCCAGGCGTGCGTTCGCTGTCCGCCGACCTGCACAAGTTCGGTTTTTGCCCGAAACCCGCTTCCACGCTGTTTTATCGCTTTGCCGATGACCGGGAGCGCGGGCTGTTCCATTTCGATCAATGGCCGAACGGACAGTTCAGCACCGCGACCCTGTCGGGCACCCGGGCCGGTGGCGCGGTGGCGGCGGCCTGGGCCGTGCTGCATCATCTGGGCGAGGCGGGGTATATGGAAATCGCCGGCCAATTGGCCGCCATGACCGATGCCTACGTGGCTGGCATCAAGGCGATCGGCGGCTTGCATTTATGGGCCGAGCCGGACTTGAGCATCATCAATTTCGGGGCCCATGATTTTGACATTTTCAAAGTGGCGGAGGCCATGGAGGCGCGCGGCTGGCTGCCGGGGCTGACCCAGAACCCAAAGGGCATGCACGCCATGCTGTCCATGTTCCATGAAGCCGGGCGGGCCGACTATCTGGCGGATATGGCGGCTTGTGTGCAAGTTGCCCGGACAGAAAGCGGGGCATCCGGCCTGAAAGCGGTCTATTGAGCCAGGCGAAGGCTCCACCCAGCAAAGGCCGCGCCCTTGCCGGTCTGTTGATCGTGGGACTGGGCACCATGGTGGTGCCCCTGGATACGGCCCTGAATATCTCTTTTCCCGACATCACCGCTGACTTCGGAATTCCCATCGCGGATATCCAATGGGTCATTATCTTTTATATTCTGACCTATTCCTCGCTCATGCTGGTCTGCGGCAAGCTGGGGGATTTGTACGGCTATAAGCGGATTTTTCGGCTGGGTTTGGGAATCTCCGCGCTGGCCTTCGTATTGTGCGCCATGGCACCGGCCTATCACTGGCTGTTGGGCGCGCGCATTCTGCAGGGCCTTGGCGGCGCCTTGATATTGAGCTGCGGGCCGGCTCTGGCAACGGCCGTGTTTCCCGAAAATCAGCGGGGCCGGGCGCTTGGCGCCTATACCATGATGTTTGGCATTGGCGCCGCCGTGGGCCCATCCCTGGGCGGGATCATGGTGCAAAATTGGGGTTGGGAGGCCGTGTTCTGGTTCCGCCTGCCACTTTCGCTGCTGGCCCTGGCGGCCTTGCCCTGGTTGCGTCCGGCGCTGGGACAGCGGCGGACCGGGGGCTTCGACCTGCTAGGCGCGATGCTATTGGCGGTGGGCTTGGGCGCGCTGATGCTGGCATTGAACCAGTTCCAAGTGGATTGGCTGCGTGGCGCGGCAGTCGCCGCCCTGGGCGTCTTGGCGTTGACCGCGTTCATCAGACGCGAATTGCGGGCGCGGGAACCCATTGTTCCCCTGGCGGTTTTTCGCCGCCTCGATTTCACCATGCTGAACGTGGTCAACGTCCTGGTCAATCTGGTTGGCTTTTCCTCCTACCTGCTGGTGCCCTATTTTCTGGTCCGCGCGACGGATTATTCCCTGGCCCTGGGCGGTGTGCTGCTCGCCACCTCGGCCATTGGCCAGGCGGCCGTCGCGCCCCTGTGCGGTTGGCTGTTGAGCTGGCGGCCCTGGGCCTCCCGTCTGGCCTTGCTGGGCGGGGTCATGGTCGCGGGCGGTACCATGCTCGTTGGCACCTGGAGCACGGGCGCCGGCCTTTGGGCCATATGCGTGCCCCTGGTGTTGCAAGGCATGGGCATGGGTATATTTCAGGTCTGTATTCTCGATGTCGCCACGGGACGCCTGGACGCCAAGGACCGCGGCGTCGCCGGCAGCCTGGCCATGGTAAGCCGCACCATCGGCAACGTTCTAAGCGCGACCAGCCTTTCCCTGGTTTTCGCCGGCCTGCGGCAAATGCGGGCGGAAGGCGGCATGGACGCAGGCGCGGCCTTTCTCTCGGCCTTTCAATCGACTTTCTTTTACGCCGGTGTTGGCCTGCTCGTCTGCCTGGCCATCACCCTTGCGCGCCCGCGACTATGGTTCAGTTAGGCCGCTTCCGGGCGCCCGCCGTCAATTCAAGCCGTACAAACGCGCCGCGTTATCGCGCGTAAACTTGCGCCGGACAGAGGGCGGGAAGCCCGAAAGATTGCGGTCCAGGATTTTCCTGGATTCCGGCCACAGGCAGTCTGGATGTGGATAGTCGGCACCCCAGATGATGTTATCCTCGCCGATCAGCGGCACAATCTGCTCCAGGTACTGGTCCTGTTGGTAAGTGACGAAACCCTGGCGGCGGAAGTAGTCGCTCGGTTTCATCTTGAAGCCAAGGCTGCGCGCCCGGTCGTTATACTCGGTGTCGAGCCGGTCGAACACGTAGGGCAGCCATGTGACGCCTGACTCGCCAAGCACGAAGTTGAAGTCCGGATACCTCTCGCAGGCGCCAGAGGCCAGCAGCGAGACCAGCACTTCCATGGTGTCGAGCTGGAAAAGGGCCGAGCGCACCAACCGGTACTCGGTTAAATATTCTTTCTCCATCTCCGGCGTATCGGGCGCGCGCAGCGCCTTGAAACCGGTCGAATGGAAGGAAATCGGGAAGTTGCATTCCGCCGCCGCCTCCCATAGCGCATCCCAGTCGTGGTGCCAGAGCGGCAACGACATGCTCTTGAAGGCAAGATCGCCGCCCCGCAGGCCGAGCTTGGCGCAGCGCCGCACCTCCGCCGCCGCGGCCTTTGGATCACGGTTCGGCACGAGCGCCAGGGGGAATACCCGGTTGGGGTCCGCTCGCCTGGCGAAGTCCGCGACCCAGTCGTTGTAGGTTTGATCGACCCAGGTACACATTTCGCCGTCGGTGATCATTTCGTTGATCATCAGACAGCCGTACACGATCTCGGCATCAAGCCCGTCCCGGACCAGGTCGGCGACCCGAAGTTCGGGCGTTGTGGGCCGGGGCCTGGCGCCGCGCCGGTTGTCCCACTCAAAGCCGAATTCCTTCATCTCGTCGATGTGACCGAAGGACCCCTTTTTATACTTCAGAAAGCTGGGCCCGACGCCGTTCCACATACCCTTTTCCTGGCCGTCGATAATCCAGTGCAGACCGTCGTCGCGTTCCTCGCAACGCGGCACGGCCCCCTTCCACTTCGCGGGCGCCGCGTCCGACCAAAGCTCGGGCGGGCAGTAGGTCAGGTCGATGTGATTGTCGCCTGATATCAACTCGTAGGACATGGCTTGTATCTCTCCCTTCAGCTTGGCGGGATTTTCCACCAAATTCATCCAAACGGCAAGGATTGCAAAAAATATTTGAAAAATTTGGATGGCCCACTGGGCGGCTGGCTGCAGAGCTGGCGGCCCCTGGGCGGGCCGCATGGCGCTGCTGGCGGCGGCGATGGTTGGCCTCTCCATCACCCTGCCGCGCCCATTTAGCCATCTTTATCTTTCACGGCGAAATATTGACAAGCCGTTCTGCGTTGAGTTAGCGTCCGTGCTGACGGTGCCGCATTTGCGGAAAAGGGAATGTGGTGCGGTCTCCGCAAGAGCAGGAGACCAAATCCACAGCTGTCCTCGCAACTGTAAGCGGTGAGCTTACGCTCGATAAACAGCCACTGGAACGCTTTGGCGATCCGGGAAGGCAGAGCGCACGGTGATGACCCGCGAGCCAGGAAACCTGCCGTCCATATCGTCTATCCGGTGGTCGAGGCCTACCGTCGGTGCGGTTCTCCGTTGGGACGAAGGCTAAGTTTGTCTTGTTTTCCAACTCGGAGGAGCCGCAGATATGAGACGCATTCCATTTATCCGTCCACTCGCGAAGGGACTGTTGTTGTGTATGGCGATGGTCGCCACCATCGGGCGCATGGCCCTCGCCGAAGTCAGCGGCTTCGCGCCGAAAATTTCAGGAAGCCTCAGCTTTGAATTCCAGAATGATTTCGCGTTTTCGTCCGACGACAGATCGGAAGAATTCAACACCCTGTTTGCCAAGATCGAACCCGCCTTCACGCTGACCCTCACCGATCGGCTTTCCCTCAACGCCGGGTTGGTTTTGCAGCCGGTTCGAGAGCCGGCGGTCAGGGGCGATGACCGGTTCTTCGATGATGAAGGCCTTTTCGTCGAAGTGCTGACGCTGGACTACGAAGACGGGCCGATGCATCTCTTTGGCGGCAAGATGCACGTCAATTCCGGCAACGCCTGGGATGTGACGCCCGGCGTTTTCGGCACCGATCTGGCTGAAGAATACGAGATGGCCGAGAACATCGCGCTCGGCGGTGCCTTCAGTGGCGATTTCGCCGAAGGCGGCAAACACACCGTCGGCGCTCAGGGTTTCTTCCTCGACACTTCGGGCCTAGCTGAAAGCGCCTTCACGCGGCGACGGAAGCCCCGCCGCGCTGACGGTGGGCCCGGCAACACAGGCGATTTTTCGTCGTTCTCGATCGCGCTGGACGGCGGTGATTATCCGGCATTGCCGGGCTTTCGCTATCATGCCGCCTACGTTCATCAAGCCAACGACACGGCGGGGGCCAAGAACGAGACCCGGGTCGCTGTCAACGGGGCTTATGAACTTGCGCTCTTGGGAGCCGTCACCCCCCAGCCGTTTGTCGAATATGTGCGCGTTGACGACGCGGATGGAATAGCGGGCGAGGAACGCAACTATCTGACGGCTGCGTTGGGGTTCGCCTATGGCGATTGCAACGCCGCCATTTCCGGCACCTTCAAGGAGACCGATGTCGCCAACGGCAGCGCCACGCAAGAGGAGCAATTGCAGGTCTCGATCGGGTATGTGTTCCCGATCGGGATAGGCCTCGATGTAGCCTACAAACGCGCCCGCAACGCCGGTGTGGATACTGACGTGTTCGGGACGTTGCTGTCTTACTCGCTTGAGTTCTAGTCCTGGCCTTCAGCCGCCGACGTGGCCGAATTCAATATCGACGGCGGTGATGGTTGTTCCTATCACTACACAGCGGAGGATTATCAAAATGTTCAAAGAGGATACGGCGACGCGGAGCAATCTAGCGACGGCAAAATCGACGGCGGTTCTACCGGCTGTCCTGGCCATAATATTTGGAATTTTCCTGGTTTTGGGAGCAGGGTTCGCGCAACCCACGAGCATGCATAACGCCGCTCACGACACCCGCCACGCCAACGCTTTTCCTTGTCATTAGGGGAGGCCACAATGTTTGTTCGAATTTTATTGACGGCCCTGGTCGCCGGCGCGCTCGCCGGGGTGTTCATTTTTGCTGCGCACATGGCGAAAACATCGCCCCTGATCCTACATGCGGAGATTTACGAGAACGCGGGGTCGTCCGATGCCCGCGGAGCGTCCGCTCCATCCACCGAGGCTGCGTCCGAAGCCGAAGAATGGGGGCCGGCGGACGGCATGGAGCGTAGCGCATACACACTGTTGACTGATTTGCTGACCTCAATTGGGTTCGCCTTCGTATTGGTCGGCGCAATCGCGTTAAGTGGCCGGGAAGTGGATTGGCGTCATGGCATGATCTGGGGGCTCTGTGGTTTCGCAGCCTTTTTCGCGAGCCCGTCATTGGGCCTGGCGCCCGAATTGCCGGGGATGCAGGCGGCCGATTTGCCAGCACGTCAGATTTGGTGGATCAGCACGGTTGCCCTGACTGCCGGTGGGTTAGCGCTGATTTTCCTTGCCAGCCGACGGATGTTCAAGGCAATCGGAATATTGCTGATCGCGGTTCCCCATTTGATCGGAGCACCTGCTCACGAAATCCATCCAGGCGGCGTGCCCGCTGAATTGGCTGCTGAATTCGTTGCCGCGACATTGCTCGTCAGCGGCCTGTTCTGGCTGCTTCTAGGGGGCCTCACCGGCCACTTCTATCGCCGTTTCGGCAGGACTTGAAGATGATCCAGGTTGGGCGCGAAAGGGCGGGATTGGAAAGAGCGGGCTAGAGACTTGATCCTTGAAGCGGTCCCGAAATTGGTATCGTACAATTATTGCATTTGACCGCTTCACCTGTTGATGCCCAGGCGCCGGTCTGTTGCCATGCCTCTCCATCACCCTGCCGCGCCCGCGCCTAGAGCCTCTCGTCGGGGGGCAGGGTGTCGGTGACCAGATCGCGGATCAGGCGTTTGTTGGGCAGGGGTTCGATCAGCATCTCGCCGGGGCGCAGTGGCGTGGTGCAGGCATAGCCGATGCGGCCGTCGATGCGCATGACGCATTCCTTGCAAGCATTGGCGTTGATGCAGGAATAGCGCACCGCCAGGGAGGCATCCCGGTTACCCCTGATCCAGCGCAAGCCATCCAGGACCGATTGCCCGTGCGTGAATTCAACGGTGAAATGCTCGTGTTGCGCCGGCCCATCGGGCCCGCCCCGGCGAATTTTCAAGTCGGCGATCATTGCTTTTCCTCCCGAGGGGCAAGACGGCGCACTTTGCCCGGGGACAAGAGGATTTCGTCACCCTCCAGGCGCGTCACCTGGTGGCAGGTCCAGGCTTGGTCCAGGCCGGGATAATCCTCGCGCTGGTGGGCGCCGCGGCTTTCCGTCCGGGACAGGGCGGCGGTGGCGATGGATTTTGCCACAACCAGCATGTTTCGCAAACCGAACCAATCGGCCAGTTGCTGATTGAACGCAGCCGCCGTGCCCGTGGGCATTTCCGGCAGAGCGGCCGCCAATTCCGCCATCGCGGCCAGGGCCCTGGTCAAGCCCTCGGCCCTACGGAACGGTCCCACGTCCTGCTGCAGTATTGTCTGCAACGTGGCAATGGCGGCGGTCGGGCTTGGCCCCTGGCCCACGCGGCCCCTTGCGCCGTCCATATGGGCCAAAAACGGCCTGGCGGCTTCGCGGATATCCGGCGCGCCGCCGTTGCCCGCGGCGGCGGCGGCGGAACGGCCGGCCAACTCGCCAAAGACGAAGGCCTCCGTAATGGCATTGCCCGACAATCTGTTGGCCCCATTGGCGCCGCCCACCGCCTCCCCCGCCGCGAATAGATTGGCGACGTTGGTCGCCAGGCTATCGTCCACCCGCAATCCGCCCATGTGATAGTGGGCGATCGGATAAACCTCGACGGCCATTTTCGTCAGGTCGATGCCGTTCGAGGCAAGACGGTCGATCACCGGGCCAAAGGCGGCCCGCAGGTCGGCCTCGGGAATATGTTCAAAGGACAGCCAGGCCCCACCGTGGGGAGAGCCGCGCCCGGCCGCCACTTCCTTGACGATGGCATAGGTTGCCGTATCCCTGGTGACGACGTATTTGCCGTCCTCCCGGGTGCCGTAATTCTGGGTGAATTCCTCCATCTTTCCATTCAGCAGACGGCCGCCCAGCTTGTAGCGGAAGGGGTCCCACATGATCGGGTCCATGCCGATCAGACGGGGCGCCAGATGACCGATGGGAAAAAACTGCACGAACTCCATATCGATCAACTCGGCCCCTGCCCTCAGGCCCAGGGCAAATCCGTCCCCAGCCATGTTGGCGGAGGCCGAATTGCGGTTGTACATGCCGGTCAGGCCGCCGGTAGCGATCACCGTGGCCGTGGCGGCGATGGTCACCCCTTGACCGGATTCGAGATGCAGGGCCACGGCGCCCGCCGCCCGGCCGTCCCGGATCACCAGATCCGTAACCATCAGATCGGATATGCGGCGGATGGTGTCATGGCGCCTGACCTGATTGCGCAGGATGCGTGATGACGCCGGCCCGGTGTTGAGGAAATCCACATAGACACAGCGCTTGCGGTCATGGCCCGGCGCGTGGGCCTGGGTGATGCGATTGCCTTCGCGGGCCCAGCCAACGCCCCATTCGTCCATCTGCCAAATACGTTCCGGCCCCGTTTGACAGAGGATCCGCGCCAAGGGTTCGTCGACCAGGCCACGTCCGGCGGCGATGGTATCTTTTAGGTGATACCGCCAATCGTCCGCTTCCTCCTCGCCGATGGCGGCGGCCACGGTCATCTGGGCCATGATGGTGGCGCCGGAACGCCCGACCAGGCTTTTATCCAGCAACAGCACCCGGGCGCCCGCCTCGGCGGCGGAAATTGCCGCATACATGCCGGCGCCTCCCGCGCCGATGATCAAGACAT
The DNA here is from genome assembly GCA_047518225.1 of Alphaproteobacteria bacterium. GTDB lineage: Bacteria > Pseudomonadota > Alphaproteobacteria. The sequence goes on along the minus strand of JAKZRK010000345.1, from coordinate 3,534 downwards.
CCGTCTCGAGGTATTGGCCCATGGGCTACAGCAAATCCTCCACGGCGGCGCGGTAGCTTTCGATCCCGGCGATATGATCGGACAGGGATCGGCCCGCGATGCGTGTGTGGTGGTCTCCCCGGTTGTAGGTGTTGTTGACGGTGATGTGAGAGATGCCCGCATCCTGCCAGAATTGAAATTCCCGGCGCCAATCGTCGGGTCCGCCGGTCCCGACAGAGGCCCAGATTTCGATACCCATCTGGGCGGGATCGCGGCCCTCGGCTTCGGTGTAGGTCGGCAACTTCGCGAAATCCGCCAAGGCGCCATCGCCCGCCGGGTGGGCCAGCATGATCTAGCCGTCGCCCCACTTGGCCGTGCGCCGCAGGGTGACATCTTCATGACCACCGAACCAAAGCGGCATGCCGCCCCTTTCCGGCAATGGGTTGATGCCGGCATCGTTGACCTTGTGCCATTTGCCATCGAACGTGACGTGAGGTTCGGCCCACAGCGCTTGCATGAGCTGCACCTGTTCTTCCGAGCGCCGGCCCCGGTTCGAGAAATCCTCGTTCAGGGTGACGAATTCCTCGGCGTTCCAGCCCACCCCGACGCCCAGGCGAAAACGGCCCCGGCTCAGCACATCGACGCAAGCGGCCTGTTTTGCCACCAGGGCCGCCTGGCGTTGGGCCAGGATCAAGACCTGGGTCGAAAAACCGATCTTCTTGGTGCAGGCACTCAAATATCCGTACAGCACAAAGGGATCATGGAATAAATCAGCGGAGGTGTTGCGCTGCCCCCAATCGGGCCGGCTGGCGGCATTCACGCCGATGACATGGTCGGCGGCGCCGAGGAAATCAAAACCCATGTCCTCCGCCGCCTGGGCATAGTCGCGGACGACCTCCGGATCGCCGCCAATGTCCTGTAGGGGTAGGTTCGCTCCGAGTTGCATGCTCTTCTCCCTTCTCCTTGTATGCCTAACGGCCCTTCCAGACCGGCGCGCGTTTTTCCTTGAAGGCCAGGGGGCCTTCCTGGGCATCGTCGCTCAAATAGACGTTCTCATAGGCGGCATCGCCGGCCTTTAGCGCCTCGCTCCAACCCACCTCGGCCACGGCGTAGACCATTTGTTTGCCGGCGCGCACCGACAGGGGCGCGTTCCGGGCGATGGTGGTGGCCATATCCTGGGCCGCCGCGGCCAGATCGGCCAGGGGCACTACCTGATTGACCAGTCCTACCTGATAGGCCCGCTGGGCCGAGATCGGTTTGGCCGTGATCAGCAATTCCATGGCCACGCGGGGCGGGATCAGCCAGGGCAATGGCGCCGCCCAGGGCGCGCCACGGCTCCATTTCGGCTCGGTAATAGCGAATTTAGCGGTCTCGGCGGCGATACATAGATCGCACATCTGCGCCAAAAAGAAGCCGCCCGCATAGGCCAGGCCGTTGACGGCGGCGATCACAGGTTTGTCCGTATGGATGTTCTTGTTCAGATACGGCGTGAAATCGGCGGGAGGCACTTTCAGGGCCATATCCGACATTTCCTTGAGGTCCGCGCCGGCGCAAAAGACCTTCTCGCCCGTTGCGGTCAGGATCGCCACCAGGGCCTCGTCCTCGTCGACAAAGCGGCGGAAGGCGGCCCACAGCCCCTCGCGGACGGCCGTGTTGATGGCGTTCATGGCCTCGGGCCGGTCGATGGTGATAGTCGCGATACCGTCGGATAGTTCGTAATGGATGGGGTTTTCACTCATGATACACACCTCTCAATTGTGACATACCGTAAGTCGTCATTCCCGCGAATGCGGGAATCCAGATGCCGCCAAATAGTGCATAAATTTCAATTTCCTGGTCCCTTGAACTTCAATCGAGATCTGGATTCCCGCTTGTGCGGGAATGACGGTTATGGAGTTGAACATTAGCCCGTGCCGGCGGTGATTTTGTGTTGCAGTCCGCCGTCGATATGCAGCAGCATACCATTGATATAGCGCGCCTCGTCGGAGGCCAAAAATACCGCCGCGCTGGCCACGTCCCAGGCCTCCCCCATGCGGCCCGTGGGCGAAAGCGCATCGCGGGCGGCAATCATGGCCTCCATGCCGCCTTTGCCATAATGATCCTGCATGGCGTCCGCCACCATGGGCGTATTCATCAGGCCGGGCACCAGGGCGTTGCAGCGGATATTGCGGTGGGCGAATTCCATGGCGATGTTGATGGTCAGGGCGTTCACCGCCCCTTTCGAGGTGGCGTAGGCCAACTCGGGCCGGGCGGCCTTGACGGCAGATAGCGACGAGACGTTGACGATGGCGCCGCCGCCCTGTTCCAGGAACAGGGGCAACACCGCCCGGCAGGTGAGAAACATCGAGGTGACGTTGACCCGCATCACCCGCTCCCACTGCGCCAGGGTGGTCTCGATCGGTCCGCCCAGCGAGGCGATGCCGACGTTGTTGTGCAGAATATCGACCCGGCCATAGACGGCGGTGCAGGCCGCGACCATCGCCCCGACGGAACCTTCATCCGAGACATCCGCCGCATGGGCCGTGGCCTGGAAACCTTCGCCCTCGATTATGGCCGTGGTTTCCGCCGCCGCCTCTGGGTTCAGATCGACGGCGAACACCTTGGCGCCCTCGCGGGCAAAGGCGGCGGCGGTGGCCTTGCCGTTGCCCCAGCCGGGGCCGATAGAGCCGGCGCCGCAGACAAGCGCCACCTTGTCCTGCAATCTACCCGTCATGTCCCGGCCTCCTCTTCCTTCGCCAATCGGGCCCGCAGTTCGGTTTTCAGTACCTTGCCGTAGTTGTTCTTGGGCAGGGCGGCCTCAAGGCCAGCCATGTCGTCCTGCAGCGGCGTGATGCCCGCGACCAGATCGTCCGTGATGAAGCAGACCCGCGCCCCGGAATTTTCCAGGATGTAGGCCGCTTCGCGCGGATGCAGCTTGGCGTTGATGGGGACGGCGGCCAGACCAGCATGCCAGGCGCCGTACAGGATCTCGAAAAAGCCGGGCGCGTTCTTCATCATGATGGCGACCCGGTCGCCTTTGTTCAGGCCAAGCCGGCCGCGCAGGGCAGCGCCCAAACGGGCGGCCCGGTCCGACAGTTCAGAATAGTTGAATAATGGCTCCAAACCGGCGCTAACCGCGGGCCGATCGCCGAAACTCAAGGCCGCCTTGCGCAACAATGACGCCTGGTTCATGAGCCCAGCCACTCCCGATCAGAACAAACGGTAGGTTCTTTATGACCTATTCCGAAAGACCGCGCTACTAGGGCCTGTTGAGATTCATCGAGAATTTATGATCCCGGAGCATACATAAATCATTGCCTCGAAGCTCGTGTCGGTTTTGCAGGCTCTCATGGCGCTGCCTTTGAACTCCTTGAGTTTGCCGAAAAAATTCTCGATCAGGTGACGCCACTTGTAGAGTTCCCTGTCAATTTTTAGGGGCTGTATACGCCGTGGATGCTGTGAGATGACAATTTGCGCACCACGCTCATGCATCTCCTCAATGATCCAGTTCGAATCAAATGCCTTGTCCGCGATCAGACCACCGAACTCAATGTCCTTGATGAGTGGCGCAACCCC
>JAKZRK010000344.1:0-3457 GCA_047518225.1 Alphaproteobacteria bacterium | reverse complement strand
CTCTACAATGCCCAGTGGATCGTCGAAAAGAACGGCTACCTGAGCCCCGCTCAAGCTCGTCAGGCGTGGCACGCCGCGATCTCAATCAGGCCCGCCGCGTGAGACAAACTTGTGTCCAAGGAACCGGGTGCGCTACAAAAGCCGCACCGCGCGTTCAAAACAATCCAAAGCCATTTCAAGACGGCCGCTCTGCAGACGTAGTATCCCCAAGGCGTTCAACGCTTCCATATTGTCGGGCTCGGCCGACAATATTTCACCATATGATTGTTCGGTTTGCGCAAGATTTCCAGCCTGGTGCGCCGCAATGGCCTGCTTCAATGCGTTTTCCATTTACCTACCCGGGGGAGCGCGGAGACGATCTCAATAGGTTCCTATCAGCGCAATATGGTATTCGCCAAGGTGAACCTTCATAATAGATAACGCAACAATGCACGGCGCGGGATACAGCCGCATTTGCAGGGAATAGACCATGGCCGGTGGATACGACGAGACATATGGCGCCTGGCAAAAGGACCCCGGGGCATTCTGGGCCGAGGCGGCCCAGGATATCCATTGGTTCAAGACCTGGGATCAGGTCCTGGATGACAGCCGGGCGCCGTTTTACCGCTGGTTCCCCGGCGCCCAGACCAACACCTGTTACAACGCCGTGGACCGCCATGTAGAGGCCGGGCGGGGCGGCCAGGCCGCCATCATTTACGATTCCCCGGTAACCGATAGCATCCGCTCCATCAGCTATCTGGAATTGCGCGATCAGGTGGCCCTTTGCGCGGGCATGCTACGGGCCTTGGGCATCGACAAGGGCGACCGGGTGATCATCTATATGCCCATGGTGCCCGAAATCGCCGTCGCCATGCTGGCCTGCGCCCGCATCGGGGCGGTGCATTCCGTGGTCTTCGGCGGCTTCGCGGCCAACGAACTGGCTACCCGCATCGATGACGCCCTGCCGAAAGTGATCCTCTCGGCCTCCTGCGGCGTGGAGCCGGGCCGCATCGTACCCTACAAGCCGTTGCTAGATGGCGCGATCGAAATGGCCAGCCATAAACCGGACGCCTGCGTGATCCTGCAACGGCCCATGGAGGTGGCGGAATTGACGCCGGGACGGGACGACGATTGGAACGAAGTCATGGCGGCGGCGGATGCCGCCGATTGCGTCCCCGTGCTGGCCACCGACCCGCTGTATATCCTCTATACTTCGGGCACCACGGGCATTCCCAAGGGCGTGGTGCGGGACAACGGCGGCCATCTTGTGGCCCTGAAATGGTCCATGAAAAATATCTACGACATCGATCCCGGCGAAGTCTGGTGGTCGGCCTCGGACGTGGGCTGGGTGGTTGGCCATTCCTACATCGTCTATGCGCCCCTGTTCCATGGCGCCACCTCGATCCTGTACGAGGGCAAGCCCGTGGGCACGCCGGACGCCGGGGTTTTTTGGCGGGTGATCGAGCAACATAAATGCGCGGCCCTTTTCACCGCTCCCACAGCCTTCCGCGCCATCCGGCGCGAGGACCCGGACGGCGTGCTGCTGGCCAAATACGATTTGTCCAAATTCCGCACCCTGTTTCTGGCCGGCGAACGGGCCGACCCGGACACCATTCAATGGGCTGAGCAGCAATTGAAAAAGCCGGTGATCGATCATTGGTGGCAGACTGAGACCGGCTGGCCCATCGCCGCCAATTGCGTCGGCCTGGGCGCCCTGCCGGTAAAATACGGCTCCCCCACCAAGGCGGTTCCCGGCTATGACGTCCGCGTGGTGGATGAAAGCTGTAACGAAATTCCCCGCGGCACGACCGGCGCCATCGTGATCAAGCTGCCCCTGCCGCCGGGCTGCCTGCCGACCCTTTGGCAGGCCGACGAGCGTTATATCGAATCCTATCTGGAGGAATTTCCCGGCTATTACAAAACCGCCGACGCCGGCTTCCAGGACGAGGACGGCTACCTCTACATCATGTCCCGCACGGACGATATCATCAACGTGGCCGGCCACCGCCTGTCCACGGGGGGCATGGAAGAGGTCCTGGCCGGCCACGGGGATATCGCCGAATGCGCCGTGGTCGGCGTGGCCGATAGTCTGAAGGGCCAGGTACCCTTGGGCTTTGCCGTCTTGAAGGCCGGCGTGGAGCGGGACGCGGCGGCGATCTGCCAGGAACTGGTGGCCAAGGTGCGGGCGGAAATCGGCCCCGTGGCGGCGTTCAAGACATGTACCATCGTGCCCCGACTGCCGAAAACCCGTTCCGGCAAGATTTTGCGCGGCACCATGGCCGCCATCGCCGACGGCAAGGAATTTAAAATGCCGGCCACCATCGAAGACCCGGCCATCCTGGACGAAATCACCGACGCCCTGCGCGTCATCGGCTACGCCGGGGCCGAGGGATAGTCTCTCTAATGGCCACGGCGTCCCGAGATTATCCGCTGGTGCAAGACAACCTCGTACGGCGGGCCAAGGCCAGCCGGCGCCCTATTCTGACCGGCAATGGCGCCATGGCAAGGGTCGCGGGCAATTAGTTTTGCCTATTATTTAGCCATTTCTTCATAAAGCCTAATTTTTATGCAATTCCGCCTGCCGCAGCGGAGATCCGCAGAACTCCAATTTTCGCCAATCATTACAGGTAGTTAGCGGCATAGTTAATAATTTGTAAAACTGGCACGCGGTTTGCTGAGCGTAGGGTGGTGCAAGACAACCCCTTATGGAGACGAACTTATGATAAGCAGACGCAATGTCCTTAACACATTGGCCGCCGCCGCCCTGACGGTGAGTGCCGGTGTCTCGGCCCTTCCGGCCCGGGCGGCGGAAGACACCATCAAGGTCGGTGTGCTTCATTCCCTCTCGGGAACCATGGCCATATCGGAGACCACGTTGAAGGACTCGGTCCTGATGATGATCGACAATTTAAACAAGAATGGCGGCCTGTTGGGCAAAAAGGTCGAGGCGGTGGTCGTCGATCCTGCCTCGAACTGGCCCCTGTTCGCGGAAAAAGCCCGCGAACTGATCCAGGTCAACAAGGTTGACGTGGTGTTCGGCTGCTGGACCTCCGTATCCCGGAAATCCGTGCTGCCGGTGTTCGAGGAACTGAACGGCATGCTGTTCTATCCGGTGCAATACGAAGGCGAGGAATCCTCGCGCAACGTCTTTTACACCGGCGCCGCGCCAAATCAGCAGGCCATCCCGGCGGTGGAATATTTGATGAGCGAAGACGGTGGCGGGGCCAAGCGCTTCATTCTGTTGGGCACGGATTATGTCTATCCGCGCACCACCAATAAAATCCTGCGCGCCTTCCTGCACACCAAGGGCATCAGAGATGCCGACATCATGGAAGAATATACCGTGCCTATCCGGTTGTCACCCATACCCACTACATCTAGGGTGCTCCCAATCCCCCGAGTAAAGCTCGGCCTAGGTCGGGCGGCGATATCTCCGGCGATGTCGAGCGCCTCCTGAACCGGAACGGATCTCCCGATT
>JAKZRK010000343.1:0-5064 GCA_047518225.1 Alphaproteobacteria bacterium | reverse complement strand
CATGAATCGGGAGATCCGTTCCGGTTCAGGAGGCGCTCGACATCGCCGGAGATATCGCCGCCCGACCTAGGCCGAGCTTTACTCGGGGGATTGGGAGCACCCTAGATGTAGTGGGTATGGGTGACAACCGGATAGGCACGGGATAATTAATGCTGAATATTATTAACCAGTAATCATAGGGTTTGATTAATTTTTTTACGCCACAATTCGTCGCATTCACTATCGGTGCGGTTGTCCGGGTCGGGAAACACGGAAAAACCATTGCTGACGGTGGATCATGCATAGAGCAGAATATACGAACGCGTTGATATTGCATTATGACGCCCGGCGGCGGGTCGGCAAACGAACCTGTGCGGCTCTGGGCGAACTGGGATTTCGCCGCATAGCGAACGTGGACAATGCCGAGGATCTCTCGAATTTGATGCAGTCACGGCAGTTTGAATTGGCGGTCTACGGAAATGATGCGGCGGCGTCCGGATCAATGGAATTGATCAGCCGGGCCCGTCAGTACGACAAGTCCTCCGATCCTTATACGCCGATGATCCTGGTGACCTGGAATGGCGCCCCGGATATGGTGCGCAAGGCCTTGAATACGGGCACCGACCAATTGCTGTTATGGCCATTTTCGCCCCGGCAACTTGGTGCCCGCGTGGATGCCCTGGTTTCGGCACGGCGGCGATTCATCGGAACCCAGGATTATCTGGGTCCGGAAAGACGCATCACAACGGGACGCGGCACGGGCGCCAATACGGTTGAAGTACCCAATGCCTTGCGGGCAAGGGTGCAGAGGCGTCCCGATTTGGCGCCTAGCGCGGAGTCAATCCAGGCCGCCAGGGCCAGCCTGGAATTTATCAAGATGGGTAATGTTGCCAGGCGCATTTGTGCGATTGCAAAGACGTTACGGGAATATTGTGACGATGCCGGGTTTCTCCGTCTCCGGTCGGTCGACGAATTGGCCGCCATTCAGAAATCCCTTGCCGTCATTCGCAAGACAATGGCCGCGATCAAACAGGATCACAAGCCGTCATATTGCGATTCGGTGGAGCAGGTGGCTATACAACTGAGCCGATCGGCACCTGGTTTGGATGGTGGGGATCTGGCTTTGTTGGAGCGGGCGGCCAAGGACCTGCGGGTGGCGACGGACCTTGATGCGGGTACGGAGGATGCCGCCCCCCGTTCGCCGGGTGCAATATCAAGAGCTATTCAATAGGCCTGTTAAAGCCTCTTTGCCGGCGGATGGATGGCCGTAATGAGCCTGGCGCAATAACAGAAATTTAAGCATTTGCGGGCAACCTATCCGAACCCATGGCGCCGAAATATCGAGGCGTTACGGGTCGTTGTTGGTATCAGGGACATCGTCCTGCGCGAAGTTGTGGGTTATTAATCAATGGAAAAAGAGCCGTTCACCAATTCGACGGTCTTGCTTTTCGACACCAAGCTGTATGTGCGGAAGCAAACGCGTTCAATCTTAAATATCGTCGGATTCTGGAAGATCGAAGAATGTGAAAATATCGATGATGCCCGGCTCGCCCTCGGCAGCCGCCGGTTCGACTTGCCGATTTTCGCGGTACTCGACGAAGACGACGGGGTATCCGAGCTGGTCGGCGATATCCGGCGCTTCCGTTGTGGCGACGACCCTTTTCTGCCCATAATCTTGTCCAGTTGGGATGCCCGCCTGGGTCTGGTCCGTTCGATCATCGATGCCGGCGCCGACGACTTTCTGGCGCATCCCTTTTCCACCACCGACCTGTCCGAGCGGATCAATGCCATGGTTGCCGACCGCAAGCCCTTCATCGTGACCGAGGAATACTTTGGTCCCGACCGCCGTACCGCCGAGGCCCGGGGCAACGATGCTGGTTGCGTGGACGTGCCGAACGCCCTGTTGGCCCGGGCCGAGGGGAAGCCCGAAATGGGACCTAGTTCGGATTTCATCGAAGCGAGCTTGAGCCAGTTGCGCCGGGTCAAGATGCGCAATATCGCCCGCCGTATCTGGGCCATCGCGGACGTTCTGTTTAAAGCTTGCAACGATCCGTCCCTGCCGGATTGGATCGAGCGTGAATTGCTGCAAATTCTAAAATCGGGACGCAAACTTCACGAGACAATTCCGCCGCGCGAAGTCGCACAGCTGGGTAGTTTGTGTGACACGATAATGCAAACCGCCAACCGCCTGCGCAGTGGAACACCCAGTGAAAAGGAGCTTGAATTACTGGAGAAAAGCGCTCTGGCGCTTCGGGTCGCGTCGCAAATGGGCGGTGATAGCGCCGATGCCGCCAGCGAAATCTCCTCCGCCCTTGCCGGCGTCCGTGGCGAACACAACGAATTGATAAAATCGGTTATCGGCTGACGAATTTAAAGCCGCTGTTCCCGGACATGGCCTACATCACCTCTCCGCCGGCGACGGCGATGGCCTGGCCGGTAATGGCGGCGGAAGACGGCAGGCACAGCCAGCCCACGGCAGCCGCCACCTGATCCGGCTGGATCAGACGGCCCTGGGGGTTGCCTCGGGTCAGGATGGCGCGGGCCTCCGCCTCCGATTTGCCCGATTGTTGAATGTTGGCGATGGCGTTCCGCGCCATCTCGGTCTCCGTATAGCCGGGGCAGACCGCATTGACGGTGATCGGACCCTTGGCAAATTCCAGGGCCAGGGCGCGGGTTAGGCCGATCAGGGCATGTTTGGAGGCCACATAGGCGGCGACGAAGGGATAGCCGCGCAACCCGGCGGTCGAGGCGAGATTGACCATTCGGCCAAACCCGAGATCCTGCATGTCATCCGCCACCGCCTGGGACAACAAAAATGCCGCCTGAACGTTGATGTCGAATGTTTCGCGCCAGCTCTCCAGCGCAAGCTTGGCCAGGGGGGCGGACGGGGCCACGCCGGCATTGTTGATCAAGATGCCGATCGGGCCCTGGCCATCCCGCGCGGCCGCCACCCCCTGGGCGATGGAGTCCGGATCGCGCAGGTCCATGCGCTGACAGGCAACGGCGATGTCGCCGCGCCGGGACAATACGTCCCGCTGTGTCCGAAGGGCCGCCTCATCCCGCGCCGCCAAGGTGATGTTGGCGCCCAAATCCGCCAATTCCATCGCGATCGCGGCACCGATGCCCCGGTTGCCGCCCGTTATCAGGGCGTGCCGTCCGGCCAGGGCGCGCGGTGAAGGGGCCGCCTCGTCCATGGCCTTGGTTGCTTTTGCTGTTCGCATGATCCATCCATGTATTTGTTTTAAGCTAAAATAAAGCCGCAACCCGGGCAAGGCATATGCCGCCGGCAAGCGTGCTATTGTCGGTCCGGTCCTTGAGGATACAGAGCCATGGGTGCCGCGGACATTGCCGCCAGGGAAAGCCAGCAGCCCGATGTGGGACTGCGGGCTCTATTAGACGCCATGCGGGCCGCCCGTGCGCGCGACGGCACCCCGGACCGGGCGCGGCGCCTGGATCGGCTGGGCCGGATCGGGGCCATGGTGAAGGAACACCAGGGCGCCATCATCCGGGCGGTCGATGCCGATTTCGGCGGCAGATCGCGGGAAGAAACCCTGTTGGCGGAAATCTTCACGACCCTGTCCAGCGTGCGCCATGCCAAGGGCCGGTTGGCGAAATGGATGCGCCCGCGCCGCCGCGCCATGGACCTGGCCTTCATGCCGGCCCGGGCCCGCCTGCTGCCACAGCCCCTTGGCGTGGTGGGGATTATTTCGCCGTGGAACTATCCCCTGTTCCTGGCCCTGTCGCCCCTGGTCGGCGCCGTGGCGGCCGGCAACAGGGCCATGGTGAAGCCGTCTGAATTCACGCCACGGACATCCGCCTTGCTGGCCGAAATGGTGGCGCAATATTTTGCCCCCGACCAGGTCGCCGTGGTTCAAGGCGGGCGGGCGGTGGGAGAGGCCTTCGCCAGACTGCCCCTCGATCATTTGCTTTATACCGGATCGGCCAGCGTCGGCCGCAAGGTGATGGCGGCGGCGGCGGCGAACCTGACCCCGGTGACCTTGGAACTGGGCGGCAAATCGCCGGCTATCATTGGCCCCGAAGCCGCCATGGACGCGGCGGTAATATCGATTGTCCGGGGCAAGTTGTTCAACGCCGGGCAGACCTGTGTGGCACCTGACTATGTGCTGGTGCCGCAGGACCAGGTTGGCGTCTTTGTCGAAAAGGCCCTGGCCGTGGCGGCCAGGTTTTATCCCACGGTGGACAACAATCCCGACTACAGCGCCATTGTAAATCAGGCCCGGTTCGACCGCCTGCAGGCCATGTTGGCGGAGGCCGAGGCGAAGGGCGCGCGGGTGGTGGCGGCGGGCCGCGGGGTAAGCGGCGATTCCGGCCGAAAAATGCCCCTGACCATGTTGTTGGAGACGGAGGAAAGCATGGCCGTGCGGCGGGAAGAGATATTCGGTCCCCTGTTGCCCGTAATTCCCTATGACGGCCTGGACGCCGCCATCGCCCATGTAAATGGCGGCGATCGGCCCCTAGGGCTGTATGTCTATGATCGAAACCGGGACAATATTGACCGGGTGCTGGGGCAGACGATCTCCGGCGGCGCCGTGGTCAATGATTGTCTGTGGCATGCCGGCGTCGAAAATCTGCCCTTTGGTGGCGTCGGGGCATCGGGCATGGGGCAATACCATGGCCGCGATGGCTTCGAGACATTTTCCAGGCTGAAGCCGGTCATGTACCAGAGCCGTTTTAACGGCATGTGGCTACTCCAGCCCCCCTATGGCGCCCGGGCCAAGGGCATGATCAAGTTGCTGTTGAAGCGATAGGTTCGCTTGGAACGTCTTTAGCAGGCTGATGAAAAACTCCATAATTCGGCCCATTGTTGTCATGCCCGCGTAGGCGGGCATCCAGATGCGGCAATAATTAGTCGGTCGTGAAGAATACGGAATTTCAGCTCCATAGAACTATCATCGGAGCTTGGATTGTCAGGCATGATCTCCAGATGAAGGCGCAAAGAAGCCTGATCCATTTGAGGATGAGACGGAAGTTGTAGCCGGCGGCGGCGAGGATGGGGTTGATGGCGTCACCCTGCTTGTGGTCGAGGCGGTTTCGATCCATGCGGTGACCGTTTTTGAGGTGGCC
>JAKZRK010000342.1:0-6335 GCA_047518225.1 Alphaproteobacteria bacterium | reverse complement strand
GCTGGAAAATCGATCTTCAATTGGTTACAATCCGTCACCGCTGTTCTCCGCGCTAAATTCCGCTTAAGCAACTGAATTATAACGCATTAATGGAGATCAGCGGTACCTTTTCGTGACGTATTCGGGCTAGAGCGGTTCCGGGCTAGCGACCTGGAACCGAAACCCGGGCCATTGTTTATTTGGGTTCGATTGATAAAAGCGCTATGAAGGGAACGAAATTTCTTTTCGATGGAAGGTTGGAAATCATGAGAGCGGACATTGATGTCAGAGTTTGCGAAGTCGGTCTGCGTGACGGGATCCAGGGTATCGATCAATTCTTTCCCACCGACAAGAAAAAGGCCTGGATCAGGGCGGAAGCCGCCGCCGGAGTGCCCGAAATCGAAGTTTGCTCCTTCGTGCCGCCCAGCGTATCGGGACAGTTCGTGGATTGCGAGGAAGTGGTCGCCGATGCCCTGTCGCATGATGATTTGACCGTCTCGGCCCTGGTGCCCAACCTGAAGGGCGCCGAGCGGGGCTTCGCCACCTCCGTCAATAAGATGAACTTCGTGCTGTCGATCTCGGAAAGCCATAATCAGGCCAACGTGCGGTGCAGCCGGGAAGAGTCCCTGGAACGGTTCCGCCAGATCGCGGCATTGCGCGACAGCACGCCCGAAAACAAGAAAGTCACCCTGGGGGTCGGTCTCGCCACGGCGCTGGGCTGCACCATCGAAGGTCAAATTGAGCATGGCGAGATTGTCCGCATTGCCGAACGGGCCCTGGAGCTGGGCGCGGATGAATTGGCCGTGTCCGATACTGTCGGCTACGCCAATCCGGCCCAGGTGCGTGATGTCTATCGTTTGTTGCGCCGCCATCTGGGGGATGACGTATTGCTGAGCGCCCATTTTCACGACACCCGGGGCCTTGGCCTGGCCAACGTTCATGCCGCCTTGGACGAAGGCGTGCGTCAGTTCGATGCCTCTCTGGCCGGGTTGGGCGGTTGCCCCTTCGCACCAGGGGCCAGCGGAAATATCGTGATGGATGATCTGGTCTTCATGCTGGAAGCCATGGGTCTTAGAACCGGCGTCGATCTGGATGCCCTGGTTGCGGTGCGCGAGATCGTCGCCGCCGGCCTGCCCAACGAACCATTATTAGGCGCTATCGCCAAAGCCGGGTTGCCGAAAGGGTTTACGGCCGCAAACGCCGCGGCTTAACGTCGAACCCACGCCCGCGAATTCTAGAGCGTTTCCGGGCTAGTTAGGCGAAGATATCCAGCAGGCGGTCGTGCATGCGTTTGGCCACGTCCAATACGGCGGCGTTGGCCTTGAAGGCGTGCTCCGCGAATTTCAGTGACATGACATCCTCGACTTCAAGGGGTCCGGCGGCGATCCGTTGGGACGCCGCGTCGGCCTGTTCCTTGGCGCGGGAAAGGCCTTCGAAGGCCGTCTGGGTGATATTGGCCGGTGCTACTTTCATGACCCTAACGATGGCGGCATCGGGTTAACGCAAGGTTAAGTTTTCACGCTAAATCATCCCGAATTGATACTCGATCATGACCCAGAATGGGGCAGGCCGTGGGTCTACCTTGCGCATTGGCTTGCACTCTTGGACCGAATTTGCGGCTGGCCCATCCGCGCATTCGGCGTTTCCCGATTATCATCAATGAATTAGCATTATTGCGCCCTATTTTAGCCGCAAGTTGGCCGCAATATTGCATCATGGCTGGTAGGCAAGCGTCGGCAACGAACGTCGTCACACCAAAAATTGAGGGATTTAGCCATGTGGAAACAACTTACGCGCCGTCTGATGTTCGTTTGCCTCGGTGCAGCGATCGCAGGCGCGGTATTTTCGTTGCCCGCGCGGGCCGCCGAGACGGACCCAGCGGACTTTTTGCGCGCCCTCGCCAATGATGCGATTATTGTATTAAGCGATGATGGTCTTGATCAAGCCAGCCGCGCCGATGCCTTTCGTCAGGTGCTGCGCCGTGGCTTTGACATCCCCGCCGTCAGCCGTTTCGTCCTGGGCCGCTATTGGCGTACCGCCAGTAGTGTCGAACAGGAAGAGTTTATCCAGTTGTTCGAGGATTACATGGTTACCGTCTATGCCCGCCGCCTCGGCAACAATGGCGGTATAAACTTGACGGTCACCAGCCAACGCGCCGATGGCACCAGTGGCGCCATCGTGCACAGCAAGATCAAGACCGTTAATGGACCTGCCATCAAGTTGGATTGGCGCCTGAAACGGGGTGACCATGGCTGGCAGGTCGTCGATATCATGGCCGAAGGGGTATCCCTGGCCATGGCCCAACGGTCGGAATTCGCCACCGTGATCCGCGCCAGCGGCGGCAAGGTCTCGGGTTTATTGGTCATATTACGCAAAAAAACTCAGACCCTGGCTTTGAACCAAGGCGCCTCGCGCCCAGCCGGCGCCATTGTCAGCACACAATAAAATTCTGGATTAAGCGCGGGCGGTGGGCGTTAATCGTCGTCTGAAGCTTCGAACAAAATCAATTCCGTCCCTTCATCGACCTGCTCGCCTGGGCTAAATGGCACTGCCGCGATCACGGCATCGCGGGGTGCGGCGATGGTATGTTCCATCTTCATCGCCTCGAGGATCAACAGCGGGTCGCCTTTTTTGACATTAGCGCCGGCCTCCACATGCACTTGTACGATTTTGCCCGGCAGTGGCGCCGTAACTTTTACGCCCTCTTCCAAATCGTAATCACGCAGGGCCATGCGGTCGATACGCTCAACCCGATGGGCCCGGCCAGCGCTTAAAATCGTCACCCTGTCACCATCATGGACAACGGCGGCCTGGACCCGCAAACCGTCCAGATTGGCCCACAGGGTGCCGCCCTCGTCCACCTCGCCATTGGCCAGCATCTCGCCACCAGGCAACGCCAGACGGTAACCGCCCGCGCCCGGGTAATGCACCGTGACCGTGATTTCATCCCCGTCACTGCCGTCACGAAAGCATAATTCGTCATGGCCTTGGTCATTCAGGCGCCAGCCATCAACCCGGGCCCATGGTGAATTGGGATCGGCGGCGGCGGCGTGGCCCTTGCGGGCGAGCAACAGATCCAGACAAGCCAGGGCCAGGGCCTGATCCGGAATGGCGCCTTGGGCGGGGATCAAGTCATCATTGTGCTGGTCGATAAAGCCGGTTTCCAGGTCGCCGGCGGCAAAGGCGGGATGGGCGGCGACGGCGGCGAGAAAATTCACGTTGGTGATCACACCGGCAATCTCGTAACGCTCCAAACCGTCGAGCAGGCGGCGCAATGCGGACGCCCGGTCCCGGTCCCAGACCACCAGCTTGGCGATCATCGGGTCATAAAACATGGTGACTTCGTCACCCTCGCGCACACCGGTATCGACACGCAAATGGGGCCCTTCTTTCGGCGGCCGCAAACGATGCAGGGTGCCGGTGGCAGGCAGGAAATTTTTCTGCGGGTTCTCGGAATAAATCCGCGCCTCGATCGCATGGCCATCAATGACCAGGTCGTCCTGGCGCATGGGCAATGGCTCGCCGGCGGCAGCGCGCAATTGCCACTCCACCAGATCCTGGCCGGTGATCATCTCGGTTACCGGATGTTCCACCTGCAGGCGGGTATTCATCTCCATGAAGTAGAAGTGGTCTTCCGAAAGGCCGTGGCTGACATCGGCGATAAATTCCACCGTACCAGCGCCCACATAGCCAATCGCCCGGGCCGCCGCGACCGCCGCATCGCCCATGCCGCGCCGCATCTCGGATGTCATGCCGGGCGCGGGCGCCTCTTCCAGAACTTTTTGATGACGCCGTTGAATGGAACAATCCCGCTCGAACAAATGCACCACATTGCCTTGTTGATCGGCGAAAACCTGAATTTCAATATGGCGCGGCCGCACCAAATATTTCTCCACCAGTACCTTGTCATCGCCAAACGAGGACAGACCTTCGCGGCGGGCGCCCTTCAGGGCATTGGCAAAGCGGCCCGCCTCGTCGACCTGCCGCATGCCCTTGCCGCCACCGCCCAATACCGCCTTGATTAAAACGGGATAGCCGATCTCCTCGGCCGCCCGCAGCAGCACGGCATCATCCTGATCGTCGCCGTGATAGCCGGGCACGATCGGGACATCGGCCTTTTCCATCAAGGCTTTCGCCGCCGCCTTTTCGCCCATGGCACGGATCGCCGCCGCCGGCGGGCCGATAAAGGTGATGGAGGCCGCCGCGCAAGCCTCGGCGAAGGCGGCGTTTTCCGACAAGAAGCCATAGCCGGGGTGCAGTGCCTCGGCACCCGTGCGACGGGCCGCATCGATTATCTTTTCGATTACCAGATAACTTTCCTGCACCGGCGATGGGCCGATCAGCACGGCTTCATCCGCCATGGCGACATGCATTGCCCCGGCGTCCGCCTCGGAATATACGGCGACGGTCGCAATGCCCAATCGGTTCGCGGTGCGCATGACCCGGCAGGCGATCTCGCCGCGGTTGGCTATAAGTATTTTGCGAAACAATGCTGGGTCCCCTCAACTCAAGACTCGATCAGCCATCATGGCCTACATGCGGAAGACGCCGAAATTGGTCGGCTCGACTGGCGCGTTCAACGCCGCCGATAACGCCAAGCCCAGAACGTTACGGGTTTCGGCCGGGTCGATCAGGCCATCGTCCCAACCCCGCGCGGTGGCAAAATACGGCGAACTTTGCGCCGTGAACTGATCGATGATCGGCTGTTTGAATTCGGCTTCTTCGCGCTCGCTCCAGGCTTCGCCCTGGCGTTCCAGACCGACCCGGCGCACCGTGGCCAGGACGCCCGCGGCCTGATCCGGCCCCATCAGCGCCAGCGAAGCACTGGGCCACATCCACAAAAATCGCGGGCTGAAAGCCCGGCCGCACATGCCATAGTTACCGGCGCCATACGACCCCCCGATGATCACCGTGAATTTCGGTACCTTGGTGGTGGATACCGCCGTCACCAGCTTGGCGCCATCCTTGGCAATGCCGCCGGCTTCGTATTTCCGCCCAACCATGAAGCCGGAGATGTTTTGCAAAAAGACCAGGGGGATATCGCGCCGGCTGCACAGTTCGATGAAATGGGTGCCTTTCAGGGCGGACTCCGAAAACAAAATGCCGTTGTTGGCGACGATGCCGACCGGATAGCCCCAAATATGGGCAAAGCCGCAAACCAGCGTGCTGCCGTAGAGGCGTTTGAATTCGTCGAACTCGCTGCCGTCCACCATCCGCGCGATGACATCATGCACATCATAGGGTTGGCGCACATCCTGGGGCAGAACGCCATACAGCTCGTCCGGATCATAGGCGGGCGGGCGCGGCGGTTTCAGGTCCCAACGGCACTGTTTGACCCGGTTCAGGTTGGCCACGATTTGCCGGGCGGTGGCCAGGGCGTGACGATCATCCATGGCATAATGATCCGTCACGCCCGAAGTGCGGGAATGCAGATCCGCCCCGCCCAGATCCTCGGCCGAGACTTCCTCGCCCGTGGCCGCCTTGACCAGCGGCGGGCCGCCCAAAAAAATCGTGCCTTGTCCGCGTACGATGATGCTTTCATCGGACATGGCCGGTACATAGGCGCCACCGGCGGTGCATGAACCCATGACCACGGCGATCTGGGGTATGCCCTTGGCGGACATGTTGGCCTGATTGTAAAATATGCGCCCAAAATGATCCCGGTCGGGAAAGACTTCTGGCCATTCAGGTAAATTGGCGCCACCCGAATCCACCAGATAAATACAAGGCAGATGGTTTTGCTCCGCCACTTCCTGGGCCCGGACGTGTTTTTTCACGGTCATGGGGTAGTAGGTGCCCCCTTTCACCGTGGCGTCGTTGGCAATGATCAGGCATTCCAGGCCCGAGACACGGCCAATGCCGGTGATCACCCCGGCCGAGGCGATGTTGTCGTCATATAATTCCCAGGCCGCAAGTTGTTGCAGCTCCAGAAACGGCGCGCCGGGATCAAGCAGCGAGCGGATGCGTTCGCGGGGCAGCAGTTTACCGCGGTCCACGTGCCGTTGGCGGGCCCGTTCGCCACCGCCCAGCTTAACCTGGGTCACGGCGTCACGCAGCGCCGCCAGCTTTTCCTGCATATGGCCATAGTTCGCCTGAAATTCCGGCGAGCGGGTTTGGATCTTGCTGGCGATCAGTGTCATGGGCGAACGGCCTCAACGCTACGTAAAGGCCCAACATAATTCAAACTCACACCATCCGCCAGACACTGGCATTGCGTGTCGATAACAAACTGAATTGACCGCTTTATGTACCATATAGTTTGACCGCTTCGGTTTTGGTTGTTGGCTCTGTGGGGAAGTGGTCAGGTCGGCGTAGCCGGGCTGTCCCCTTATCCACAGAGCGTCCTTTTGCCGCGT
>JAKZRK010000341.1:0-8184 GCA_047518225.1 Alphaproteobacteria bacterium | reverse complement strand
GGACGAGCCAAGCTCGCCCGCATTTACCACAGGCCCATCAACAGCAACTTTCTTCTCAAAATTATCGGTCATGTTCCGGTCCTCCTTGGACACTTCGATTAAGCCAATTCTGTGTCCAAGGAAATCGGGTCCGACTCATCTCTGGTTCCAAATCAGTCGCACATTGCCAATAAACCAAAAAATGAAATATGGGAGAATGTCATGTCTAAGTCCACGTCAACGCGCCGTAAGTTTCTAAAGGCGACAGGTATCGCGGGCGGCGCGGCGGTCGCCGGTACGCTGGCTATGCCTAATATCGCCCAAGCCAAGCCCAAGGTTCTGAAAGTACAGGCAGCCTGGGGCGGTGGTATTTTTCTCGAGAACGCCAAAAGCTATGTCGAGCGTGTCCATGCCATGGCGGGCAAGGATCTGCGGATCGACCTGCTGTCGGTGAATTCCGTGGTTAAGACCTCGCAAATGCAGGACGCCGTGCATCGCGGCGTGCTGGATGGCGCCCATTATGTGCCGGCCTATTGGTACTCGAAGTCCAAGGCCGCGTCCTTGTTCGGCACCGGGCCATGTTTTGGCTGGTCCGCACAAGAGATGCTCGGCTGGATCCACTATGGCGGCGGCACGGATCTCTTTAACGAGTTAATGGGAAGCCTGGGCCTGAACCTGGTCAGCTTCTTCAACAGCCCCATGCCCGCGCAACCCCTAGGCTGGTTCAAGGAACAAATCAAAGATTCCTCGCAGATGAAGGGCCTGAAATACCGCACCGTCGGATTGGCGGCCAACGTGATGCAGGAAATGGGCTTGTCCGTCGTGCAATTGCCTGGCGGCGAAATTCAGCCCGCCATGAAGTCCGGTCTGATTGATGCGGCCGAATTCAATAATCCGACCTCGGATAAGGACTTCGGCATGCAGGATGTTTCGAAACATTATCATCTGGCATCTTTCCATCAATCTCAGGAATGCTTTGAGATCACCTTCAATAAGAAGACCTTTGATCGCCTGCCTCAGGAACATCAAGCCATCCTGCGCTATGCCTCCGAGGCGGAAAATTCGAACTTCTACTGGAACAACACGTTGCGTTATGCCGATGATCTGATTGTCTTGAAGGATGTGGGCAAGGTAAACGTTTACCGCACGCCGGATTCAGTGATGCTGGACCAGTTGAAGGCCTGGGATGTAATCGTCGCTCAAATTTCGGCCGAGGATCCCTTCTTCGCCAAGGTTATCGCGTCACAAAAGGCCTACGCCAAGAAAGTGATGAACTATCTGCTGCTGAACCAGCCCGATTACAAGTTGGCCTACGACCATTACTTCGGTTAAACAGAGCGGCCTGGAAGATTTGATCAAACGGTAATTGATCCGGTTCTGGAACAGGGACAGTCGAGCGGGCTGTCCCTGTTCTTTTCCAATTCACATTTGTTGGAGAGAGCGGATGCTGTCCACCATTCACGCCATAGAAAGCCTCAATACCTGGGTTGGCCGCGCCTTCGCCTGGTGCATCGTCATTTTGACCCTGTCGGTGAGGCACGGGCCCTGGAACAGGCCAGGGCGTTGGATGAAATGCGCCGCGGCGGCCGGCCCCTGGGCGCCCTGCACGGCATCCCCGTGGGGATCAAGGACATCGTCGATACCGCCGACATGCCGACGGAATATGGCTCGCCCATCCATGCCGGCCACCGGCCGGCAGCGGACGCCACATTGGTCGCCAAGCTGCGCGAGGCGGGCGCCGTGATCATGGGAAAAACCGTCACCACCGAGTTCGCCTTCATGTCTCCGGGCAAGACTACTAATCCGCATAATACCGCCCATACCCCTGGTGGATCTTCCTCCGGCTCGGCGGCGGCGGTGGCGGCGGGCCATGTGCCCCTGGCGGTGGGTAGTCAGACCGCGGGCTCGGTCATCCGGCCGGCCTCGTTTTGCGGCATCTTTGGCTTGAAACCGAGCCACGGCATGATTTCCCGCAACGGTGTCCTGCGGACGTCCGAGACCTTGGATCAGATCGGCGTCTTTGGGCGTTGCCTGGAGGATGTGGCGCTGTTGACCGACAGCTTGAGCGGCCATGACGCCGCCGATAAGGCGAGCTATACGCGGGCCAAGCCCGATCTCGGCGCGGGCTGCCGGGCCGAGGCGCCGATGGAGCCGAATTTTGTCTGGCTCGACCTGCCCTTCGACGACCGCCTCGCTGATGATGCCCGCGCCGGCTTCGGCGAACTTCACGAAGCTTTGGGAGATCGAGTGGAGACCATTGTCTTGCCTGAATCCATGGGGAATATCATCGATCATCACCGTGTTATTCAACAATACGAGATGCGCCGTCATTTGGCCCGCGAGTTCGAGGACAGCCCGGAACAACTCAGCTCATTCCTGCGGGAGGTACTGGGGCAGGCCGATGCCCATGGCGATGAGCATTACGCCCATTCCTTGGCGGCCATGGACACGGCAAAGGCCTTTTTCGCGGAACTGTTCAACGATTACAACGCCGTTCTGACGCCCTCGGCGGCTGGCGAAGCCCCCGTGGGCCTGGAGCGGACGGGCGATCCGATTTTCTGTACCATGTGGACCTCATGCGGCCTGCCCTCTCTGAGTCTGCCGCTGTTGAACGGCGCACAAGGGCTGCCCATTGGCGTGCAACTGGTCGCGGGCCTGGAACAGGACGACCGGCTTTGCCGCACCGCGCAATGGTTGTTGAATTTTCTGGACGAAAGTTAACCGGGGCCGTCATATAGTTGGATCGAGGGAGCGATAATGTCGCCACAACGTATTGAAATCATATCCGGAGCCGTCGGCTCCATTCTGTTGATGGTATTTGTCGTCGGTTTGGCCGAAAGCATTTCCTCCGGCGCGGCCGGGTTCTGGGGCGGCCTGCCATTTTGGGTCATCGTCTTCTTTTCCCTGATCCTGGTCTGGTACGAATTTTGGGATAGCTGTGTCCGCAAAAAAAATTAGGGCCGACGGGCCGAACCCAACAACCTTTACCTTTGGCACCAAGGCCGAAACCCTGGCCCGGATTGCGCCTTGCCTAAGCCGGTTCCAGGTGCCGAAATCGCATTATTTTACCATTGGTGAATGGCAGGCTGGCCCGGATGCCCTGTTGCGGGATTTGCTCCAGCGCTTTCCAAATGAAACGGTCATTGTACGATCTTCGGCCGATGGCGAAGACGGCTCCGAACACAGCATGGCCGGGCAATTCGTGTCCGTTCCGGATGTACCGGCCGCCGCGTCCGAGCCCTTGCGCATGGCTGTTGAGCGGGTCATTGCCTCGTACCGCCGCGACGGCACGGAGGAAAACCCGGACGATCAAGTCCTCGTTCAAAGTATGCTGAGCGATGTGCTGATGAGCGGGGTGCTGTTTACCCATGACCTCAGCACCGGCGCGCCGTATTACGTCATCAATTATGATGACGAGACCGGCCGTACCGACACGGTAACCGCCGGCGGGGCCTATTCCAACCGCACCCTGTTTGTCCATCGTGGCGCCCTGGAGGCCCTGCACTCCGAACGCTTCCAATTGCTGCTCGCCGCGACCGTGGAGTTGGAGGCGGTAATCGCCGATGCGGGCCTGGATGGCAGGGGTCTGGACATCGAATTCGCGGTGGACCGGGCGCTATCGGTCCATCTGCTGCAGGTTCGGCGCATGACCGCCCGGGCCGCACCGGATTTGGATCTCCGGGATATTCAGGGCCGGGTTGATGAAGCGGCGGGCCGTATCCAGGCGTTCGTGCGGGGGCGCTTCGCGCCCATGTCCGGGGTGCATGGCCGCCGCTCCATCTTTGGCCAAATGCCCGATTGGAACCCCGCCGAGATGATTGGCCGGGCGCCACGCCCCTTGGCCTTGTCGCTGTACCGCCATCTCATCACCGATCAGGCCTGGCGCCAGGCCCGCGGCCAGATGGGATATGCCGAACCGCGCGGCATGCCTCTTATGGTATCCCTGGGCGGGCAACCCTATATCGACGTGCGCCTGAGCTTCCATTCCCTGTTGCCGGCCGCCCTGGCCAAACCGATCGCCAAAAAACTGGTCGATGCCTGGCTCGACCGCCTGGCGGACAACCCCCACCTGCATGACAAGGTGGAATTCGACGTCGCCATCACCGCGCTGACCTTTGAATTCCAGAGCCGGCTGGCGGCACTTTGCCCCGGCACCCTGAATGAACCCGAAACGAGGGCCTTCCACACCGCCCTGTCGGCGCTGACCGGCGCCCTGCTACGGGGCGAAGTGGCGCCAATGGCGGCGGAATTGGCGAAGATTGAACGTCTGGGGGAGCAGCGGCAAAGCCTGGTCCGGCAACAGACAACGGATCTGGCCGGGGTGGCGGCGCTGCTGGAAGATTGCATCACCCTGGGGACCATTCCGTTCTCGATCCTGGCGCGGCATGCCTTCATCGCGCAATCCCTGATGCGTTCGCTGGTCGCCCGGGAGGTTCTAAGCCTGGCGGAGGCGGACGCCTTGATGGCTTCGATTCGCACCGTCGCCGGTGAACTGGCGGACGATTGCCGCGACCTGGTCGCCGGTGACCTGGGCCGGGAGGTCTTTCTGGAGCGCTATGGCCACTTGCGCCCAGGCACCTACGATATCCTGTCCGCCCGCTATGATCAGCGCGATGACCTGTTCACCGGCGCCACCCCCCTTGCCGCGCCAACGCCCTCCGCCCGCTTTGCCCCATCGGCGGCGCAGATTGGGCGCATCGATGAGTTGTTGGCTGGCGAAGGCTTTGGCCTGGCGGCGGCGGAACTGTTCGACTATATCCGCGCGGCCACGGCGGCGCGGGAATATGCCAAATTCGTTTTTACGCGCAACCTGTCGGACGCCCTGGAAGGCATTGCGGCGTGGGGCAAAAGCGTTGGTTTGAGCCGTGAGGAACTTTCCTACCTGAACATCAGCGATATTCTCGACACTCTTGTGGAGATCAACGAAGGCGATGTGGAGCGTCACCTGCGGCCCTGTGCCCTCGCGGGCCGGCAACGCCACGGGACGACAAAGGCCTTGCGCCTGCCGCAAATCCTGACCGATCCGTTGGATGTGCACGTGGTGCCATTGCGGCTGAGCGAGCCGAATTTCATTACCCACGAACGGGCCCGCGGCCATGGCCTGCCCCTGGGCGGGCACGATAAGGTGCCCGGCAACATGGCCGGCGCCGTGGTCTTGATCGAGAACGCCGACCCAGGCTTTGATTGGATCTTTGCCTATGGCATCGCGGGTTTGGTGACCAAATTCGGCGGCGCCAATTCTCATATGGCGATCCGCTGCGCCGAATTCGGCATCCCGGCCGCCATCGGCTGCGGCGAACAGATTTTCGACCGTCTATGTTCCGCCAGAAGTATCGAGATCAATTGTGCGGAGCACCACGTTCGCCCCGCCGACGGCCTGCGCGATTGAGGACGACGAGATGATTATTTGGCTGGTCGGCTTATCGGGTGCCGGGAAAACGACAGTTGCCCGTGAATTGCACGCCCAATGGCAGGCAAAGGCACCGGCGACGGTGCTGGTCGATGGCGACGAAATTCGGGAAATCTTTCAGCATGACCGGGCCCCCGCTGCCTACACGATAGAGGGGCGGCGCATCAATGCGGAACGCATCGCCGCCATGTCGGCCTGGCTGGACCGTCAAAATATCAATGCCGTGGTCAGCATCCTGTGCATTTTTCCCGATATCCTGGCCGCCAACCGAAGCCGCTATAGCGGCTATTTCGAGGTCTTCATCGATGCCCCCATGGCGGCGCTGGAGGCCCGGGACGGCAAGGGCCTTTACGCCGCCGCCCGGCGCGGCGAGATGGCCCATGTGGTGGGCATCGACATCCCCTTCCCCACCCCGGAACATGCCGACCTGGTAATCCGCAATGACGGACCCAGCCTGGATGCCGGCGCCATCGCGGCCACCATATTGGCGCGGATCGGGGCGGTTTCGTGACCTATCCCTACGCCACGGGCGACTTGATCGAAACGCCCAACAGCTATTTCTACAGCGAATATCATGGGCGCGTTTTCGTCGCCGCCTGGCGTGGCGATCGGGCAGCGATCCTGGCGAGACTTCCGAAAGCGGCGCCGCCGCCCCCCGCCCGATCCGCCGACCCGGCTTCGCGCCAGAGCGTTGAGCTGTTGGAACGCGCCCTGGGCAGCGATGCGCCGCTATCCGAGGCGTTCGTGAAGAAATTCGAAATTCATAAGCGCGTGCATGACGGCTATGACGAGGCGTTCCGCGCCTTGGATAAATCAGCGCGGCGGTCGTTACCGCTTTATCTGCGGGCGGCGGATCTGTTCGCGGCTATCTATCAGCAGAGCGGCGCGCTGCGCCATCTCAACGTTTATCTCAAATGTCTCGATACCCTTTGTGCCGAGGCCGAGGCATTGCCAAGCGATCTGGCGGCCCGGCTGGCCTGGCACCTGAGGCGGGAGCAATGCTGGATCGAGGCCCTTATGGCGGCGCGGGGCATACCATCGTGAGGGTGGGCAATATCCTTTTTCTAGGCGCCAACACGCCGCGCAGCCAGGCCTATGCCCAGGCCTTTGCCGCCCGTGGCATCCGCCTGGACAAGGTTATCCTGTTCGACCGTCCCGGCGCCGGCCAGCCTGGCAAGGCGGATTTGCCACGGCGCCCGGAAAAGGCCACGGCGGTGCCACTGCCCGATCCGAACATACCCTTGATGCAGTCCTTGGACAGCCTGACGGCGCAGGTGGAAACCATTGAGGCCGAGAGCGTGAACGACCCTGCGATCCTGGCCGCGGTAGGCTCCGCGGCGGCGGACCTGGTGATCTACTCCGGCTATGGCGGGCAACTGGTCGGCGGGGAGCTTCTGGCCCTGGGGCCGCCGTTTCTGCACGCCCATTCCGGTTGGCTGCCCGATTATCGGGGCAGCACCACCATCTACTATAGCCTGCTGGCCGGCGAAGGCTGCGGTGTCTCGGTGATCGAACTGGTGCCGGCCATCGATCAGGGTCCGATCGTGGCGCGGCGGCGCTATCCGGCCCCGCCCGTGGGCGTGGACATTGACTATTTCTATGACTCCGCCATCCGGGCCGATCTGATGGCGGAGGTGGTGGCGCAATGGCAAAGGGACGGCCGGCTTGACCGGGTCGAGACCCAAGGGGGTGGGGCGGATTATTACGTTGTGCATCCGCTGTTGAAACATCTAGCCCTGTTGAGCCTCGAGGCCGGCGATGCGGATTAGCTATCGCGCCCACGGCGGCAGCCGGGACTATTGGCAGGGCCGCTGGGACGGGGTCGCGGTTGACAGCGGGGCCATCAATCTGGAGCGCTATCCCGGCCTTTATGCGGAACGCACCATCAACCGGGCCATCAAGGGGCGCGGAGCCGGCGGCCCGGTGTTGGAGGCAGGCTGCGGGGCGGGCCGTGTTCTGCGCCATTTTCACGAACGCAACGTCGATATGGTCGGCCTGGATTTCATCGCCTCCGTGCTGGCCGCGATCCATGGGGAAGACCCCACAATCCCCCTGGCGGCGGGCGATATCACCGCGCTGCCTTTTCCCGACGGGGCGTTTTCCGCCGTGCTTGCCTTTGGCCTTTACCACGGCCTGGAACACGGCCTGGAAGCGGCCATGGCGGACACCCGCCGGGTGCTCAAGAAGGGCGGCATTCTGTGCGCCAGCATGCGCCTGGACAATCTGCAAAACCGCATCACCGACCGCATGGCCGGGCACGGGGCGCCAACCGGGGCCCGGCGCTTCCACAAGCTCAACCTGACCACGGCTGAATTCAAGGCTCTGGTCAGCGGCGCCGGCTTCCGGGTCGAAGCGGTCGACTATGTGGAAAACATGTCATTTCTGTATAAATTTCCTATCCTGCGCCATGCCAGTCAGCGGATCTTTCGCGAAAACGAGGCCCGGGGCGCGGGCTACCGCTTCAACCTGGCCGGCAACCTGCTGCAGCGAACGGCGATGGCCCTTGCCCCGTCTCAAATGGCCAACCTGGCCGTCATTTCGGCGCGGGCGGTCTAAATCCGGGCTGCCCGATCATTGACGTTCACGTTATGAACGCGCTATTGTTCATGTTGTGAACAACGATTCGGTTGTACGCGGATCAACGGTCGCCGATCGAACGGGCATGAGCAGCGAACAGACAGTGGACAAGGGGGATGGGGCTTCCAAGGGCAAGGCTGGCGAGGCCCGCATTACCATGGAAGTGCTGCACGCGGTGCATGGCGAGGCCAGGCTGTCCCAACGGGGCCTGGCGGCGC
>JAKZRK010000340.1:0-10523 GCA_047518225.1 Alphaproteobacteria bacterium | reverse complement strand
TAGGGGCGCCACCGAAGGCCGTTCACCAAGGCTCCGTGGCGGCGTTACGGTTCTTGGATGATGTACCACATCGACCTGCGAACCGCGCCTACCCACGGGCGCTTCCACGCCGGTCAAATGACCCGGTATAGTTCGAATGTCCTCTAGTCATCCGCGTAGTGAATTCCTATGGCCGATGTAGTTCCGGCAGGCTTTGGGAAAAGCTCTGCCGGCCGCGTTTGAAGCCGTACAGCGACCGGGCGATGGTCGCCACCGCCTCGGCGCCGCTGGTGGCATTCCAGACCACCAGATCCGCCGGCCTTCCAGGAGCGATGCCGTAATCATCCCGCCGCAACAGCCGGGCCGAACGGTGGGTCAACATCTCGAAAATATCCGCCAGTTCATCCGCCCCGCCCCGCTGCGCCACATTGGCATACAGGTTGGCGATACGTATCAGGGAACAATCGCCGAACGGCGTGAACGGGTTCAATACGTTGTTGGTGGACAGCGAACAGTTGACGCCGCAGGCCAACAGGGCATTGGCATCGGCCACGCCACGGATCACGCCGTGGTCCTGATGCCGGCCCATGACGAACAGATCCGTTGCCGGCAATACGGTGACGGCCACGCCGGTATCGGCCAGGCGTGCGCCCAGGCCGCGCAATTGCGCGGGCGGCAGGCAGGAATACTTGGTGCCGTGGCCCACCGCCACCCGGCCACCCCAGCCGTATTCCTCGGTCAGCTCGCAGACCAGATGAATGTCCATGTCGTCAATGGTGGGGCCCACGTCCAGGTGGATGTCCACGTCCACGTCGAATTCCCGCGCCAGTGCAAAGATCCGCCTGATCTGGCCGCCATGGTCCGGGTCATAGCCCGGCGCGCCGCCAACTACCGTGGCGCCGTCTTTCAGCGCGGCGACGATATTGGCGTCGGTTTCGGGCGCATTGGTCCAACCCTCCTGGGCAAAGACACAGATTTCAATGTCGATGGCCCAGCGATAATCGCTAGCCAACTGCTTCAACGCCTCGAAACCGCGCAGACCCACATTGGGGTCAAGCTCCACATGGGTGCGCATATGCCCGGCGCCGTTGACCACGCATTGTTCCACCGTGGCCTGGGCGCGGGCATAGACGTCTTCCTGGGTGAAGCCCGGTTTTACGGCGGCGACCCGGGCCATATGATCCGTGCCCCGGTCGGGCGCGGCGCTGCAGCGGTCCATGATGCGGGATTTATCCAGATGGATATGGGTCTCTATCAGGCCGGGCGAGACCAGGCGGCCACTCACGCCCCATTCCTTCCCTTCGGCTTCGATGTGCGGTTCGACGGCCGCAATGGTTTCACCCTGAATGGCGATATCCATCAGCGGGGTTTCCGGCGCGGTCCCGGAGATGCGTGCGTTACGCAGGATCAGATCGAACGCCATGGGATATCCTTACGAGTTATCAAGGTGACGGTGCGTGTGCGATAGCTTAGCCTAATCGCGTCGCCGCCGGAGAGAAATTCACCCCATGACCACAGCTTACCCTTTCCTGTTTTCGCCCCTACAAATCGGGCAGCGGCGGGTGCGCAACCAGGTTGCCGTGCCCGCCACCCTGACAAATTTCGGCCAGGGCAACCGGATCACCGAAAAATGGCGTAATTTTCTCATCGAGCGCGCCAAAGGCGGCGCCGGGCTGATCGTTTCGGAGATTATCGCCGTGGATCCCGAAGCCATTGCCCACGGCGCGGTGGTTACCGGCTTCGATGACAGCAACGATGCGGGCTTTCGAGAGGTCGCCCAGGGGGTGCATGAGGCCGGCGCCTTGTTGGTGGGGCAACTTTGGCATCCCGGCCGGCAGCAATTGTGGCATCCCACCAAATCACCCATGGGAGTATCCGAACAGCCCGATGCCTTGAGTTGGACCGTGCCCCACGTGATGTCGGGGGCGGAGGTCAGGCGGGTGGGGGCGGCCTATGTGGCCGTGGCGCAACGGCTGCACCGCTGCGGCTTCGCGGGCATCGAATTGCACGGGGCGCATGGCTATCTGATCGGGCAGTTCCTTTCGCCCTGGTCCAACAGCCGGGACGACGAATACGGTGGCGGGGTTGCGGGGCGCACGCGCTTTGTCCGCGATATCGCCGCTGGCATCCGGCAATCCTGCGGCGGGGAGTTTATCATTGGCTTGAAAATGCCCGGCGACGAGGGCGTGCCCGGTGGTATTGATGTGGAGGAAGCTGCGCGCTTGACCGGGCATCTGGCCCAGACCGGAAATTTTGACTATTTTGCGTATGGCCAGGGCAATTTCAGCCTGTCCCTGGAAAACCACGTGCCCGACCTGCATTTCCGACCCGGTCATTTCATTGATATCCCGAAACGCATGCGCGCGGTGGCGAACGGTATCCCGGTCATGGCCCTGGGCCGGATCGGCGACCCGGAGCTGGCCGAAAAGGTGGTCGCGGAAGGCTATGGCGATCTGGTCGGCATGACCCGGGCCCAAATCGCGGACGCCGCCTGGGCCCGCAAGGCGGAAGCGGGGCGGGGGGAAGATATCCGCCCCTCGGTGTTCGATAACTGGTGCTGGGGCGAAGTTCATGCGGGGAAACCGCTGGCCGAACATCATAATCCCTGTCTGGGTCTGGCGGGCGAGGCGTGCGCCGAACAAAACCTAGCCCCGGCCCCGGCCGTCAAGACCATCGCCATTGTGGGCGCCGGGCCCGCCGGACTGGAAGCCGCCTGGGTGGCCACGGCGCGGGGCCACAGGGTCACGCTGTTCGGCGCGTCCGATCGGACGGGGGGCAAACTGCGCCTGGAAGCTGAACTGCCGGGCCGGGGCGAAATGGCAAAGCTCGTCGCATATCAAATGCATATGTGTGACCGCCATGGTGTCCGCTTCGTCCTGGGCCAACGGGCCGAGGCGGGGGATGTGCTGGCCCTTGATCCAGATGCCATTGTGCTGGCCGCCGGCGCGTCCTTGCGCCGGCCCATGAACCTGGCGACAGCAGCCGATCCGGTGCTGGACGGTGTCGCCTATGTCCGGGAAAATGCCGGACATGAGGGAAACCGAGGCGGCACGGCGGTTCTGTTCGATCAGGACCATGGGCCCGCCACTTATGGTCTGGCGGATCTGCTGGCGGGGCGGTTCGATCAACTGATCCTGATGACGCCGCGTCCGGGCATTGGCCAGAGCGTGAACTATTGCAGCGCCATCGGCGTCCATCGCCGCCTGCACCGGGCCGGCGTCGAAATTCTGCCCTCCCATGATCTGATCGACCATCGTGGGGGTAAGGTGACCTGCCGCAACGTCTTCACCGGGGCGGAGACTATACTTGCCGCCATTGACGCGGTGGTGTGCGTCACACCGCGCCTGGCTAATGATGCCCTGGCCGGCGCCTTTGCGATATCCCCATCCACCCCATTGGCGACTGCCTGTCGCCGCGCAACCTCATGGCGGCGATCCATGGCGGGCATATTATTGGCACGGCATTATAGCGTGTTAGGTTGAGGTGATGGAAATTTAGGGAGGCAGCGAAGATGGGCAGACTGGAGGGCAAGGTCGCGGTGATTACCGGGGCGGGGTCGGGTATCGCGCGGGCGGCGGCGCGTATTTTTACGCGGGAAGGCGCCCAGGTGGTGGTGGCGGAAATCAATCCCGAATTGGGAGCGGCGGCGGCGCTGGAGGCCGGCAATAATGCGGTTTTCATTCCCACCGACGTGAGGGATGAAGACAGCGTCGAGGGCACGATGGCCCAGGCGGTTGAACATTTCGGCGGTCTGCATATTCTGTTCAACTGCGCCGGTGGCTCGGAGTTGGAAGACAGCAAGGTGACGGATGTGGATATGGCGGTCTGGGACACCACTATCCCGCTTGATCTTAAGGGGCCGTTCCTGTGCTGCCGGTATGGCATTCCCCGGATCATTGCCAGCGGCGGCGGGGCGGTCGTCAACGTCTCTTCCGTGGTGGCGCTGCGCGGCAACCACCCCGCCCATGTCTATTCCTCGGCCAAGGGCGGTTTGATCTCGCTGACCCGCAGCCTGGCCGGCGCCTACGCCATGGATGGGGTGCGCGCCAACGTTATCTGCCCGGGTCTGGTCAAGACCGACCGCATCAAGTCGCGTTATGTGGCGAAAAAGCCCTCGGCCGAGCGGGAAGGTACCATTACTACCTTTGAAAATTATCCGTTTGGCGTTGGCGAGCCGGAGGACATCGCCAATATCGCGCTGTTCCTGGCCTCGGATGAATCCCGCATGGTCAACGGCGCGGTAATCCCGGCCGAGGGCGGCATCTCGGCCTATTGAACCGTCGGCGGCGGGACATGCCCATGCAGAAGATTTTCGACCGCGCGGTGCGCCACCACAACGCAGGTGAACTGGCCCAGGCGCAAAAACTCTACCGCAAGATCCTGAAGGCCGAACCGAACCATCCGGTGGTTCTCAACCTGGCGGGCGTGGCGGCGTTTCAAACGGGCGAGAGCAAAACCGCCGTCGAATATCTCTCGAAAGCCATTGCCGCCGGGCCGGACCATGCCGACGCCCATTACAACTACGCCAACGTCCTTGGCCAGTTGGGCCGGCTTGAGGATAGTGTGATGAGTTACCGCGCGGCCCTGCGCCTGGAACCGAAACATGGCGATGCCTACAACAATCTGGCCGCCGCGCTGCGCGGGTTGGGAAGGCCGAAGGAAGCCCTGGCAAGCTACCGAGAACTGCTT
Source organism: Alphaproteobacteria bacterium (assembly GCA_047518225.1). Lineage (GTDB taxonomy): Bacteria > Pseudomonadota > Alphaproteobacteria. The sequence continues at coordinate 5,855 of JAKZRK010000340.1, read as the reverse complement.
GCCCGGGCGTGGATTCCCCGGAAACCTACAACAATATGGGCCTGGTGCTGACCGAACTGGGACAATTGGAGGAGGCGTTGACCTGTTTCCAAAGGGCTATCGCGGGCAAACCCGATTATCCCGAATCCCACAACAACATGGCGGGTGCGTTGCAGAACCTCGGCCGCATGGAAGAAGCCGTCGCCAGCTATCATCGCGCCATCGCGGCCGATCCCGCCTACGCAAAGGCCCACTACAATCTGGGCAACGCGCTGCGGGCGGGCGGGCAACTGGATGCGGCCGCCGCCTGTTACGGCCGGGCCTTGGCGGCCGACCCCGGCTATGCCCTGGCGCACAACAATCTTGGCCTGGCGCAACAGGAACTGGGACAGATCGCGGCGGCGAAGGATAGTTTTCGCCGGGCCATCGCCCAGGATGGGGACTATGCCATGGCCCGGGCGAATCTGGGTACATTAAGTGACGATGAAGGCAATACCGCTGAAATGGAACGACTGGTCGGTGAACCCGATGTTGCCACGGGCGATGCCATTCAGTTGTTTTTTGCCCTTGGAGGGGTCTATGAGAAAAAGGGCGTGGTTGACAAGGCCTTCGACCATATCGTGAATGGCAACCGGTTGAAGCGCGGTACCTTGAGCTACGATATCGCGGCTACGCGGGATCATTTCGACCGTTTGATAGAGACTTTCGACGGTGCGCTTTTCGCCCGCCACGGCACGGCCGGGGATGCCTCCGCCCGGCCGATCTTCATCCTGGGCATGCCGCGTTCCGGCACCACGCTGGTGGAGCAGATCTTGGCCAGCCATCCGGCTGTTCATGGCGCCGGCGAACTGCATGATTTGGGCGCCATCGCCGCCGCCTTGCCGGCGCGGACAGGCGCAAGCCAGCCTTATCCCGCGTGTGTCAGGGGGGCCGGGGCCGGGCTGTGGGCGGAACTGGGCAAGGATTATGTCGATGCGGTGAGCCGGCGCGCGCCCGGCAAGCGCCGGGTGTGCGACAAGATGCCGGACAATTTTCTCCGCATCGGCTTGATCCACCTGATGCTGCCAAATGCCGCGATCATCCATTGCCGGCGCGATGCCATGGACATCTGTTATTCGTGCTTTTCCCTGTTGTTCACGGAAGGCCAGTCCTTCACATACGACCTGACTGAATTGGGCCTCTATTACCGGGAATACGACAGGCTGATGCGCCATTGGCAGGCGGTGCTGCCGGGCCGTATCCTGGATGTGCGCTATGAAGACGTGGTCGCCGACCTGGAGGGTTCGGCGCGGCGCTTCGTGGCCCATTGCGGGCTGGAATGGGACGGCCGCAGCCTCGATTTTCACAACACCAAGCGGGTCGTGCGTACCGCCAGCCTAACCCAGGTCCGTCAACCCATTTACGCCAGCTCCATCGGCCGTTGGCGCCGCCACGAAGGCCGCCTGGGTCCCTTGATCCATGCCCTGGGGCCGTTAGCCCAAAGGTGATCCGCGAGCGTTGGCATTATGCTCTGGCCAGCGGTCCCCGCAGGAGTTGTCCCGGCAGCGCGCCCGTGTGCTCGTTGTTTCTCAGCACCACTTGACCATTGATGATCGTCGCGGCGATACCGTCCGCCATTTGCTTCAGGCGCCGTGCGCCCGAGGGCAGATCGTATTCCACGGTCGGCATGCGTGGGGCGACCTTGTCAGGATCCAATACGACCATATCGGCCGCCATGCCTTCGCGCAGCAGGCCGCGGTCGTGGAAACCCCAATTGGTCGCCGTATCGTAGGTGATCATACGGACCGCTTGTTCCAGGGTGAATTCTTCCCGATCGCGCACCCAATGGCTCAACAAGTGGGTCTGCAGCGAACTATCCATGATCTGGCTGACATGGGCGCCAGAGTCCGAGAATGTGACACAGGAACGCGGGTGCTTCATGATTGCCAATGCGGCTTCTTCGTCTTCGTTGGAAATCGGTTGCCGGAAGAACGCTTTAAGGTCGTGTTCCAAGGCAATGTCGATCATGGCTTCAACGGGGTCAACGCCGCGTTCGGCCGCGATATCGGCCAGACTGCGGTGCGGCCAGCTCGCCTTGTCCATGTGGTAGAAATAGTCCCATTCCGGCGGACGGGCTTCGCCGCCCGTGATGGTTTTGTTGGGTTTGAGATTGTTGGCGGCGTCGATCAATTTTCCTTTGGTTTCCGGGTCGCGCAGTGCCGCCATTTGGCCCGCCAACGGCAACTTGCGGATGTCCCGCCAAACGGGCCAATCGTCGAACGGCAACTGGGTTTCGAATGACAGGATAACGTTGATTTCCCGGGAATGCACTTGCGTGAACACCCGTGCGCCGTCAAGGTTGCCGTCTTCGATGATCGCATATAATGCCTTCCAGGCCCCGGGATTGGTCCGCCGGTTCAGGCTGCCAAAGGTGATGGGCCGGCCGCTTTCCTTGGATAGGTCCATGAGCTTACGGTAGAAGGCCTGCAATTCTTCATTGCTGCCCCTTTCCATGGCCAGTTGGAAGATGCCGGCGCCCACCTGGCCCATGCCGTTCACGATGGCGCGGACTTCGGAGAAATCAGCCGTGCGGGAGGCAACGGGACGGTTGTCCGGGGTCAAATGCGAGGGGCTGCGCGAGGTGGAAAACCCGATGGCGCCCGCCTTCACGGCATCCTGCACATTGGCGACCATGGCCGCCAGGTCATCCTCGGTCGCCTGTTCATCGAAGGCGCGTTCGCCCATGACGTAGGTGCGCAGCGCGGAATGCCCAACATAGCCGGCGTAATTCATCCCCTTGGGCAGCTTGTCGATGGTGTCGAGATATTCGGGATAGGTTTCCCAACTCCACTTAATACCTTCCAGCATGGCGTCGCGGCTGATGTCTTCGGCGCGTTCCAGGTTACGGAAAACGTAGTCGACTTCCGCCTCGCGGCATGGCGCCAGGGTGAAGCCGCAATTGCCCATGACCACGGAGGTAACACCATGATAGCAGGAGCACGAGCCGAGCGAATCCCAAAAGATCTGCGCGTCCATGTGGGTGTGTCCGTCGACGAAGCCCGGCGTGACCACGTGACCCTCGGCGTCCATGACGTTGTCCGCCGGCGCGTTGATACGTCCGATCGTGGCAATCTTGCCATCCTTCACACCGATATCGCCGGGATACCGCGCGCCACCGGAGCCATCTATTATCAAACCGTTCTTAACGACCAGATCGTAACTCATCCATCCTTCTCCCCAAGCCCCAAACCAAAGATCCAATGGCGGACGCCGCGCATTCAGCGCATACTTTACTCTGTATGGGCGAAACAATAGTGCTGAACCGCTGCCGACAACAGCGTAAAATACAGACGCACGATGGTTCGCCAGCAGAACATGAAAGGGGAGGGCGACCCATGGACCTTGGTTTGCAGGGCAAGACCGCGATTATTGCTGGCGGGTCGCGGGGTATCGGCAAGGCGATTGCCATTGCCTTGGCGCGGGAAGGCGTCGATCTGGCGATTACGTGTCGAAACATGGAATCGTTGTCACAGACCGCCTCGGAAATCGCCGGGGAAACCGGCCGCAAGGTCATTCCGTTGGCCTGCGACGTGACCGACCGGGCCGCCGTGGAGGCAACGGTCGAAGAGGCGGTCGCGGCCCTGAGCGGATTGAGCATTCTGGTCAACAGCGCCTCCCTGCCTGGTGGCTCGCCGAACGCGGTGGGCAGCATCGAGACCATTGCGGATGAGGACTTTCTGAGCGATTTCGACACCAAATACCTGGGCGCATTGCGCTGTGCCCGCGCCGCGATACCCCATATGCAGGCAGCTCGCTGGGGCCGCATTATCAATATCTCCGGGTCCAACGCGCGCATTCCGGGGAATTTGAGCGGCGGCGCGCGCAACACCTCGCTGGTGCATTTCACCCGGACGCTGGCGTTGCAGTTTGGCCGCGACGGAATCACGGTGAACTGCATTCATCCCGGCATGACGCGGACCGAACGGACGCCGGGCATGATGGCCGCGCGGGCGGAAAAGGAGGGCCTCACGCCGGCGGAAGTTGAAAACCAGATATTCGCCGCTGGCGCGCCGGGCAGCAACGCGCTGGGCCGTATGGTCGAGGCCTCGGAGGTGGCGGATGTCGCGGTATTCCTGGCTTCCGAGCAGGCCCGCGCCCTGACCGGCGAATTGTTGAACCCGAATGGCGGCGCCGGTAACGCCGTCTATTACTAGAGCGCATACCCGAAGTGCCGGCCGGCGGGCCGGCGGGTACGAGAGCAACCAATGGCGGTAGCGGAACAGATAGAATTCAATACCAGCGGCCGGGTCGCCGTGCTGGCGGCCAGTGTGCTCGTTATCTTCCTCCTCGCCATGACCGTCACCATCGCCAACGTCTCACTGCCGCAGATCCAGGGCTCGCTATCGGCGACCCGGGACCAGGTTGCCTGGGTGGTGACATCCTATCTGGTCGCCAACGCGGTCGGCCTGCCGGCAACCGGCTGGCTGGCCGACCGGTTCGGTTCCCGCCGCTGTATTGTCTGGGGGACGATAGGTTTTTCCGTTGCCACGCTGGCTTGCGCCATGGCGCCGAACCTGGAAATACTGGTGCTGTTGCGCGCCATTCAAGGGTTGTTCGGGGCGCCGGTAATGCCATTGACCATGGCCCTGGTCATGGCCTCCTATCCGCGCAGCCAGCACGGCGTGGTGACCTCGATATTCGGCATCGGCGTGACCATCGGACCTGTCATCGCGCCCTGGCTGGGCGGTATCCTGACGGAGGAATATGGCTGGCGGTCGGTGTTCTATTTCTGCCTGCCGTTCGCGGCCATGTCCTGCCTGGCGGTAGTGGCGGTGATCCCCCACGACCGGCCCCAAACGAGCCGCCGCCTTGATCTGCGCGGCTTCGTCTTTTTCTCTATCGCCATCGCCTGTTTCCAGTTGATGGTTGACCGTGGCGAACGCAACGATTGGTTCGTGTCTGTGGAAATCGTCCTCGAGTGCCTGCTCGGCGTCGTCTGCCTTTATCTCTTCATCGTCCACAGCCTGACCTGGCGTCAGCCTTATATCAATTTGCGCATACTGGCCAACCGCGACCTTGCCGTCGGGCTGCTGCTGGTGGCCGCGTTCGGCATGTTGAGCTATTCGCCTATCGTGCTGCTGCCCAACATGTTGCAGAACCTGCGCGGTTACCCCGAGGAGACGATTGGCGGACTGCTGGCGATCCGCGGCCTGGGCGTGACGCTCGGTTTCATCATCCTGCTGTGGGGTTCGCGCTACGATCCGCGCATCTGGCTGTTTCTGGGGTTCGGCGCGCAAGTTTGGTCCGGTTGGGCGATGGCATTCTTCGACATAAACGTGACCTATTACCAGATCGCCTGGACCGGTTTCATTTCCGGCTTGGGGATCGGCTTCGTCTGGGTGCCGCTGACCGTGATCACCCTGGGCGCGGTGACGCCGGCACAGTTCCCGTTGGTCACCTCGATATTTCACCTGCTGCGCTTGTTCGGCAGTTCGGTGCACATCTCGCTGTCGGTGGCGCTGGCGCTGCGCACGTCGAAGATGTCATTCGCCGAGATTTCCGATCGCCTGCAACCCGGCCGTCCCGCGCTTTGGAACCTGGAGGGGACAGTACCCAGCATCCAGCAGGCCCTGCCCATGGTGCACGAAATCGGCCGCCAGGCACAGATGATCGGCTATCTCAACGCCTTCATGTTCTTCGCCCTGACCGCGCTGGTGGCCATGCCCCTGATCCTGGCGGTGCGCCCGCCCCGGCACTAGCCCGGAACCGCTCTAGCAGTCTGTCGGGTTTGTGATAACCCAACTCCTGCATAATGACTGCGCGGTTTTTTAGGCGACCAGTCCAGATAGCCGTTTGCAGTTGTGCGCGAGGGCCATGAGGGTCCATTCGTTTTGAAC
>JAKZRK010000339.1:0-10774 GCA_047518225.1 Alphaproteobacteria bacterium | reverse complement strand
GCTTATTGCGCCAGCTGGAGCCGTTCTGGTCGCTCAGATGGTCCTCATCGTCTCGGAGGATGGCGAAACCGCCTTCGTCGCGTTATGTTTCGCCGTCGAGTGAAACCCGGTCAATAGCGCCTTTTTCAACGGGCTGATAGGCGGCCAAGGTGTCATCGATGGCCCTTTGCCAGTCTGCTTCCGAAGTCACATCGAGGTGCCGGTAAAGCACGTCGGGCCCCTGATCACGCAGGGCTGCCGCAGCGCGCTCGCCCAATTCATCGCGAATATCGGTCAAGACAACCTTTGCACCCTCGCGCACGAACAAATGCGCGGTAGCTCCGCCAAAACCCATCAATTCGCCCTTTATTGCCGCGGCGGCACCCGTCAGTAGCGCCACCTTGTCTTGTAACCGCATGCTTATCCCCGCTCAATTCGTGACTCTTTTCTTGGCGGCAGAATACCACACAATCCGCGGAGGGGGTGCGACGCTCTTGGGGGCGTCGGGTATTATCAATGACGGCAATGGCCTGACGCTTGTGTGATAAACTAGGTTTGACCCTGTTGTCCCCTGTGAATATGGTTTCCGAATTCGTCCCCGGCCCCATGACATAGGGAACAGCATGACCAACGTAAATTGCGAGTGGGTTGATGATTGCGTCCGCATCCGCCTGGCCTGCGGCGACGCAAACCTGCTGACGACGGAGGTCTTGCGGGAGGTGTCCATGGCCATCGCCGGGGCCGAAAGCCGTGGCCGTGGCGTGCTGTTCTGTGGCGGCGAGAAATTCTTCTCCAATGGTGTCGACCTTGACTGGGCGCTATCGCAATCCAGCGCGCAAATGCGCGAAATGTTTCTCGCTTTGGGGGGATGCATCGTGCAGGTCATGGAATGCCCGCTGCCCATCGTCGGCGCCATCAAGGGCCATGCCATCGGTGGTGCGTTGGCGCTGCTGCTGGCCTGTGATTACCGCTATGGCGCGACGGGCCGGGTATTGGTGGGTAAGCCCGAGATCTTGCTGGGTGTTCCCAATCCTTATTATGGCGATCAACTGCTGCGCTTCGTGGCTGGCGATTTCACCGCTTCGGACCTGATCTACACCGGCAAACTGATATCGGCGGAGGAAGCCTGCGCCTTGCGCTTCATGCATGGCGTGGCTGACAAGGCGTCGGTGGAAGACGCCGCCTGGCAACAGCTGCAGTTCCTGTGCGGCCTGGCGCCGGAAGCCTTCGCGGAGACGAAACGCATGAGAAACGGCCGTTTTTGTGCCGATGTCAGGGCGCAGATGTCATCCCGCGTGGCCCGTCAGGTTGAGATCTGGAACAGCGGCGAGGCGCAATCCCGCTTACACGCCGCAGCCGAGCGCCTGAAGCGCTGAGCTGCCCCTCACAGCGACCCGCCCCGCTGGCCGGCCTGGCCCTGTCGGGGGGCGGTTCGGAGCGGGCGTTTATTTCACGGTGACGCAGGTGCATTCGGCCCGGGCGCTAATCTTGTGCGAAATACTGCCCAGCTCCCGCGGCGGCGGCACCGTGACAAAGCCCACGGCGGCGGCGGCGGCCTCCATTTGAAAGTCGGCCTCGTAATTGTCCAGCAGGTCACGCAGCCGTTTGGACAAGCCCTTTCGGCTGGCCAAGGCGCGCAGCGTTTCGGCCCAGGCAATGCTTAAAAAAACATGCGCCAGGACTAGGCGCGCACCGTATTTCGCCGCCAGGTCGCTGGCCAGGGTCAACGCCTTCTTGGCATGGTCGGAGCCGTCGGTCGCCACGAGTATGGTTCTTATCATATGCGAATCCTTCGCCATTTCGGCAGGTTGAGTGGTCATCGGGGCGCGGCCCCGTCTAAGCCAAGCAATCAGTTCTGGGTGATTCTGATCCGCGTGGCCGTTTCGGCGCTGCCCGGGCGCTTGGGCAGCCGCAACTTGAGCACGCCATTCGTGCAGACCGTTTCTATGCTATCCGTGTCGACATCGCCGGGCAGGCGGAAAGACCGTTGGAAGGCGCCGTAGACCCGTTCCGAGAACTAATAGGTCTTGCCTTCCTCTTTGCGCGCGGCATGTTTCTCGCCCGTCACGGTTATAATATTGCCGCTATGAGAAATCTCGATGTCCTTTTCATCCACGCCTGGAAGTTCGAGTTCAATTTCGTACGCCTCGTTCGTGGCGCCCGCCTCCGCCTGTGGTGCGAAGAAGTCGTGAATTCTGTTGCCCAGCGCGCGAAAGGGCTCAACCAGACCCGGCCACCATTCGCCATGACCGCTGGTCGCAAGTTTCTCAACCATAGTGCCACTCCTTCACTTTGATTGCGTCATGCCATCAATTACGCACACTATGGCGTTGCGCGCGGCTGCATGCCTTGACGCAGGTCAAAATGGAAGGCGTGAATTGGGCTTGAAAGATGGGTGGTGTTGGGCGAGCCGCCGCCCGGCGTGCCACCGCATTTTCATTCTGAAAATGCTCAAATATTTAGAATTAGAGCAGTTTTGCCAATCACTTAGAATCGCTCCGCGATTGTCAATAATACGGCTTTGCTCCAGCGATCAATCAGGGCAGACGATCAATCGGTTTCACGTTGTCAGGCGGGGATTATGCAGATGCAGGATGCCGTCCATGGTGTCGAACTGGCCCCACGGCGTGGTGTTCTTGTTGAACGGCGGATAGTCGAATTCACAGACCCATTCGTTCTCAAAAAATAAGTCCCAGAGTCCGCGGTGAATGTCGGCGCCGTGGGTGCCGATGTGAACCCGCCTGACACGTTGGTTCAGCATCTCCATCGCCGGCAGGATCGCCGTATCCTCGGCCCCTTGGATATCGATATCCATCAGGTCGACATGGGTCAAGGGGGCCAGAATGTCCGTCAGAGACATTGTGCTGACGAATTCATAGTCAAAGAGGTCCTGGCCGGCGGCGCTGTCGTAGGGAATTTTCATGCCACATCTGCCACCCGTCATCAGGTTTTTTAGCACCGCCGCGGCGCCACCCCCGTCGACGATTTGTTCAACGACTCCGTTAATATCAGCTGGCGCAACCATCCCGTTGTAGAAAACGCCGGCGCCCCGCATGAACAGCCGTGGGTCGCTATCAGTGCTGACCGCCGCCTTGATCAGCCAATGGTCTTGCGGATCGATACCATTGGCTGCCAGGTGCCGCTTGGCCCATTCAAAATGGGTCGGCTCCGCCTCGACAATGACCAATTGGCTTGGCATGGGGTTCAGGTCTTGCAGGGTGCGGTAGGCATCGACCGAGCGGGCCGCGTAACCGCCGCCCAGCTCGACCATGACGAAGCGCTCCCGCGCCGCGCGGACGGCCTTGTAGATTGCGGCGAATTCGAAAAACGGTTCACCGTCGTCAACCGTCGGTAGACGTACCGCCTGGGTACCATTGTTGCCTTCTTGCTGGGTGTTGGAAGGGTGATGGCGTTCCACGAACTCAAGATCCGTCATGACACCCAGGAAATTGGCGAAGCTGCCATCCGCACAGCTGCCGCGCCAAGGTTCGATCTCGGCGAAGTTCGCGACCAGGGGACCGAGTTCGTTCATGGGTATCTCCGTGCTGACGCCGATGACGCAACCCGGCGCGAAAACACAGTATCCACAGTCCTGGTTAACGGTACCTTAAAAATGCCCTGGCCCCGGGTTTCAACTGGGAACCAAGATATCCAACCAGCCGTGGGGTGTGGTGGTGGCCTGATCGCCGTGTCGCAGTAGGACATTGGTGGTTTCTGAAACCACAAGGGCCGGGCCGGAAACCTTCTGGCCTGCTGCCAGCCAGTCAAAATCATAGACCGGCGCCTCCAGCCATTCACCAAGATAGATGCGCCGTCGGCCAGTTGCCGGTATGTCCGCGCCGGCTGCCACCAACGGTTCCTGGGGCAGGGCAGGCAACGCGCCCACGGTGGCGACCCGGGCATTGATCAAGACCGGATCCTGATCCTTCAGGCTGTAGGTATAAAGCGTCTCGTGGCGGCGTTCAAAGGCAGCCTTGATCTGGGCCAGCAAATCCGGCGCGGAAAAGTCGATCTGATCCAGGGGCACATCGATCTCGAAAATCTGTTCGCCGTAGCGCATATCGGCGGAACGGACGGAACTAATGGCGCCGTCGAACCATTGGCTCAGTCGTCCCCGCCCCTCCGCCTCCATCTCTTGGTACAGGTTATTGATGGCGCCGGTGTCCAGGGTGGAGGTGTTGCCGATGTGGGTGCGGGTGACCTCCAACCGCAGTTCCGTGGCTAGCATGCCCCAGGCCGATAGAACCGAGGCTATGCGCGGCACGACGACGCGGCCGAGATTAAGTTGGCGGGCCAGGTCGGTGGCGTGCAGGCCGGCCGCGCCGCCAAAGGCCAGCAGGGCAAAGCGGCGTGGGTCAACGCCGCGGCGGACCGTCGCCAGGCGCACCCCTTCCGCCATCTGGGTATTGACGACCCGGTGTATCCCTTCGGCCGCGCGGATAGCTTCCAAGCCAAGCGCCGCCCCCAGGCGCGCCATCGCGGCTTCCGCCGCGCCACGGTCCAGGCGTGCCCGGCCGCCCAGGAAATTTTCCGGGTCCAGATATCCCAGCACCATGGAAGCGTCGGTCACGGTTGCCTCCGTACCGCCATAACCATAGCAGGCCGGCCCGGGTATAGCGCCCACACTCTGGGGTCCGACCTGCAGCAAGCCGCCCGTGGCAACCCGTGCGATGGAACCGCCGCCGGCGCCCAAGGTCACGATATCCAGACTGGGCAGGGCGATCCGCTCGTTGGCGATGCGCCGGTCCGAGGCCAGGGCCGCCTGGCCGTCAACGATTAACGAGATGTCCGATGAGGTGCCGCCCATATCGAAGGGAATTAGGTCTTTGATGCCGACTAGTCCCGCCGCATGCCGGGCGCCGGCAACACCACCTGCCGGGCCGGACAGCACTGTGCCCGCCGCCATGCGAATGGCCTCGGCAATGGGGGCAATGCCGCCGTGGGACAGCATGATCAGCACCGGGCCGCCATAGCCCGCAGCTTCGAGGGCATGTTCGAGCCGGGAAAAATAGCCCGTCAGAACAGGCGCGACATAGGCGTTCACGACGGTGGTGGAGACCCGCTCGTATTCCTTGATCTGCGGCAGGACTTCCGAGGACAGGCAGACGTGAACCCCCGGCAGGGCCCGGGCCAAAGCAACCCGGGTAGCATCTTCGTGCCGGCCATCGCGATAGGCATGCAGGTAACAGACCGCGACCGAAGTCACCTTTTCCCGCTTCAGCACGCGAATGGCTCTCTCCAGTGAGGCGCCATCAAGCGGTATGGCGATCTGCCCATCCGCCTTGATGCGTTCCTTAACGCCAAGACATAGCCGCCGGGGCACCAGCGCTTCCGGCCGTGGCAGCCTGAGGTTATAGCGTTCGGGTTTCAGGCCCTCGCGCATTTCCAGGACGTCGCGATGGCCCTCGGTGGTCAGTAGGCCGACCTTGGCGCCCTTGCGCTCCAACAGCGCGTTGGTGGCGACCGTGGTGCCGTGAACGATGCGATCGGTGCCGGCCAGCAATACGTTAAGGTCCAGCCCCAGGGTTGCCGCTACTTGGGCCAGGCCATCCATGACACCGATGGATTGATCAGCCGGCGTTGAGGGGACTTTGCCCAGAGTGACCCGTCCGGAATCATCAATGGCGACCAGATCGGTAAAGGTGCCGCCAACATCAATGCCTATGCGGTACATGATCGGTGCGCCGCCTATGTCTTTGAATTGGTCTGTGCGGGCCTGGCTCGGCGCTGGGAGACGTAACCGTTGATGCGGTCATAGTCCCTTGCGGCTTGCGCCCGTTCATCCGGGCGACCCCAGCCGCCGCCGCCCGCCGAGTGCACCTCGAATATCGTACCGGCAGGGACGTCGATACCTTCTTGCTTGGTGCTCAGTACCTTTGGCCGGCGGCCCGGCGTCCGCATCAGATAGCGGTGTGGGGCACCGTCCTGGCCACCCAGCAGACCGGCGGCGCCGTGGCGAACGCCATCGCCGGCCGTGTTGCCGCGGCAAGCTGTCTCGGTCTCCACCCGCAATTCCAGATCCACCCCTGCGCCACCGGCATATTTGCCGTCGCCCCCCGAATTGGGCCGGTATTCATGCCGATGGAAATACAGTGGGAAGCGGCTTTCCGCGACTTCTATGGAACCGAATTTTAGGCCTCCCGTTGAATGCCATTCCCCCGTGCCATGCCAGCCGTCGCCGCCCGAGGATGCCCCGGCGCCGGGGCGGGCCTGGAATAGATGCCAGATGAACTGTTTACCATTGCGTGGATCCTCGCCCTTGATGGCAATGCGGAAGCGCCGGCCCCATCCAGCCATGACGCGGTCCGGGCAGGCGGGTGCAAGGGCCCTGATGATGGCCTCTATGATTTCCTGAGCGCAATGGCTGGTGGACAGGGTAACCGGCGCGCCGGGATTGGCCCAGACTACGCTGCCCTGCCGGGCGATCACCGTGACGGGGCGCAGCGAGCCCTCGTTCTTCGGCGTCTCGGGATCGAACAGGAAAGCCAGGGCCATGGCCACGGCCGATTGCATGTTGGCGTGGGAGGAATTGATGAAAGAGCTGACCTGGTCGTCCGAGGCGGTCAGGTCGATCTCCAGATCGCTGCCCCGTATGGTAACCTTGGCCCGGATGGCGATATCCTGATGGCCCCGGCCATCGTCGTCCAGCAGGGCGACGCCTTGATAGATGCCGTCTTTCCAGGTCGTGATAACTTCGCGGGCCTGTTTTTCCGCCGCGTCCAGAATGATCTCCACCGCGGCCCCGACCAGATCCGCGCCAAATTCATCCACCAGGGTCAGCAGGCGTTTTTCGCCGAGGCGGACAGAGCCGATTTGGGCTGCCAGATCACCCTGAAAATCGCGCGGATGACGCACGTTCGCCGACAGCATCTGCATCAGATCCTGGCTTAAATCGCCGCGGGAATAGAGCCGCAGTGGTGGTACTCGCAAGCCCTCCTGCCAGATTTCCGTGGCCGCGGCGTTATAGGCGCCGTGGGTGGCGCCGCCAATATCGGAATGGTGGGCCCGGTTGACGGTCCAGAACAATAGGCGGTCATGGGCGAAGACGGGCACGAAGGCGGTCAGATCCGGCAGATGGCTGCCGCCAAAATAGGGATCGTTTAGCAGAAAGACATCGCCCGGATAGACATCGTCGCCAAAAAATTCGGCCACCGATTTCACTGCCCAAGGCAGGGCGCCCACGTGCACGGGAATATGTTCCGCCTGGGCCACCAGACGGCCCCGATCGCCACAGATGGCGGTGGAAAAATCCCGGCTGGAATTCAGGATTTGCGAATACGAGGTCCGCAACATCGCCTCGCCCATTTCCTCGGCGATGGCAACCAGGCGGTGTTGGATAACAGAGGCGGTAATCGGATCTACGTCCGGCATGGCACGGGGTACTCCATTCTGACGTTGGGCGTCGGCGGCGGCAGTGTAGATTGTCCGCTACCGGCGAACAACGTTGATATGCCGCCCCCTGTTGGCACGGGCTCATGAAGGCCGCTATAGTCAGGCTCGGAAATTATTGAAAACCAAAAAATCAGGGAAGAAACCATCATGCGTGAAGCCGTCATCGTCTCAACCGCCCGCACCCCGATCGGCAAGGCCTATCGCGGCGCCTTCAACAATACGCATGCGGTGGATATGGGTGGCCATGTCATCCAGCACGCCGTGCAACGGGCCGGCATAGACCCGGGCGAAGTCGAAGACGTGATTATGGGCGTCGGCCGTACCGAAGGCAGCACCGGGGGCAACGTGGCGCGGGGCTCCGCCATGCGGGCCGGAATGCCGGTCAGCGTTTCCGGCCTGACCGTCAGCCGGGCCTGCTCCTCGGGCCTGAACGCCATTTCCGTGGCCGCCCAGCGCATTGTCACCGATGGCGTGCCAATTGCCGTGGGCGCCGGACTGGAAAGCATTTCCCTGGTGCAGAACGATCATGCCAACACCTATTTTCGGGTCAACGAATGGCTGGAAGGCCATCTGCCCTCGATCTATGACCCGATGTTGAAGACCGCCCAGACCGTGGCGGACCGTTATGGCATCTCGCGCGAGGCCCAGGACGAATACGGTTTCCAAAGCCAGATGCGCACGGCGGCGGCGCAACAGGCCGGCCGCTTCGATGATGAGATAGTGCCCATGGCCACGATCAAGGCGGTGACGGACAAGGAAAGCGGCGAGGTTACCTATGTCGATACGCTGCTGGAAAAGGATGAAGGCAACCGCCCCACCACCACGTTGGAGGGTCTGCAAAGCCTGAAGCCAGTAACGCGGGAAGACGGCCATATCACCGCCGGCAACGCCTCGCAGCTATCGGACGGCGCCTCGGCCTGCGTGTTGATGAGCGATGCGGAGGCCGCCAAGCGGAACCTGGATGTCATGGGGATTTATCGTGGCCTGGTGGTGCATGGCTGCGAGCCCGATGAAATGGGCATCGGTCCGGTCTTTGCCATTCCGAAATTGCTGGAACGCAATGGCTTGACCGTTGACGATATCGGGCTGTGGGAATTGAACGAGGCCTTTGCCGTCCAGGTGCTGTATTGCCGGGACAAATTGGCCATCGACAATGATCTGTTGAACGTGGACGGCGGTTCCATCTCGGTCGGCCATCCTTATGGCATGACTGGCGCCCGCCTGACCGGCCACGCCCTGATCGAAGGCAAACGCCGGCGCGCGAAATATGTCGTGGTGACCATGTGCGTCGGCACCGGCATGGGCGCTGCAGGCCTATTCGAAATCCCGCAATAGGGCAACAGATAAAGCGGGCTCATCACCATTGCGGTGAAGAGCCCGTTTTGCGTTTGGGCTGCATATTGCCGGACGTAGGGATCATGCACTGGAACAGTCAATGATCCCAAGGACTGGCACCATAGAGGTGGGCAGCCTGCGCGGCGCTTGAACGCGGATCCAAGGGTCACTATGAGTGACCCTTGGCGCTAAGAATTGCCCAGCCAGATCTGGCGGGCTTGCGTCACCGCTTCCTCAATGCGCTGTCCGATCTGCTCGTCGGTCAGGGTGCTGAGTGGATGGGTGATGACCACCGGGTCCAGGCCGTTCATGCCTAGGGCGGCGCGTTGCACTTGGGCTTCGTGCAGGAATTCAGAGGTAACGACAACGGCGGTGGGAACGCCACGGGTCTCAAGGTGAATGCTGTCATGCATACAGCACGACGTACAGCTGCCTCAATCGCCAATGGCGGTCAGCACGATGTCGTTTTCCGCCACGATTTTGTCGACCAATTCCGGCAGCGCGTTCTTGGAAAAACTTTCCTTGGCGTATTGGTTGACGGCGGCAAAGTCATGCGCCGTCGATAGTCGTTTCGTCACGCCGCGCAATAAACGGTTGCCGTTCCACTTGGTATTGTCCAGGACGCCCAGGCGCAGGCCGTCCAGAGAGCCCACGCGGGTCGCGATCGCCACCGCCTCGGCCTCGACCACGCCGCGCGGGTCATAGACCGGCAGGCCGGAATTATCGCCACTAATGCTCATGCTGTTATTTCCCTATTCAAAATTCAGGACCACTATATCTGCTAGCCAACTAAAGGAAACAGGTGCCGTCGACACAGACGGGGCCGGTGACGGGGGTTTCGCCGTCGATGCCTTGCAGCACCGGGCTGGACATATGGCCCCAGCCGGGCAGGAAGGCCGAAAAACGTCCCGCTTCGCCATCGGCGACGAACAGATGGATATTTTCGGGCGAGGGGACGATGGGGTTCATATCGTCCAGCTCGCGGCCGTACCATTTCGGCAAGCTGCGGTTATAGACCTTGCCATAGCGGTGATCGAAGGCGATGTCGCCAAAGCGGACCTGGGCGTTGTGCCACAGATAGTGCCGGATATCGTGCCGGGTCCAGCTTTGCCCGGCAATGGTCAGGGCATGCTCCAGGCCCAGGACCACCGCGCAATGACCTGACGAGACGGCATTGTTGTGGGCATAGGTGGACATGGCCGAGACGATGGAATCCAGAACGCCGCGGGCATCGTTGGCCTGATGATTGGTGATACTGTGGGGCGCTTCCGCCGCGATGACGAAGACTGTGGAATCCGTGGCGTCAAAGCCCTTTTCCACGTGATAGGGGGCGAGCGGACTTTGCGCTTCGTTCTCGGCTATACAAAAGGTGTATTTGCCGGGATGGCCCAGGGTGCTCTTGTCCAATTCGCCGGGCCAGGCGCCGCCCACGTTCAGCAAAATCATCCGCACGGCGCGCCCGATGGTGGCGTTGGCCCGATTGCCGGAGCCGAACACATTACAGCCCGCGTTCATGCCGATCCGTGCCGTCATGGGGCCATTGACGACCAACAGCGGACAGGCCATATGTGTAGTCGCCTGCACGCCGTTTAGATTGAATGCGGTGTTAGTCAGGGCCAGCATGGCGGCGCGGACCACGGGGGCATATTCGGGTTTACAGCCCGCCATGACCATGTTGATCGCCAGCACCTGGCGGCTGAGACTGCCCCAACGCGGCGGCACCTTGCATTCCACCAGATCCGGTTCGCCACCCAGGGCGCGAAACATGGCGGCCAGTTTTTCAGGCGTTGGCGGCACCACGGGAAAGCCGTCGGAAAAACCCTGTTCGTAATACCATTCCACCAGGTCGGTATCGCCGGCCAGACGGTCCATGCTCAATTTGGTCGCGGCCTCGTTCATGGATACATCCTAACCATGGTGGCGGAAATTGGCGGAAGAGAGTGGGAGTCGAACCCACCAGGCACGTCTAACGCCCCTCAACGGGTTTGAAGCCCGCGCGCAACACCGGAATGCGTTCCCCTTCCACCGGCCAATTTAGAGCAGTTCCGGGTTATTGTGAACCATTTGA
>JAKZRK010000338.1:0-31250 GCA_047518225.1 Alphaproteobacteria bacterium | reverse complement strand
CTCCACGATCGGACGCTGCACTGCTTGCTGCCGATCGACCGGATCGTCGCGATCCGCGAGCGCCTCGAGCCTCACGAACGGGTCGAGCCGGATCCGGTGGATGCGAGTCTCGCCAGGCTGCATCTGCCCCTTGTCCGACGTCGCGGCGAGACCTGGGTTCTCAAGGGCCCAAGTGCGGGAAACAGGCCAGACCCTGTTCTGGTCAAGGCGCTCCGCTCCGCACACGCCATGCTGCACCACGATGATGCCGGATTGCCCGTGCTCGTCACAGCGCCGGATACGCCCTATCGGCGCCGCCTCGTCCGTCTGGCCTTTCTGGCACCGGAGATCCAGAGAGCGATTGTTGATGGGCGCCAATCCGCAGGCCTGACACTGGCACAACTCCTCAAGGGCCCAATACCGCTCGACTGGTCGCAGCAAGCCGCCCGCTTCCCGTTTGCGGTATCGCCGGAATAGGGATCAGTACCCACCCCCCGCTCACTCGACTACGGGCAAGGCAGCCCTGATTATTCCCTGTTCCCTCCATTCGTTTCCCTGTTCCCTCCATTTATTTCCCTGTTATCAACCATCCGTTTCCCTGTTCCGAAGAAAAACAGGGAAAGTTTGTAAGCCATTGATATTACGGGTGACTCTCGGCTCATTGGTTGGGACTCTCGCCGTATTCTCCCTGTTTTGAGGCCGAAATCGCAAAAAATTCCCTGTTCCCGCCAAACTCACCCTTGCATCGCGCTCGCGGAGACCGCACGCCGGGAACCCCGGCAATGGCCGGAAATGCTCCCGCGTTCGGGAGCTCCGAATTGAGATTGACCGCGAAACAGGCCCTGTTTCCCGCGGCTTGGCCGAGCCATGCGATGAAGAGACTGCTTCGCCGGGGTGGCTGGCTGGGGACCCAGGATTCGAACCTGGACTTACGGAGTCAGAGTCCGCTGTCCTACCATTAGACGAGCCCCCAACAAGGGTTCCGGGACCATACAGAGGTGCTGGCCGCAAACTATGTAGCAGCCTTCGCGATGTCAACCGATGGCGTACGGCATCCCGCCTATTGCCAGGACCCCATCAACGGGTCAAGTTAAGGTTAGGCGATGGGCATAGGCGTGCGGAGCAGTAACAGCGGTGTCAATACGGGGCAACACGAAACGGGCGGGGCGGAAGCCTGCCCCGCGGGTGGACCATACCTATGCCGCCCTTGACCTGGGCACCAACAACTGCCGCCTGTTGGTGGCCCGCCCTTCGACGGACGGCTTTCGCGTGGTTGATGCATTTTCCCGCATCGTCCGTCTGGGCGAAGGGGTCGAAGGCAGCCGGCGCCTGTCCGCGGAGGCCATGGACCGGACCATCGCCGCCCTGAAGATCTGCGCCGACAAGATGCGCCGGCGCAAGGTCACCCGGGCGCGCTGTGTCGCCACCGCCGCCTGCCGCAAGGCGCAAAATTGCGATGAATTCCTCGCCCGCGTGGACAAAGAAGCCGGCCTGTATTTGGAGACCATCACGGCGGAGGAGGAAGCCGGCCTGGCGGTCGCCGGCTGCAGGCCCCTGTTGGAGGCGCAGACGCGCTATGCCCTGGTGTTCGACATTGGCGGCGGCAGTACGGAATTGATTTGGGCTGAACATCACCCGGACAGGGGCATCGAACCCATCGCCCTGACCTCGCTGCCCATTGGCGTGGTCAGCATCGCCGAACGAAATGGGGGCGGCGATTTCAGCCCCGAACAGTATGAATCCCTGGTGCGGCGCCTGCGCCGGGAAATAGGCGCTTTTGAAACGGCGCATGGGATCAACGAGAAAATGCGTCACGGCAGGGTGCAGATGATCGGCACCTCGGGCACCGTGACCACCCTGTCCGGGGTGCACCTGGGGTTGGAGAAATATGACCGCCAGCGGGTCGACGGCCTGTGGCTGTCTTTCGCCGACGCCCGGTCCGCCGCCGAACGATTACGCCGTATGAACATGGAACAGCGGGCGGCCCATCCGTGTATCGGCCGCGGCCGGGCCGATCTGGTGGTGGCCGGCTGCGCCGTTTTGGAAGCAATCCGCCGCACCTGGCCATTCGAGAAATTGCGGGTGGCCGACCGCGGCGTGCGCGAGGGGCTGCTGTTGTCACTGATGCGATGGGACAACCGCCCGACCGGCAATGACGCCGCGGACGGCGCAATCGCATGACCGCCGGCCCCGGCCACAAAGGCGGCGGCAAAAATGGCGGGAGAGGCGGGAGTGGCAAATCCCGGCCCTCGGGGCGAAATTTGGCGGTGCGGGTGCGTACGGCGCGGCGGCGCAAAACCTCGTCCACGCGCTGGCTGCAACGGCAATTGAACGACCCTTACGTCATCGCCGCGAAACGGGACGGCTACCGCTCCCGCGCTGCCTACAAGCTGCTGCAACTGGATGAAAAGTACGGCCTGTTGAAAAAGGGCCAGGCGGTGGTTGATCTGGGCGCCGCGCCCGGTGGCTGGACCCAGGTTCTGCTCGACGCCCTGGGTCCGAAGGGCCAGGTGCTGGCGGTGGATATCAACGAAATGGACGCGGTCCCAGGGGCCCAAATGCTGGTCGGCGATGTCACCGATCTGGCCACCGAGAAGGCCATACGCGCGGCCCTGGGCGGGCGCGCCGATTTGGTTCTAAGCGATATGGCGCCCCCCGCCACGGGGCATCGGGCCACCGATCATTTACGCATCATTGCCTTGGCCGAGGCGGCTCTGGATCTTGCCAAGGCCGTATTGCGGCCGGGCGGTGGTTTTGTCGCCAAGGTGTGGCAGGGCGGCGCCGAACAGGGCTTGCTGGCCGCCATGAAACAAGACTTTGCCATGGTCCGCCATGCCAAGCCGGAAGCCTCCCGTTCTGGCTCGGCCGAGATGTATGTGGTAGCCACCACTTATCGCGGCGGCGGCGCCAGTTCGGACGAGGGGGAAACATAGGCAAATATAGGCATGGTGGCAAAATTGCGTTATACGAAGGCACGAATCAATAGACATGTACGCGGTTGTGCCGGATATATGCGTAATGAGTGAAGCAACATCTATCGAGGATCTTAGATCCTATCTTCAGCCCGCGACCTATGTGGATAGCGACCACGAGGCGGTCATCGCCTTTGCCCGTCGAGCCGGTGGAGAGGACGGTTCGGATCTGGAAAAGGCCGTGCGCCTGTATTACGCCGTGCGCGATGAATTCCGCTATGACCCCTATGGCGTCGAAATGACCGAAATCGGCATGAAGGGCAGCACCGTGCTGGAACGGGGCAACGGCTTTTGCATTACCAAAGGCGCCTTGATGGCGGCAGCCTGCCGGGTCTTGGGCATTCCAGCCCGCCTCGGCTTTGCCGACGTGCGCAATCACATGGCCTCAAAACGGATGATCAAATTGATGCGGACGGACCTGTTCGTCTATCACGGCTATGTGGAAATCTATTTGGAGGGCAAGTGGGTCAAGGCAACGCCAGTGTTTAACCTGAGCCTTTGCGAGAAGTTTGGCACCTTGCCGCTGGAGTTCGATGGCCGGAACGATTCGATCTTTCATCCCTTTGACGCTGCGGGCAACCGGCATATGGAATATATCACCGATCACGGCACCTTCGCCGACACACCGTTCGATGATATCCTGGCCTCGTTCATGAAACATTATCCGGCCATGTATGGCGACGACAGGAGCGCCAAGTTAAAAGGCGATATGGAAGCGGAGGCGGAGGCTGACCGTCGAGGCGAATAACATTCCAGGCCAGATGGCAGGCCCCGGCCGCCATCTACGGAGCCTTGCGCGAAATTTGCCAACAAACTCCGGACCTCAATCTCTCCACGGCGGGGCGCTTCATGCGCCCTGTTTTTGTCTTGGCCGGCGTGGCATGGTGCGCGCGCCATTTAGGAGGCAGACCGCAATATGAAAATACCCGAGGCGCTGACATTCGACGACGTTCTCCTGAAACCGGCGGCATCCTCGGTGTTGCCTAATCAGGTGACCACCCACACCCAGGTCACCCGCGCCATCTCCCTGGGCATTCCCCTGCTATCCTCGGCAATGGATACCGTGACCGAGCATCGTCTGGCCATCGCCATGGCGCAGTTGGGCGGCTTGGGCGTGATCCACAAGAACCTGACGGCGGAAGAACAGGCCGAGGAAGTGCGCCGGGTGAAAAAGTTCGAGGCCGGCATGGTGGTCAACCCGGTCACCATCCATCCCGAACAAAGCCTGGCGGACGCACTGAGCCTGATGCAGACCCATGGCATTTCCGGGATCCCGGTGGTGGAAAAGGGTTCCGGCCGTCTGGTAGGCATCCTGACCAACCGGGATGTGCGCTTCGCCACGGATCAGCGCCAACCGGTGAAGGAATTGATGACCCATGAAGACCTGGTCACCGTGCGCGACGGCGTGGATAGCACAGAGGCCAAGCGCCTGTTGCACCAATACCGCATTGAAAAGCTGTTGGTGGTCGATGAAAATTACAACTGCGTTGGCCTGATCACCGTCAAGGATATGGAAAAGGCCACCACCTATCCCGATGCCGCCAAGGATGAACAGGGCCGCCTGCGGGTTGCCGCGGCCACCGGCATCGGCCCCGACGGCCTGGCCCGGACCGAAGCCTTGATCGACGCCGGCGCCGACCTGATCGTCGTCGATACGGCCCATGGCCATTCCGCCGGCGTGCTGAACAGCGTCAACGAGATCAAAAAATTAAGCAATTATACCCAGCTGGCGGCCGGCAACGTGGCCACGGCGGCTGGCGCCAAGGCCCTGTTGGACGCAGGCGCGGACGCGGTGAAAGTGGGCATTGGGCCCGGTTCGATCTGCACCACGCGGATCGTCGCTGGCGTCGGCATGCCGCAACTGACCGCCATCATGGAAGCGGTGGAAGTCTGCCAGAACAGCGACATCCCGGTGATCGCCGACGGCGGCATCAAATATTCCGGCGATCTGGCCAAGGCCATCGCGGCCGGGGCCAACTGCGCGATGATCGGCTCGCTTCTCGCCGGTACGGAAGAAGCCCCCGGAGAGGTATTTTTGTACCAGGGCCGCTCGTACAAATCCTATCGCGGCATGGGCTCCCTGGGCGCCATGGCGCGGGGCTCGGCGGACCGTTATTTCCAGGAAGAAATCCGTGATTCCATCAAACTGGTGCCCGAAGGGGTGGAAGGCCGGGTCCCCTACAAAGGCCCGGTTGCAAATATCATCCACCAATTGATCGGGGGGCTGCGCGCGGCAATGGGCTATACGGGCAACGGCAGCCTGGAAGGCATGCGCCAGCAGTGCAAATTCGTCCGGGTTACCCAGGCCGGCTTCCGGGAAAGCCATGTGCATGATGTCGCGCTGACCCGGGAAGCGCCGAACTATCCCCTGAACCCCTCGTAGCGGATAGACGGCACCATGACACCCGGCGCGCGGATCCAGGCCGCCATTGAATTGCTGGATCAAATTGCCCAGGCAGCGGCCCCCGCCGATCGTCTTGTCGCAAGCTTTTTTCGCAGCCGCCGTTACGCCGGCTCCAAGGACCGCCGGGCGGTGACGGAAACCGTGTACGATGTTTTGCGCCGCCAGGGCGAATACGCCTGGCGGGCCAGCGGTACCGGCAGCCGCCATCTGGTGCTGGCCCATTTGATGCGCAACGGCGCGGCGAGTGCGGGCGAGGTTGGCGCCTTGTTCAATGGCGAAAAATTCTGCCCCGCCAGCCTGGACGCTGGCGAACAGGCGGCTCTGACAGAAATGTCGCAAGCGCCATCGACAGGGGTGGTGGCCGCGCCGGCCTGGGTGCGGGGCAATTATCCTGAATGGCTGGGCGCCTCCCTGGCGCGGCGGTTTGGCCCGGAACTGGAAGGGGAAATGGCGGCCTTGCGGGGCCGGGCCGAAGTTGATCTGAGGGTCAATGTTTTGAAATCCACCCCGGCAAAGGTTGCCGCTAAACTGGCGGCGGACGATATCGCCACCACGCCCGGTGGGCTGGCGCCTACCGCCCTGCGCCTCGAGGGCCGCCGGACCATGTCCAAACACGCCCTCTATCTCAACGGCGCCATCGAAATTCAAGATGAAGGCTCGCAACTGGTGGCGTTGTTGTGCGCCGCCGGGCCGGGTCAGCAAGTGGTCGACTATTGCGCCGGGGCGGGCGGCAAAAGCCTGGCCCTGGCGGCGCAGATGGAAAACAAGGGCCAGATCTTTGCCTTCGACACCCAGGCCAGGCGCCTGGAACCCCTGCGCCGCCGATTGCAACGGGCCAAGGTACGGAATGTTCAGGTGCATGCCCTGGGCGAGGCGGCCGCGGTCGCCGCCCTGTCCGGCTTGGCGGGCAAGGCGGACCGCGTGCTGCTGGATGTGCCGTGCAGCGGCAGCGGCACCTGGCGCCGCAATCCCGAAAGCAAATGGCGCCTTGGGGCGGAACAATTGGCCCGCCTTGGCGCCGCCCAGGGCAGGATACTGCGTAGCACGGCCCCCCTGGTGCGCCCGGGCGGACGCCTGATCTATGCCACCTGTTCGATCCTGATGGAAGAAAACGAAGACCAGATAGAACGATTTTTGGCGGCACAGCCGGAATTCGAAATTGTGCCCCTCAGCCGCATCTGGGATGAGGTGATGACGGGCCCTGACCACCCCGCATGTCCCTGCGATGATCCGTACCTGCGCCTGACGCCGGCCCAGCATGGCACGGACGGTTTCTTTGCCGCCGTCCTGCAACGCCGCGCGGCTGGCGAGTCCGGTCCCGATGAGGGTATGGTGAAGCTCTGATCCACGACAATTTGGTAGTTATCATGAAGTTCATATTTACTTGTTTGATCGCCACGATGCTGTGGTCGCCAGTGGCATTGGCGGCCAGCAGCGACGAAAGCCCCAGCGACAGCCCTTGGGGCCCGGCGGTGCGCAAGGCCATCGACGCAAAGGATTGGACCGGCGCCATTAATCTGCTGGATCGCGACGTGGCGGCAAACATCGCCACCGCGGATACCCACAACTATCTCGGCTATGCCTACCGCAATTTGGGCCGATATGATAAGGCCTTCAAACACTACGGCCTGGCCCTGAAAATGAACCCGCAGCATAGGGGCGCCCACGAATATGTGGGGGAAGCCTATCTGGCGGTGGGTAACCTGGCCAAGGCCAAGGAACATCTGGCGGCCCTGGACAGCCTTTGTTTTTTCGGCTGCAAGGCATATGACGATTTGAAAGCCGCCATCGCCGCCTATCGCCCGAAATAGGCCGCGCCGCAAGGCCACATGACGTCACCCGGAAACTAAGTAAGAGCGTATGACAGACCGTATCCTAATTCTCGACTTCGGCAGCCAGGTCACCCAACTGATCGCCCGGCGGGTGCGGGAAAGCGGCGTTTATTGCGAAATTGTGCCCTATTTCAAGGGTGAGGAGGCGCTGCGCGAGATCCGGCCAAAAGGCGTGATCCTTTCCGGCGGACCATCGTCGGCGACCGAAAGCGATGCCCCCCGCGCACCCGAGTGCCTGTTCGATCTTGGCATTCCCGTGCTCGGCATCTGCTATGGGCAACAGGCCATGTGCGAGCAACTGGGCGGGCGGGTCGAAGCCTCCGATCATCAGGAGTTCGGCCGCGCCTTTGTCGATGTGAACGATGATTGCGCGTTGTTCCAGGGGCTTTGGCAGGCAGGTGAGAAATACCAGGTCTGGATGAGCCATGGCGATCAGGTGATGGAAATTCCCCCCGGTTTTCGCGTGGTCGGGACCTCCGACGATTGCCCCTTTGCCGCCATCGCCGACGATGCGCGGGGCTTTTACGGCGTGCAGTTCCACCCCGAGGTCATGCAT
Source organism: Alphaproteobacteria bacterium (assembly GCA_047518225.1). Taxonomy (GTDB): domain Bacteria; phylum Pseudomonadota; class Alphaproteobacteria. The sequence goes on along the minus strand of JAKZRK010000338.1, from coordinate 23,507 downwards.
ACCCCCGATGGCACCGCCCTGTTGCGCAATTTCACCCATAAGGTGGCCGGCTGCCGGGGCGATTGGAACATGGCCACCTTCTGCCATGAGGCCGAGGCCAGGGTCAAGGCCCAAGTGGGCGGTGGCAGGGTCATTTGCGGTTTGTCCGGCGGCGTGGACTCATCCGTCGTGGCGATCCTGCTGCACGAGGCCATTGGCGATCAATTGACCTGTGTTTTCGTCGATCACGGCCTGTTGCGCGAGGGCGAGGCGGAGGAAGTGGTGAGCCTGTTCAAGGAGCATTACAATCTGTCCCTGGTGCATCGGGACGCCGTCGAGCTGTTCCTGGAAAGGCTGGAGGGGGTCAGCGATCCGGAAGTGAAACGCAAGATCATCGGCGCTACATTCATCGATGTGTTCGAAGAGGAGGCCAACCGGATCGGCGGCGCCGATTTTCTGGCGCAAGGCACCTTGTACCCGGATGTGATCGAATCCGTTTCGCCCTTTGGCGGGCCGTCGGCCACCATCAAGTCGCATCATAACGTGGGCGGCCTGCCCGAACGCATGAACATGTCCCTGGTGGAACCCCTGCGCGAATTGTTCAAGGACGAGGTGCGCGATCTGGGCCGAACCCTGGGCCTGCCCGAAAGCCTGGTCGGCCGCCACCCCTTTCCCGGCCCCGGCCTGGCCATTCGCTGTCCCGGCGAGATCACTGCCGAGAAGCTGGCCATCCTGCGCCGGGCCGATGCCATTTATCTGGACGAAATCCGCAAGGCCGGCCTGTATGACGAGATCTGGCAGGCCTTTGCCGCCATCCTGCCCGTACGCACCGTGGGCGTCATGGGCGACCAGCGTAGTTATGACTATATTTGCGCGCTGCGCGCGGTCACCTCCACCGACGGCATGACGGCAGATTACTACCCCTTCACCCACGACTTCCTCGGCCGCACCGCCACCCGTATCATCAACCAGGTGCGCGGCATCAACCGGGTCGTCTACGACGTCACCTCAAAGCCGCCCGGCACCATCGAACTGGAATAAAACGCCATGAGCAAGACACCGACACCAAACGTGCGTGACGCCTTGCGCGCGACGGCACCGAAGCTGATTGAACTGACCGAAGAGGTAATCTACGGCGATGTCTGGGAGCGCGAGGAGCTGTCGAAACGGGACCGCAGCCTGATTACCATCGCCTCGCTGATCGCCATGGGCCGGGAGCGGCAATTGGTCGGCCATCTGGGCCGGGCCCTTGACAACGGCGTCACCGCCGACGAGATCGTCGAAACCATAACCCACCTGGCCTTCTATTCCGGTTGGCCTACCGCCATGACCGCCGCCGCCATCGCCAAGGACGTCTTCGCCGGCCGCGAGGAATAGGAGCCGTCAATTATGTCAGAACTGCATTTCGCCACCGCCATCGAGCTCGCCGCCAAGATCAAAGCCCGTGAGGTCAGCGCCGTTGAATTGCTGGATCACATTTTGCGCCGGGTGGAAAAATACAATCCGCAACTGAACGCCATCATCTGGATGGATGCGGACGGCGCGCGGGACCGCGCCAGACGGGCGGACGAGGCCCTGGCCAAGGGCGAGGATTGGGGTCCGTTGCACGGCGTGCCCATGACCGTGAAGGAGGCCTATAATCTGGCCGGCAGCCCGACCACCTGGGGCAAGCCCGAACTGAAGGACAACATCCCAGACAGTAACGCCGTGGTGGTGGACCGTCTGCTGGGCGCCGGCGCCATTATTTTCGGCAAGACCAATGTGCCCATCGACCTGGCCGATTGGCAGTCCTTCAATGCGATCCATGGCACCACCAACAATCCCTGGAACCTGGAGCGCACACCGGGCGGCTCCTCGGGCGGCTCGGCGGCGGCCCTCGCGGCCGGTCTGACCGGCCTGGAAGCGGGCAGTGACATCGGCGCGTCCATCCGCAACCCGGCGCATTATTGCGGTGTATTCGGGCACAAACCGACCTTTGGCATCGTGCCCGGTGACGGCCATAGCTTGCCGGGAAATTATAGCCAGGCGGATATCGCCGTGGTTGGCCCCCTAGCACGTAGCGCCGAGGATTTGGCGCTGTCGCTGGACATCATGGCCGGGCCGGATCAATTTGCCGCATCCTCCTGGCGTCTGCAATTGCCGGGCCCGCGCAAAACCGCATTGAAGGATTTCAAGGTGGCGGTGATGTTGAGCGATCCCGCGGGAGAGGTCGATCACAGTTATCAGGATTGTTTGCAAGGGGTGGCCGACGCCCTGGGCAAGGCCGGCGCTACTGTCAGCCATACCGCGCTGCCGGCAGTCGATACGGCACGGGCGTTCGAGGTCTATATCGCCTTGCTGCGGGCAGCGACCTCGGGCGGTGCCGGGGCGGAAAAACTTGCCTTCTTTGAAAAGATTGCCGCCGATCCCAGCGTTGAGGCGGGCAGTTATCTGGCGCGCATGGCGCGGGGCGTGCTGTTGCCGCACCGGGAATGGCTGGCCTGGGACAACGAGCGCGCGTTCATGCGCCATGCCTGGGCGGAATTCTTCCGGGAATGGGATATCCTGCTCTGCCCGGCGGCGACGTCGGCCGCCTGGCCCCACGATCAGGCCGGCGAGCGCCACGACCGCACCATCGTAGTGAACAACAAAGCGCAGCCGACCACGGATCAAATGTTCTGGGCCGGATTTCCCAACATGGTCTATCTGCCCTCTACCGTCGCCCCCGCCGGCCTGAGCCCGGAGGGCCTGCCCCTGGGCCTGCAGGCGGTGGCGGCCCAGGGCGAGGACAAGACAGCCATTGAATTCTGCCGCCTGACGTCCGCCGAAATTTTCGGCTTCCAGCCCCCGCCCGGTTACGATTAGCGCTTGGTGATCGGTTGCTTGAAAAGGGCGGTCAATGTGTTCTCGTGGCACCATGGATTGCCGGGTCAAGCCCGGCAATGACGACGGAGGCGGGGACGAATTGCCACCCATCGTCATGCCCGGGCTTGACCCGGGCATCCACGCATATCACTTAGCGATAGGTGAACTTGGCTTTACGTTTTTCCAGGAAGGCGTCCCGGCCTTCAAGGTAGTCGGCACCCTGGAAGCCTTCGGCGCGCAGGCGGCGGGAGGTTTCGGTTTCATCCGTCGCGCCGCCGCTGATTTCGCTGACCAAGGTCTTCACCGCGCGAATGGTGAATTGCGACAGATTGCACAGGTTTTGAGCAAACTCCTGGGTGCCTTTCTCCAGTTCCTCCGGCTCGAACAGGCGGGTGGCCAGGCCGATGGCCAGGGCCTCCTGGGCCTCGATCACCTTGGCCCCCATCAACATTTCCTTGGCCCGCGAGGGACCGATCAAATCGGACAGGCGCTTGGTTTCCGACAGGCTGTAGGCGATGCCCAGACGCGCTGGCGGAATGCAGAACCGCGCCGTGGTGTCCGCATAGCGCAGGTCGCAGTTCAGGGCGATGGCGCAGCCGCCGCCGAAACAGACGCCGCGAACCATGGCGATGGTGGGTTTGTCTATGCGGGCGATGGCGTCATAGGCGGTGCGGATCTTATCATGATAGGCGCCCGCGCTTTCCGCCGTGGCGTGCACCACGGGGAATTCGGAAATGTCGGCGCCGGCGGCAAAGGCGCGCTCGGCGCTGCTGCGCAGGATCACCACCTTGATCCCCTCGTCGGCGCCGGCCTGGCCGAAAAGTTCCACGATGCCCTGCCAAACTTCGCTGTTCAGGGCGTTCAGTTTTTCCGGCCGGTTCAGGACAATTTCGGCGATCTCGCCGCTTTTGGTCATATAGATCGGTTCGTTGCTCATGGTCGGCCTTTCCAAATCGCCTGAATTTTCCAAGGTGCCGTTTCGTGGCCTTCACGCTATAATATGCCCTGGCGTCATATCCAAGTGTAGAACCGGTCGAACCAAAAGGCATGGCAAAGTATTCGATCTTCGCCCTTGGGCGCAATGCGTTGCAGAAGCATCGCCACTGGCCGCCCGTGTGGCGCAACCCAACCCCGCGGCCGTCCTATGACGCGATCATTGTCGGCGGCGGCGGCCATGGACTGGCGACGGCCTATTACCTGGCCAAACAGCACGGCATGAACAACGTCGCGGTGTTGGAAAAAGGCTGGATCGGCGGCGGCAATACGGGACGCAACACCACCATTATCCGCTCCAACTATCTCCATCCGGAAAGCGCGGCGATCTATGATCACGCCCTGAACCTGTGGGAGGTGTTGAGCCAGGAGTTGAATTTCAACGTCATGTTCTCGCCGCGCGGCGTGATCAATCTGGCCCATGACCATCACGAGGCGCGGGAGTTGCGCCGGCGCGTTTATGCCAATCAGTTGGCCGGCGTCGATGCGGAATGGGTAACCCCGATCCAGTTGAGCGAACTTTGCCCGATCCTTAACCTGGATCCCGGCATGCGCTATCCCATCCTGGGCGGCACCCTGCAACGGCGCGGCGGCGTGGCCCGCCATGACGCGGTGGCCTGGGGTTATGCCCGAGGGGCCGACGGCCTGGGCGTGGATATCATTCAGAATTGCCAAGTCACCGGCTTCACCATCAAGCAAGGCCGCGTCGAAGGAGTGCAAACCAGCCAGGGCAGCATTCGCGCCCCGCGGGTCGGCGTGGCGGCGGCGGGTCATTCCTCGGTCCTGGCGGCCATGGCCGGGCTGCGTTTGCCGCTGGAAAGCCATCCCCTGCAGGCCCTGGTATCCGAACCCGTTAAACCGATCATGCCCACGGTGGTGATGTCCAACAAAGTGCATGGCTATATGAGTCAGTCGGACAAGGGCGAACTGGTCATCGGCGCCGGTATCGACGGTTATGTTTCCTATGCCCAGCGTGGCAGCCTGCCGGTGATCGAGGAAACCATCCGCGCCATCGTGGAATTGTTCCCCATCACATCCCGCCTGAAGATGATGCGGCAATGGGCCGGCATCGTCGATATTTGCCCGGACGCGAGCCCGATCATCAGTGCGACCCCGGTCGGAGGATTGTATTTCAACTGTGGCTGGGGCACCGGCGGCTTCAAGGCGACGCCGGGATCGGGCCACCTGTTCGCCCATACCCTGGCCAAGGGCGAGGCCCATCCCATAAATGCGCCGTTTACGCTGGAGCGCTTTTACAGCGGCGCCCTGGTGGCCGAGCACGGCGCCGCGGCGGTGGCGCACTGATGCTGCTTCTATCCTGCCCATGGTGTGGAGAGCGCTCCGAAGAGGAGTTCGCCTGCGGTGGCGAAGCCCATATCGTCCGCCCCCTGGCATCGGCAGAGATGGATGAACGGGCCTGGGGCGATTACGTCTTCATGCGGCGCAACGAAAAGGGAGTGCATTTTGAACGCTGGCGCCATGGCCAGGGTTGTGGCCGCTGGTTCAACGTGGCCCGCGACACGGTTACCCATGAAATCCTGGCCGTCTATGGGATTGGCGATGCCAAGCCGGAGTTGCCCGAATGAAGGCGGGGATTAATCGCCTGGAAGAGGGCGGCCGCATCGACCGGACGCAACGCCTGAGTTTTCATTTCGATGGCGAAATTATGCATGGTCACCCTGGCGATACCCTCGCCTCGGCCTTGCTGGCCAATGGGGTGCGCCTGGTTGGGCGCAGCTTTAAATATCACCGGCCGCGGGGCCTGATGGCGGCGGGGGGCGAGGAACCCAATGGCCTGGTGCGATTGCGGCAGGGCGGGCGGGCCGAACCCAACGTGCGCGCCACCGATATTATTCTGTACGACGGCCTGGTGGCGGAAAGCCAGAACCGCTGGCCCAGCCTGAAGCTTGACCTGGGCGCCGTGAACGACCGCCTCTCGCCCCTGTTCCCAGCGGGTTTCTACTACAAAGCCTTAATGTGGCCGGCGAACCTGTGGCCCAGCTACGAGGCGGTGATCCGGCGCATGGCGGGATTGGGCAAGGCGGCGCGGAGCGATGATCCCGACCGCTATGAAAAACAATACGCCCATTGCGACGTTCTGGTGGTGGGCGCCGGCCCGGCCGGCCTGGCGGCGGCGCGCTGGGCCGCGCGTACCGGGGCGCGGGTGATCCTGGCGGATGAAGGCGCCGAACTGGGCGGCGCCCTGCTGGGCAACGGCCAGCAGATCGACGGCCGCCCCGGCATGACCTGGGTGGCCGGGATCGCAGCGGAATTGGCCAAGGCCGAAAACGTCCGCCTGCTGCCCCGGACCATCGCCGCCGGCTATTACGATCATAACGCCCTGACCCTGCTGGAACGGGTCGCCGATCACCTGATCCAGCCGGGTCCGGGCCAGCCGCGGCAAAGGCTGTGGCAGGTGCGGGCGAAACAGGTGGTGCTGGCCACCGGCGCCCTGGAACGGCCATTGGTGCTGGCCAACAACGACCGCCCCGGGGTCATGGGGGCGGGGGCGGTGCAAACCTATATCAACCGTTACGGCGTCCGCCCCGGCCGCCGGGCGGTGCTGTTCACCAACAATGACAGCGCCTACGGGGCCGCGATGGACCTGGCCCGGGCAGGGGTGGCGATGACGGCGGTGGTCGATTTGCGGGCCCAGGCACCGCTGGGCTGGCGCGCCGAATTGGAACGACTTGGCATCGAAGTAATGGCGGATCGCGCCGTGCTCTCCGTCCAGGGGCGCAAATCCGTGACCGGGGTGCAGATCGGCAAGCTGAACGAGGCCGGGGACGGCGTGGTTCCCGGCCCGGGACGGCAAATCGAGTGCGATTTATTGTGCCTCTCGGGCGGCTGGACGCCCAGCCTGCATCTGTTATCCCAATCCGGCGCCCGATTGCACTGGGACGAGGCGCGAGGTTGTTTTCTGCCGGGCGAGGCAAGCCAGGCGGTACGGGTTGCAGGCGCCGCCAACGGTGATTTCATGCTGCAGGACTGTCTGACCTTGGGCGCCGAGGCCGGCAACGCCGCCGCCAACGACGCCGGCCACCGCCGACGGGGCCGTGGCCCGCGCAAGCCTGTGGCCGATGAGGATGCCGCCCCGACGCCAATCCGGCCGATCTGGTCCATACCGGGTGCGGACGGGAATGGAGGCAAGGCCTTCGTCGATTTCCAAGCGGATGTGACCGCCGCCGATCTGCGCCTTGCGGCCCGCGAAGGCTACCGCTCCATCGAGCATGTGAAGCGTTATACCACCGTCGGCATGGGTACCGACCAGGGCCGCACCTCCAACATCAATGCCCTGGGCATCGTCGCCCAGGCCCTGGACGTGCCTGTCCCCCAGGTTGGTCACACGACCTTTCGCCCGCCCTTTTCCCCCGTCACCTTCGGCGCCCTGGCGGGAGGTCAGACCGGGCCGCTGCTGGATCCGCTGCGCCGCACGCCCATGCACGGCTGTCACCAGGACTACGGCGCGGTGTTCGAACCGGTGGCGCAGTGGCATCGGCCCTATTATTACCCCAGGGCCGGGGAAGACATGGCGGCGGCGGTCGACCGCGAGACCCTGGCCGCGCGGACCAGCCTGGGCCTGATGGACGCCTCGACCTTGGGCAAGATCGATATTCAGGGACCGGACGCGGCGGAATTTCTCAACCGGATCTATACCAATGGCTGGAAAGGCCTGGCGGTGGGCGGCTGCCGTTATGGCCTGATGCTGGGCGAGGACGGCATGATCTTCGACGACGGCGTCACCGCCCGCCTGGGCGAGGGCCATTTTCACATGACCACCACCACCGGCAACGCGGGCCATGTCCTTGACTGGTTGGAAAGCTGGCTGCAAACCGAATGGCCGGAGCTGGCCGTCTATTGTACCTCTGTCACGGAACAATGGGCCGTCGCCGCCCTGTGTGGCCCGAAGGCCCGCAGGTTGTTGGCGGAATTGTGCCCAGGCTTGGACCTATCCGCCGAAGCCTTTCCTCACATGACCTGGCAGACCGTCGCGATGGCCGGCGTGATGGCGGGCCTGGAGGCACGCATCTTCCGGATCGGCTTCACCGGCGAATTGTCTTTTGAAATCAACGTGCCCGCGGGTCATGGCCAGGCCTTGTGGGGGGCCTTGATGGCGGCGGGCGAAAAATATGCCATTACCCCGTTCGGTACAGAGGCCATGCATGTGCTCCGCGCCGAGGTTGGCTTTATCATCGTGGGGCAAGAGACCGATGGTACCACCACGCCCGATGATCTGGGCCTGGGCCGCATGGCCAGCCGTAAAAAGGATTTCCTGGGTAAACGCTCGCTGTTCCGCAGCGACACCGTGCGCCGGGACCGCCCGCAACTGGTGGGGCTGTTGACCGATGATCCCGGCCATCGGGTGCCCGAGGGCGCGCAATTGATCGCCGGCACCGATCCCTTGCCGCCGCAACGGGGCCTGGGCCACGTCACATCGAGCTATCATAGCCCGAACCTGGGCCGGACCTTCGCCTTGGCGCTGTTGCAGGGTGGTCACGAGCGCCATGGCGAGACCATTCACATCGCCTATGACGGCCGATCAGTGCCGGCGACGGTGACCGCGCCGCGCTTCCTTGACCCCGTTCTCGATAAACCGGAGCAGGCGAAATGACCGCCCCACGCCACGAAGCCCTGGCCCACCTGGCCTTGGCGGCGGCTGGGGAAAGGCCCGGGCAGGATGCCGGCGTCACCCTGGGGACGCTGCCCTATCAAGCCTCGATCATCCTGCGCGGCGAGAGCGGCGACGAGGCCTTCCTAAAGGCTTTCCGCGCCGGCCTGGGTTTCGATCTGCCCCTGGCCCCGAACCATGTCAGCAGCCATGACGGATTTACGGCCCTCTGGCTTGGCCCCAACGAATGGCAGATCCTGGGCGATGTCGGCCAGTCTGAACGGGAGCGCCTTGCCGGGGCCCTGGCCGGTCACCAATCCGCCATCATCAGCAATGGCGACGGCCAGCAAATCATTACTCTTGCCGGTCCCCGCGCCCGTGACGTCCTGAGCAAACTCTGTCCCCTGGACCTTGAAAGCCCGGATCTGGCGCCCGGACATTGCGCCCGCAGCATCCTGGCCCGTTGCGGCATGCTGCTGCATCCGCAACCGGGTGGCGCCTATCATATTCATGTGGGCCGCAGCTTCGCCGATTACGCTTGGCACCTATTGGCGGCGGCGGGGCTGGAATTCGGCGTGGCCGTAGCCTGCGACGATTAATACTCAAGCTGTGCCGGAAAGTTGATACTCTTGCAGGTGGTTCAGCGATTCTTGGGATGTGTCGGTTTCGGAGATTGGTATGGGCAAGGAGTTGAAAGGTTTGCAGGAAACCCCAACCGGACTTCTTGATACGATTGGCAACACGCCTTTGGTGGCGTTGCAAAATCTATTTGCGGACCGGAAGGTCAAGGTTTTCGCCAAGCTGGAATTCTTCAGCCCGACCGGCAGCATCAAAGATCGGATCGTCCGCCATATTGTCGAGGATGCTGAACGCACCGGGCTGCTGAAACCCGGCGGCACCATTGTCGAGAACACCTCCGGCAATACCGGCGCGGCGATCGCCATGATCGCCGCGATAAAGGGCTACCGCGCCGTACTGACCATGCCGGACAAGGTATCCAAGGAAAAACAGGCGGCGTTGACCGCACTGGGGGCCGAGATCGTGGTTTGTCCGACCAATGCGACCCCCGGTACCGCCGATCACTATGTTCAGCGGGCCCGCGACATCACGGCCGCGACGGCCAATGCCTTCATGCTCAACCAGTATGACAATCCCAAGAACGCCGAGGCGCATTATCTGACCACCGGCCCCGAGATTTGGCGGCAAATGGGCGGCCAGGTCGATTATTTCGTCGCCTCGGGCAGCACCGGCGGCACGGTCAGTGGCGTGGGCCGCTACCTCAAGGAACAGAACCCTAACCTCAAGGTGTTGATGCCCGACCCCATCGGTTCGATCTACTACACCTATTTCAAGACCGGGCAGATCGATGAAAGCGAGATCGGCAGCTATCAGGTGGAAGGCATCGGCGAAGACCATATCGCCCAATGCATGGATTTTACCGTCGTCGACGAGATGCTGCAATTCAACGACGACGATGCCTTTTCCATGACCAGGCGATTGGCGGCCAGCGAAGGCATCCTGGCGGGCGGCAGTTCGGGGGCCAATTTGTTTGGCTGCATGAAGCTGGCGGAACGCCTTGATAGCCCCGCCAACATTGCCACTGTCTTGCCCGATACCGGACTGAAATATCTATCTAAGATCTTCTAGCAGGCTGCTGAAAAACTCCATAATTCGGCCTATTGTTGTCATGCCCGCGAAGGCGGGCATCCAGATGCGGCAGTAATTATCGCTGTTTTCAGGCGTTTTCTGGATTCCCGCCTTCGCGGGAGTGACCAAGAATTTGTGGTATGGGGCGTCCTAAAACGTTTTTCAGGAACCTGCTAGGGTTTTGCCCGCCGGTCGGTCACGCGTTGTGCCTTGAATTCGGTTTTTGGCAGGCTGTCCGGGGCGACCACCTCGACATTCACACGCAGCTCGATTTCGGCGCGGACGGCGTTGGCGATCTGTTCGGCCATTTTTGACGCCGGGCCATGATCGGGATGTTCGACCACCACCACCATGACGTCCATGCCGTCGGCGTCCCGGCTGGACAGGACGATCTGGAATTCATCGCCCAGGCCGGGAATGGCGCGGACGGCCTTTTCGATCTGGATGGGAAAGAACTTAATGCCGCGCAGGTTGATAAGGTCGTCGGCCCGGCCGGAAAAACAACCCATGGCGCGCACGTGATTGCGGCCGCAGGCACATCTCTCCTGGTTCAGGGTCGTGAAGTCGCCCACCAGGAAACGCAGTTGCGGCGAACTTTCCGAGACCAGGTTAGTGCAGACGGACAGGCCCCGTTGGCCCGGCGCGGTAGGTTGCAGGGTCGCGGCATCGACGGTTTCCCAAATCTGCAAATCTTCCATCAAATGGAGGAAATAGCCGTTGTCATCCTGGCCGGTGGCCGCGCAGGTATAGCCGCCCGCCTGAGGTGCGGCCTCGGTACAGCCATAGAATTCAACCAGGCGGGCGCCCCACAAATCCTGCAATTTTTCCCGGGTCGGGTCGATGGCCATGGCCGGTTCGCCGGCGCAGAACAACTTCGTCACCGCGCTTGTGGCCGGGTCCAGGCCCATATCCTGCAGGGTCCGGCCCAAATAAAGCGCATAGGAAGGCGTGCAACAAAGCACGGTCGGCTTGAACCGTTCGATGATACCGGCCCGCATCCCGCCGTCCATGCCGCCGCCCGGGATCAGCCCGATACCCATCTTGGCCAAGCCCATCTGCACCCCCCAGGCCCAGACGTGGGTGCCATAGCCGGTCATCATGAAGACCGTATCCGAGGCTAGGAAGCCCATGGCATGCATGGCCCGGGCGTTGGACCAGGCCCAATATTCCCGGTCGATCTGGGAATAGCGGAAGATCCGGGGTGTCCCCGTGGTGCCGGAGGTGGAAAACAGCATCCAGCCCCGGCTGCGCCAGATTTCATCGGACATGGTGGTGTAATGGCCAAAGGGCGGATTAGTTTCCACATCCATGGTCATTTCCGATTTATCGACCACCGGCCATTTGACCAGATCCTCGATGCCGGCGATATCCGTCGGCGCCAGGCCCAAACGGTCGAAGCGTTTGCGGTAGAATTCGCTGTTCTCGTACAGAAACGGCGTTACGACGGCGAGCTTTTCGTTCTGGATGGCCACCAGCTCATCCCGCGAGGCGCCATCCAGGCGCGGCGACCACATGGCGCTGTTGCCGGCCCTGTCGGGGTCATCATTGAATTTAGCCAAGGTGGCCAGCCAGTTGATCCGGGTCTTTTCGCGGCGGTCCATCACGGTCGGCCGCCTTCCCGACGCTCGTCTTGCCCGTCATCTTCCCGTTCGGCTTCCCGTTCAATGGCGCGCCAGCCAATGTCGGAACGGCAGAAACCTTCCGGCCAATCGATGGCAGCCACCCCCTGATAGGCCCGCGCCCGGGCTGATTTGATATCGGCGCCCTGGGCCGTCACGCCCAACACCCGGCCGCCATTGGCCAACATGCGGCCGTCCACCAGCTTGGTGCCCGAATGCAGGACCGAGACGCCGGCGATGGCCTCGGCCGCCGCGATGCCCTTGATCTCGGTACCCTTGGCATAATCGCCGGGATAACCCTGGGCCGCCATGACCACCGTTATGGCGGCGCGTTCCGACCAGCTCACTTCGTAGCCCGCCAGTTGACCCTTGGCGGCGGCCAACAGGGCGGCCAGGGGGTCGCTTTGCCAGCGCGCCAGCAAGACCTGGCATTCGGGATCACCGAAGCGAACATTGTATTCGATCAATTGCGGCCCGCGCTCGGTGATCATCAGTCCGGCGTACAGCACGCCTTTGAAGGGACGGCCATCCTGTTCCATGGCCCGCATGGTGGGCAGGATGATCCGTTCCATGGTTTTCTGGCACATCTCGTCCGTCATCACCGGGGCTGGGGAATAGGCCCCCATGCCGCCCGTATTGGGACCCACATCCCCATCGCCCACGGCCTTGTGATCCTGGGCCGTGGCCAGGGGCAGCGCGTTGCGGCCATCGCACAGGGCGAAAAAGCTGGCTTCCTCGCCGGCCAAGAACTGTTCGACAACGATTTCGTTGCCCGCCGCCCCAAACTGGCCGCCAAGAATATCTTCGGCCGCCGCCAACGCCTCATCGGTGGTTTGGCAGACGATGGCGCCCTTGCCAGCCGCCAGGCCGTCCGCCTTGACCACGATGGGCCCGCCCCTCTCCTGGATATATTCCCGCGCCTTGGCAAGGTCGGAAAAGCGTTCGAAGGCAGCGGTGGGAATGTTGTGACGCTTGCACAGATTTTTCGTGAAGACTTTCGACCCTTCCAGGATCGCGGCCTGGGCGGAGGGGCCAAAGGCCAGGATGTTTGCGGCCTCCAGCCGATCGACCAAGCCGGCCACCAGGGGGCCTTCGGGGCCGACGATGACGAAATCCACTGCCTGGGCACGGCAGTAGGTGATGATGCCGTCTAAATCATCCACCGCGAGGTCGACGCATTCGGCCAACTGGGCAATACCGCCGTTGCCGGGCGCGCAACTCAACCGGCTTGCCAAAGGCGAGCGGGCCACCCCCCAGCAAAGCGCGTGCTCGCGTCCGCCCGCGCCAATGACCAGAACATGCATGTATTGGAACCTCTTTAGTTTACTCACCGCCGGCCCCTTGTATCATAGCCCGGCGAGAGCAACAGCAGATGATCGGGGTTTGTGAGCCGATGAGCGAAATCGAAGCCGGCGGCGCGCCAAATTTGCCGGAATATTCTGTCTCTGAAATCGCCGCCGCCGTGAAACGGACGGTGGAGGATAACTTTGGTTATGTCCGCGTCCGGGGCGAAGTCTCCGGCTTCATGGCGGCGCGGTCGGGCCATATGTACTTTTCCCTGAAGGACGACCGGGCCGTGATCGACAGCGTCGTCTGGCGCGGAACCGTCGGAAAATTGCGCTTTCAGCCCGAAGACGGCCTGGAAGTGATCTGCACCGGCAAGCTATCCACCTATGCCCCCCGCTCGCGCTACCAGCTTGTGGTCGAGGCCATGGAGCCGGCGGGGGTCGGCGCCCTGATGGCATTGTTGGAGGAGCGGCGCCTGAAACTATCGGCCGAGGGTTTGTTTGACCCCGAACGCAAAGTGGCCCTGCCCTATCTGCCCCGGGTGATCGGTGTGGTGACCTCGCCCACGGGGGCGGTGATTCGCGACATCCTGCACCGCCTGCGCGACCGCTTTCCCAGCCGGGTGCTGCTGTGGCCGGTGCTGGTGCAGGGCAAGGGCGCGGCGGAACAGGTGGCGGCCGCGATTAGAGGCTTCAATGCCCTGGACGGATCCTCGCCGGTACCCCGCCCTGATCTGCTGATCGTTGCCCGTGGCGGCGGCTCGATCGAGGATCTATGGGCCTTTAACGAAGAGGTCGTGGCCCGGGCCGTGGCGGCAAGCAACATTCCCCTGATCTCCGCCGTCGGCCATGAAACCGATACCACTCTGATCGACTTCGTGTCCGACCGGCGGGCGCCGACGCCTAGCGCGGCGGCGGAAATTGCCGTGCCGGTGCGGGCGGAACTGGTGGCCGGCAACCAGGATCTGGGACGGCGCCTGGGCCTGGCCGCGCAACGGTTGCTGGCGGAGCGGCGCCGCGATCTGGACGGCCTGTCCCGTGGCCTGCGCGGGCCCCGGGAATTGCTGGCCCTGGCCCGCCAACGCCTGGACGAGGGAGCCGAGCGGCTGCATCGCGCCCTGTTGATCTTCGGCGGCGAAAAACGCAACGCCCTGACCGCGGCCGCCGCGCGCCTGCGTCCGCGCCTGGTGATGGAGCCGATCGAGGCGGATGGCAGAACCCTGCGGGATTTCCAGGGACGCCTGCAACGATCCATCCGCAGCCGCGTCAATGAACATCGCCTGCGCCTGGCCGGCCTGGCCCAATTGCTGAATAGCCTCAGTTTCGAGCGGGTGCTGGAGCGGGGCTATGCCATGGTGCGCCGGCGTGACGGCGGCGTGGTCATGGCCGCGGCCCAGGCGGGGCCCGGCAGCCCTCTGGCGGTTCGCTTCCATGACGGCGAAATAGCGGTCACCGTCGATGACGGGCCATCCACCGCCCAACGCCCGGCCAGGCCCAAAGCCAGGCCCAAAGTCAAGCCCAAGGCCTCCGGGGGCAAACCAGGTAGCCAAGGCTCGTTGTTTTGATGCACCTTTTGTTGGTCGCCGTGCTGGTTCTCTGGCCCCGGGCCGCCTTGGCGGAGGCGCCGGTCCTGACGGGCAACCTGGTTCAGGGCGGCCTGGTGCAGGGCCGGGTAGCAGCCGGTACCAGGGTTGAATTTCTTGGCCGCGCCGTGCGGGTCGATAGCAATGGCGCTTTCATTATCGGCTTTGGCCGGGATTTTCCCGGCACGGCGCCTTTGTATTGGTATGGACCCGACGGCAAAAGGAAGCACAAGACCCTGAACATCAAGGCCCGGCAATACAAGGTCCAGCGGATCGACGGCCTGCCAGGAAAAATGGTCACTCCGCCCAGGGCGGTGCTGGCCCGCATTCGCCGTGAGAATGGCGCCATTGGCGCCGTCCGCGCCAAAGACAGTCCTACGCCCTGGCATGCCAGCGGCTTTCATTGGCCCTTGCACGGCCGCATCAGCGGCGTCTATGGCAGCCAGCGGATCCTCAATGGCAAACCCCGGCGGCCGCATTATGGCCTGGATATTGCCGCCAAACGGGGCAGCCCCGTGCATGCCTCCACCGACGGCATGGTGGCCCTGGCCGAGCGCGATCTGTATTACACCGGTGGTACGGTGATGCTGGACCACGGCCATGGCCTGACCTCGGTCTATTCACATTTGCAGTCGGTTACCGTCAGGTCTGGTCAATTGGTCCGCCAGGGAGACCAGATCGGCACCCTGGGCGCCACGGGCCGGGCCACCGGTCCGCACCTGGATTGGCGCCTGAACTGGTTCAAACAACGCCTGGACCCGGCCCTTTTAGTCGGTCCCATGCCAAAGCAGTGAGGATTGCCGCGGGCGCGTCCCATGGGCAGGAAGGACAAGTGGCTTTGATCAAGCCTGCCAATCGGTTATGAAGTTCCATGCTTCGCTGTCGCGCGGAACCCGACAGAACCGCTCTAGGAAGATGTCCCATGCCACTAACCGTCACGCCCGCAACCCCTGTGTTTTGCGCCCGGGTTCGCGGCACCCATATCAATGAGACGCTGGACGATGGGGCCTTCCGGGCCATCCGCGCCGCCTTTGACGAACACCTCATCCTGATTTTTTCCAATCAACCGATGACCGACGAACAGCAGATCGACTTTAGTGAAAGGTTCGGACCGCTGGAAGGCACGGCCCTGGCCGGGGTCAATCCCGGTGCCGGTACACCCTTCGCGCGCCAGTCCAATCTGGACATCAAGTCCGGCGAGGTTATTCCGGCCGACGACCGGCGCATGTTCTATCAAAAGGCCAACATGCTGTGGCACGCCGACAGTTCGTTCAAGGCAATACCCTCGTTATGTTCGGTATTGACAGCGCGCGTGGTGCCCCCGGTTGGCGGGGCCACGGAATTCGCCTCCACCAGGGCGGCCTACGCCTCGCTGAGTGAAAAGGAAAAGGCGGAAATCGAGGACTTGGTCGTCGAGTATGATTTTGCCTATTCCCGCGGTTTGGCCGGGTTTACCTTCTCGGCGGAAGAACGGGCGCGCATGGCCCCCGTGCGGCACCGGCTGGTGCGAAGCAACAAGGCGAACGGGCTGAAATCCGTCATGATCGGCGTCCACGCCAAATGCGTGGCGGGTTGGCCCGATGATGAAAGCCGCGCGCTCCTGGACGATCTTTTGGCGCGTGCGACCCGGCCTGAAAACACCTACCGCCACGAATGGCGCACCGGCGACGTTGTCGTCTGGGACAATCAGGCCGCCGTGCACCGCGCCACCGAATACGACACAACCAATCATCAACGGTTGATGCAGCGCACGACGATTTCAAGCAGCGCCGAAGGTGCCATGTGAAAGTCATCACTATTGGCGCCTGAACTGGTTGGTCCCTTGCTTAATATTGAGCCGTAGTGGTTTTTCTAAGAGGGCCAGCGGTTGTGCAGCCACAGCCATTGTTCCGGCCGGGCCCGGATCCAGTCCTCCAGCATATTATTGACCAATCCCATCACCGCCGCCACATCCTCCTTGCGGTTGCCGCATTGGCGATAGCTTATGGGATCCAGGAATGTGACGCGAAAGGCGGCACCCGCCAGCCGTTCGCAGCGTACGGGCAGAATGGCGAGATTCTGCTGTAGGGCCAGTTGGGCCAGGGCTGGCGCGGTCATCGCCGGACGGCCAAAGAACGGCACCGCGATGCCGTCATTCATTTTCTGATCCACCAGCATGCCAACGGGATCGCCCTGTTTGAGCGCCGAGAGAATTCCGCGCGCCGCTGTCCGGCCCTTGGCCAGGGCGCTCAGGGACGAACCTTCACGGACTTGCCATATCCAGCCATCGATCAGCGGATTGTTGGCGGCGCGATAGACCAGATGTACGGGCCGGCCCAATTTGGCCGTGACCAAATTCATCAATTCCCAATTGGCCAGATGGCCGCCAAATAACAGGCTGCCCCGCCCATGATCCTGTTGTTTTGCCAATTTTTCCGCCCCGACCACTTGAATCTGCCCCTGCGCGGGCACCCCCTCGGTCAAGGTGAAATCGCATAAATGGGGTAGTTCCGCGAGCGTACGGCCAAGGTTTTGCCAGACGCCGGCGATGATGGCGGCCCGTTCGCGCCGATCCAGTTCCGGCATGGCCAGGTGCAAATTCCGCTCCGCCCGGCGCGCCAGGGCCGGCAACCGCCCCAGCACCGCGCCCAACCGGGCGCCAAGGTTCGAGGCGGTGGCGGCAGGTAGGGCCGCGAAGAGGGCCCAAAACAGGCGCGCCAGCCAAAACTCCAGGCGATAGCGGATCGGATGTATCATCCCGGCCCGGCCCCAAAGACCCGGTCCAGCAAATGATCCAGATCATCGGGCCGGTCAAAGGCCAGGGCAACCTCGATTACCGTCACCATGGCCCTGGCGCCGGGCGGCAGACGCACTGCGTCCTTGGCCGTGGTCACGGCCTGGGCGTCCAGTTCGCGGGCCAGTTCCACCAGCTTCCAGATTTCATCCTCGCCATAGGGATGATGATCGGGAAAGCCTTGCTGGCCCACCAGTTCCGCGCCCAATTCCCGCACCGTATGAAAGAACCGTTGCGGACGGCCGATGCCGGCAAAGGCCAGGACCCGGCATCCGCGCAATGCCAAGGCGTCGTCGGAAGGGATCAGGCGCGCGGTCAGGGGCGGCTGCGCCAGGTTAGGAATTGCGGCGGGCATGGGGGCGGGCTCTTCGCCCGATTGCACCACCACCACCCTGTCGGCGCGGGCCAGGCCCAGGGCGGCGGGCTCGCGCAAGGGACCGGCCGGATGCACCCGGCCATTGCCCAGGCCGTAGGCTTCGTCGATCACCAGCAATGACAGATCCTTGGCCAGACCCGGATTTTGGAAGCCGTCATCCATGACGATGGCCTGGGCACCGTGGGCGACGGCGGCGCGGGCGCCGGCGGCACGGTCATGGGCGATCCAGGCCGGTGCGGCGGCGGCCAGCAAAAGCGGTTCGTCACCCACATCTGCCGCCCGGTGCCGGTCCGGGTCCACGCGGACCGGTCCCGCCAAACGGCCGCCGTGACCCCGGCTTAGAAAATGCAGCGCGACGCCCCGTTGGGCCAGGGCACGTCCCAGCGCCAGGGCGGTGGGGGTTTTCCCGGCCCCGCCCGCCACCAGATTGCCGACACAGATCACCGGCACCTCGGCCCGCCAAGGCGTGCTCGCGGCCCAGCGCAGGCGGCCCGCGGCGCCATACAACCAGGCCAGGGGCTGCAAGCCGCGCGCCAGGACATTGTCACGGCCCCAGAATTCAGGCGCCTGCATGATCGGATCCCGAGCCGGGCATCAAGGGCGATAATTGCCGCAGTACCGCCGCCACCACATCATGGCCGCCATCGGCGGCGGCGGCGGCGGCGGCCCGGCGCCCGGCTTCTTCCGCATCGTCCAATAACAGGGCAACCTGCTCGGCCAGGGTATCGGCATCGCCGACCTGGTTCGCCCCGCCGATCCTGGTCATGGCAGCGGCCTGTTCAGCAAAATTGAACATATGGGGCCCGAACAACAGGGCGGAGTCCAGACGGGCGGCCTCAAGCGGGTTTTGCCCGCCATGCTCAACCAACGAGCCGCCGACGAAAACGATGGCGGCCAGGCGATAATAGAGGCCCATTTCACCCATGCTATCGCCCAAATAGATCTCCGTTCGTGGACCGATGGGTTGGTCCTGACTGCGCCGGGCAATGGTCAGACCCTGGTTCGCCAATTCCGCCGCGATCTCGCCGCCGCGAACCGCGTGGCGCGGCACCAATATGGTCAAAAGGTCGGGAAATCGCGCCGCCAGTCGCCGGTGAACCGCGCCGATGATCGCCTCTTCGCCAGGATGGGTGGAGGCGGCCAGCCACGACGGCCGCTTGTTAATGGCCATTTTCAAAACATGCAGGTCCCGGGGGTCGAAGGGCAGCGGCTGCGCGGCGGCTTTCATGTTGCCGTGGCAGGTGACTAAATGCGCCCCCAGGGTCGACAACCGCCCTGCATCGGGGGGGCTTTGGGCGATGCAGACCTGGAACGCCCGCAGCAGTGGCTTGATCAGAAAAGGCAGGCGGCGCCAGCGCCGGTAGGCGTTTTCCGACATGCGGGCATTGATCAACGCCATGGGCACGCCACGCGCGGCGGTCTGATGAATTAAATTGGGCCACAGTTCCGATTCGACCCACAGCGCCAGGTCGGGCCGCCAATGATCAAGGAACCGCCTGACCGAGGATGGACGGTCGATGGGCACGTATTGATGTATGGCGCGGTCCGGCAAACGATCGGCCATGATCCGGGCCGAGGTCACCGTGCCCGAGGTCAATAATACGTGCAGCCCTTGATCCTGAAGCAAAAGCCCCTCGATCAAGGGCAGCACCGAAATCGTTTCACCCACCGAAGCGCCATGCACCCAGACCAGGGGGCCGTTGGGCCGCGCCCGGCCCGGTTGCCCCAGGCGCTCGCCGAAACGCACGGGATCTTCCTTGCCCTGACGCAGACGTCGGCGCAAATACCAGGTCGCCAGCGGACCCAGCAGGATCGTGGCGCCGCGGTAGAGACGGGGGGTCATGGCGCCGTCCCGGTCAGACGGTCGGCCCGTTCGGTGACCTCCATGAGGGCGGCTTCGACCTGGCGGCGGGCCGCCTCCCGCGCCGGGCCATCGATCTTGCGCTCGATGGTAATCGGCTCGCCAAACACCATGGCGCCTTTGGAAAAGGGCAAGGCGAAATGAAACCGATCCCAGGTGCCCAGGGCATGGTAACGCCCGGTGCAAACCGCCAACGGTACGATCGGTGCGCCGGACAGGCGCGCCAACGCAATAACGCCGGCGCCGAGTTGCATGGCCGGTCCCCGGGGACCGTCAGGGGTGATGCCGATCGAATGGCCTTGTTTCAGGGACACCAGCATTTCGCGCAAGGCGGCGGAACCACCCTTATCCCGCTCCCGCTCCGGCCGGTGGGTGGAACCGCGCACCGTGACCATGCCAAAATGGCCCATGGCGCGGGCGATCAATTCGCCGTCGCCATGGCGCGATACCAAAAGATGCACCGGCCTGCCGCCGGGCCAGGCGATCGGCACCATCATCAGCCGGCCATGCCAGGTCACGAAGATAATGGACCGCCCCTGGCCCAGAAGATCGGGAATGACCCGGTCATTGATGCGCCGCCATTTGGTTGTGAGGTTAACCAGACGAACATACTGGGCCGCCAGAAAGCCAAAGGCCGCCTGGCCCGGGGATGTGCCCAAAACCCGTTTGCCCAGACGCACCGATGTCAGCTCCCAAGCCGCGCTGTGACCGTGGTTTCGGGGTCATCGCCCGTCTCCATCTTGGCGAATTGCAGCTTGTACAGCCGGGCGTAGCTGCCGTTTTGCGCCAGCAGCGTCTCGTGGTCGCCGCTTTCCGTCACCCGGCCAACTTCCAACACATAAATATGGTCCGCCGCCATGACCGTGGAGAGTCGATGGGCGATGACCAGGGTGGTGCGGCCGGACTTCAGGGTTTCCAACGCCATTTGCACTTCGCGCTCGGCCTCGCTGTCCAGGGCCGAGGTGGCCTCGTCCAACAGCAGGATCGGGGCGTTCTTCAGCATGGCCCGGGCGATGGCGATGCGCTGGCGTTGACCGCCCGACAGGCGGACGCCGTTCTCGCCCACCATTGCCGCATAGCCCAGGGGCAGGGCGGTGATGAAGTCATGGGCGGCGGCCGACCGCGCGGCGGCGGTGATTTCCGCCTCGGTGGCGCCGGGCCGGCCATAGGCGATGTTGGCCGCCACGGTGTCGTCGAACAGGGTAATATCCTGGCTGACCAGCGCCATGGCCGCCCGCAGACTGGAAATGGTAACGTCCCGGATATCCTGGCCATCCACATCGACCTGCCCCTCGCCGGCATCGTAAAAGCGCGGCAACAGGTTCATCAACGTGGTTTTGCCGGAACCGGACGGCCCGACCAGCGCAACCGTACTGCCGGCGGCAATTTGCAGGCTGACCCCATGCAGCGCCGCCGTCTTGCCATCATAGGAGAAATGCACATCCCGGTAGGTGATGGCGCCCTGATCCACCGCCAGCACCTTGGCGCCGGATTTTTCAAGGATGGTGGGTGCGATGTCCAGCACCGCGAAGATCCGCTGTGCCGCGGCCAAGCCTTCCTGTAGGGCGGTATTCAGGCTGGCCAGGCCCTTCAGTGGTTGGTAGGCCATCAGCAAGGCGGCCAAGAATGACATAAATTCGCCCAGCGACAGCACGCCTTGCTGGGCCCGCCAGCCGCCATAGAATATGGCCAGGGCGACGGCCACGCCGCCCAACGCCTCGGTCAGCGGCACGGTCACCTACCGGGAGCGCCTCGCGCTGACTGAGGAGGCGACGCTCGTGGTTGAGCTTCGCGACGTGTCGTACGCCGACGCGGCGGCTCCGCTCATCGCGCGCCAGACCATCGAGGACCCCGGCCAGGTCCCCGTCCGCTTCGAGGTCGGCTACCACCGCGACGACATCGACGACGGCAACGTGTACGGGATCACCGCACGCATCATCGAATCCGACGGCCGTCTCGCGTTCACCAACGACACCGCATACGACGTCATCACGCGCGGTCACCCGAGCCGGGTCGACATGCTGCTCGTGCTGGTCGAGCCGCCGCCCGGCCTCGTCGACGCGGGCACGGACTGGCGGCAGTGGGTGGAGACGCCGGCGCAGATCGTGCTGGCGACCCTCCTCGCGAACGAGCAGGGCCACCCGCTCCGGATCGCCTACTACCAGTCCACCATCGAGAACTGCGCCCGCCGGGGCAGCGAGGGCTGGGAGATCCGGGGCGCCGAGATCAAGGCCTGGGTCACGCTCATGCAGCCGCCGCCCACGCCGTGGGGGATCGACTGCGACAAGGAGCGTGTGGAGCTGGACACGATCATGGTCCTCGGGCCGTCGCTGGTGAGCGGGCTGATGTACGAGGTCACGGTGAACGATGTGGTGGCCGCCGCCTTCACCCTCCCCGACGGCGACTTACGCTACAGCGCGATCGCCGAGTCGCCCGTCGAACGCGCCGATGTCGTGCGGCTCGAGGGCTCGCCGGCGGCGTACGAGTTGCAGGTCGTCTCGGGCATGCCAAAGGGAGGTAGCTGCTCGCAGTTCAACGGCTACGAGATCCAGCGGCGCGAGCCGGGCCGCATCGATGTCATCGTCACGCACCACGAGGTGGTGGACCCGGGCGTCGCGTGCACCGCCGACTACGCGATCGTGGAGTCCACCGTGCCGCTCGGCTCGGACTTCGAGCCGGGGACGGAGTACACGGTGACCGTGAACTCGGACGTGCTCACGTTCGTCGCCGGCGAGTGAGCGCGAGGCGCTCTGCGCGCCGCGGCCCCCGCCCGGTGCGCGGCTGCGCAAGGTGCTCGCGCTCTGTTGCGAGCTCCACAACGCCGCCCTGCAGCAATGCCGCGACGCGTGGCGGCTGCGGCACGTCTCCGGCGGCTACCTCGATCAGCAGGTCGAGTTCACGGGGGCTCACACACAAGCGATACGAACGAATGTGCGCTATACTGAGTCCTGGAGTGGAGTTCACGCAGGGCAGGCGGAGCAGTAGTCGGGCGAGGCGGAACGAACTGCTGTTCTGGTAGACTGGGTCATGTGGCGAAGAGGGCGACAGTGCTCATCCACCGAACCTACCAGGAGCGCGGCTACTGCCGGCGCGGCGGCTACCAGCGGCTGCGTGATGTGCTCGCGCTCTGCGGCGAACTCTACAACGCCGCCCTGCAAGAACGCCGCGATGCGTGGCGACTCTCGCGCGCCTCCATGAGTCTTGCAGGTCGAGTTCACCGGGGTGCGACAGGAGTTGGACGAGTGGGCAGCGGTCGACGTGGGCCTGAGCGGGAGCGGGAGGGCGCACTCGCCGGGAGCGCCCGGGAGAGCGACACCGCAAAGGGCGGCACCGCCGATTGCCGTGGCGCCCCACCCTCTCCGTAGTGGGCGCTTTGTTGTTGTCCGCCTAGCGTGTCTTACAGTCGAGAACGGATCAGGTGTGCGTCTCGGTGAGGTTGGATCGGGTGGCTGGCAGCGCTATCTTCTACGGGTGATGCCGTACCTGAGGAGACCGTGATGGTGACTCGCCGCCCTGCCGAGGAGATTGCTCGCCTCGGCGATGAGATCTACGAGCGCGATATCCGGCGGGAAGTCGAGGCCGACCACCACGGCGAGGTCGTCGCCATCGATATCGACAGCGGTTTCTGGGCCATCGGCGACGACGTGACTGCCGCTCGGGAGCGCCTGCGGACGCAGCGTCCGGACGCCGTCAATGTACTGTTTGAGCGGGTTGGCTACCGAGCGATCGATAGCTTCGGGGCCGGGTTGGTGCGGAGTGCCGGGTGATCCAAGGGGTGGTGAGCGCCGCCTTGGAGGCCATTGTATCCCTGACGGTGGAAGGCCCCGATGGACGGTCGCAGGACGTCGGGGCCGTCATCGACACCGGCTTCAGCGGTTTCCTGACGCTGCCCCCCGCGTTGGTGGCAGCGTTGGGACTTGGCTTCGACGGTGTTGGC
>JAKZRK010000337.1:0-13716 GCA_047518225.1 Alphaproteobacteria bacterium | reverse complement strand
ACAAATTCTTGGTCATTCCCGCGAAGGCGGGAATCCAGAAAACGCCTGAAAACAGCGATAATTATTGCCGCATCTGGATGCCCGCCTACGCGGGCATGACAACAATGGGCCGAATTATGGAGTTTTTCAGCAGCCTGCTAGAAGAAACCATCGATTATGCCCGGCAGCGCCAGGCCTTCGGCCGGCCGATCCTGGATAATCAGACCATGCACTACAAGATGGCCGAGATGCAGTCGCAGCTGGAGGCCATCCGTTCCCTGCTTTACCGCGCCACGGACATCTATGTTTCAGGGGGTAACGTGACCAAGCTCGCTTCCATGGCGAAATATCTGGTCGGCGTCATGGCCGCTGAAATGCCGGCGCAGTTGCTGCAATTCTGGGGTGGCCAGGGCTTCATGGCGGAGAACCGCATCTCCCGGGTGTTCCGGGACATGAAGCTGGTCAGCATCGGCGGCGGCGCCAACGAGGTCATGCTGCAAATCGTCGCCAAGGACATGGGCATTTTGCCCCGGCGATAAGCGCTTTGATGTCGAGGGCACCTGGGAAATTCAACGCAATATCATCGCGCGCGATTTGAAGGGATAGACAATGAGCTTTGATCATCTGGAATATCGCGTAGGGGACCGGGTGGCGGAAATCAATTTGAACCGCCCACCGGTCAATGCCTTGAACCTGGACCTGGTGAACGAGATCATCGCGGCTCTGTGCCGGGCCCGCGACGACGATGAGGTCCGCGCCGTGATCATCGCGTCCGCCCTGGACGGGGTGTTTTGCGCCGGTCTGGATCTGGCGGTGGTCAAGGGCGTGGACGGAGAGGGCATGCGCGGGTTTTTGGAGCGCCTGTATTTCGCATTGAACGATGTGCAATACAGCCTGGGCAAACCCTCCATCGCCGCCGTACAAGGTGCAGCGCGCGCGGGTGGCATGACCGTGGCGGTATCCTGCAATATGATCATCGCTGGGCAAAGCGCCACCTTTGGCTATCCGGAGATTAACGTTGGCCTGATCCCGGCCCTGCATTATGTGCATCTGCCCGGCGTTGCCGGGCGCCACCGGGCCTTTGAATACCTGTTCACGGGGGATGATTTCGGGGCTGATGTGGCCCGGGATCTGGGCCTCCTCAATCATGTGGTGCCGGATGGCGAGGTGATGGACAAAGCCCGGGACATCGCGCGGAAACTGGCGAAAAAATCCCCCACGGTCATGAAGCTGGGGCGGGATGCCTATATGCGCGCCAATGATCTGGATTACCGCCGGGGTATCGAAAATGTGGCGGAGACCATGCGTAACGTGGTGGTCACGGAAGATTCCCGGGAAGGTTTGGCGGCATTCATCGAAAAACGCCCGCCTAAATGGTGAGGCGCTAGGAGAAATCCAGATTGGTTAGAAGGCCCGGATCGTTCCAGCCGGGCTGCCGGTCCTGCTGGATCACCTGGTGGCCATTGCCTTTCAGGCGCAGCCAGATCCAGCGCGGCACCAATTCGTTGTTAAGGTCGTTGAGAACCATATCCGCATAACCCTCCAGGGTTTCGCAAGGTTCCTGGGCCGCGGCCTGAAAATAATGCGCCAGGGCGGTGGCCGCGATAATGTCCCGGTCGGCGATATAGCGCAGATCGATGTGAATGGGCCCCCCGCCCAGCAGGCCGGAGGCCGGTAACTCGCCGGATAGAATGGAGATGCGGTCGCGGCCGATGGCGGGATTGGCGACAGTTTGCAGGCAGGCCCGCCGCTGGCGCAAGCGCTCTTCTGTCGGGTTCATGCCGGCTTTCCCGTGCTTTTGGCGGGCTGTTTGCGGATCGCCGTCGCCAATGCTTCAAGGTCCTGGGCCGCGTCGGCTTGCGGGTGGCGCGATAGAAAGGCCGTCTGCCGGCGAATGGCGTCGGGAATGCGGTCGTCCCGCCGGACGATCCCCATTAGCGGCGGGGTGTAGTTCAGGAAGGTCCGGCAGGCCTTGGCCAATGCACCATAGGTACGTTCTCCCTGGCGCTGATCGGTGGCCATGTTAATCACCAGGCGCATATCGGCGCGTGGGTTTTCCTGCATGGAAACCTTGATATAGGCGTAGGCATCGGTCAGGGAGGTCGGCTCGTCCGTGGCCACCACCAGGGTCATGCCGCCCTTTGGGGTCAGGGAGCGGACGGCGGATTCCAAGCCCGCGCCCAGGTCGATGACGACCCGGTCGTAACGCTGCGCCAGTTGCCACAGCTCGCTTTTCAATTCACTCAACCGGGCCCGCCCCAGGTCGGCCAATTGGCCCGATCCGGACTTGCCGACGATAATATCAAAGCCGCCGTCGGCAAAATTCGTGACGGCCCGGCTCATGGCGATTTTTCCCGCCACGACGCCGCCAAGATCCTGTTCCGCGTTCAAACCCAGTTGTACATCGACGTTGGCCAGGCCGAAATCGGCATCGAACAGCAGGGTCCTTTCATCCTGGCGTGCCAGGGAATGGGCCAGGGTGACGGCCATCCAGGTTTTTCCGACGCCGCCCTTGCCGGAGGCGATATTGATGACGTTACGCCCGGCCGTGGCGGAAGCCGGATGCACGGCGACGCGTTTTTTGGGGATCGCGGGCATGGAGGTGTTCATGCTTGGTTTGCTCCGGTCCTGGGATACTCGTGGTTTTCCTCGGGATCGCGCAGCAGAACGCGGGCCAAGGACATTGGGTTCAAGGGCGTGAGGCCCTGGGCGATGGAGGGCGAGATAGAGACAACGCTGAAAGCCAAATTTCCGCCCTGGGCGGCGGATAGCACCGCGCCCAGGCGCCGGGTTCCGTCAAGCGGGGTCGCGATCAGAATGTCGCAGCCCAGCCGGGAAAATGCCGCTGCCATATCGGCGGCGTTCTGGGCGTTGATCCCGGCCGGCAGCACCAACACGGGGTCAACATTGCCGACGGCGATGAAGCGGCGTAGATCGGACATTTCTTCGTAATTGAAAGGATTGGTGCCCGGTGTATCGACCAGCATGGGCCCGCCGGCGTTATTTAGAATGGCGGCGTGAAAACTTTCCGGCGAATCCGCCGTTAACAGAGGCTGTCGCAGAACATCCGCATAAGCTGAAAGCTGTGCCGCTGCTCCGGCTCGCACTGTATCCGTGCTAACGATCGACGCCGGGGCGCCGCGCAGGGTGGCCGCGGCGGCCAACTTCGCCAGGGTGACCGTCTTACCCGCGCCGGGCGGGCCAATCAGCATGACGGGCTGTTTGAGATCCTCTAGCGAGCGGAATTCAAAGTACCGGTCCAAGCCGGACGCCAGGGCCTCGACGTTGTCGTCCAGCCCCGCCCTGGCGCTGATTTTCGCCAGTATTTCGGCCAGCCTTTCGGGAACATCGTGATAGATCAACGACTGAAATAGAATGTCGTCTTCAGGCGCCGCCGCCTCGGTCCCGGTCCCGGCCTCGGGAATGGAATTTTCCAAGGCCTCGTCCGTGGTATGCCCCATGGCCCCATTGTTTTCCGCCGCCGCCGTAACCTGTACGCCGCGGCCCCGTTCGCTCTGATGAGAGGACACGATGATCGCATCGTCACCCAGGGCAGTGCGGATCTGCCGCATGGCCTCGGCCATGGAAGGCGCGGAAAAAGTTCTAAGACGCATGTCCGCCGCTGCCTCCTAGAGCTGTGCCAAGGTGCGAATTTTGGCGCTTGGATGAATTTCGTTCTGGGACAGCACCGATGTGGTCGGTCGCACCCGCTCAATGATTGATCGGACATAAGGCCGGGCCGCCGGCGAAGTCAACAGAACGGGAAGCTCTCCCTGCTGCACCAGTTCGTCGAACACCTCGCGGACGCGTCCGATGAATTCCTGTAATTTCGTCGGCGCCATGGCCAACTGCATTTCATCGCCTTGGCCGGTAATCGCCTCGGCGAATTCCTGCTCCCAATCCGGCGATAAAGGCACAAGGGGGATGTAGCCATTCATTGAGGTGGAGGCATGGCTGATCTGGCGGGCCAGGCGTGACCGCACATGCTCGGCGATTTGCACCACATTCTGGGTGAATGCGACGGCCTCGGCGATGCCTTCAAGAATGGTGGGCAGATCACGAATCGATATCCGCTCCGCCAGCAGCCGTCGCAGAATCCGTTGCACGGCGGTCACCGATAGCTGCGCGGGAACGACATCCTCCACCAGCTTGTGATGTTCGTGGGGCAGGTCGTCGAGCAGTCTTTGCGTCGCGGCATAAGACAACAGATCGGACATGTTTTCGCGCATAACCTCGGTCAGATGGGTGGTGATGACGGTAGGCGGATCGACCACCGTGTAACCGCGGAAGCTGGCCTCCTCCCGCAACGCTTCCTCGACCCACATGGCCGGCAAGCCAAAGGTCGGTTCGGTCGTGGCCTCGCCCTGCACGTCGATGGAACCACCCTGGGGGTCCATGACCAGCAGCTTGTCCGGACGGATTTCGCCCCGGCCCGCCTCGACTTCCTTGATCCGCAAGGCGTAGACACTGGCCGGCAGTTGCATGTTGTCCAGGATCCGCACCGACGGCATGATGAAACCCATATCGCCCGCGATTTGCCGGCGCAGGGCCTTGATCTGTTCGGTCAGACGGTGGCCGCGGGTATCATTGATCAGGGACAGCAGGCCGTAGCCCAGCTCGATACGCAATTCATCGATTGCCAGAGCCGTGGAAATGGGCTCTTCCAGGGGTTCCGCTTCGTCCATTTCCTTTTGTGCGGCATCGGCCGCCTCGGTTTCCACCAGACTATTCTGCCGCATCAGGCGCCAAGTGAGGGTGCCGGTGATGATCGAGAGTATCAGGAACGGCAGCAAGGGCAGGCCGGGCAACAAGGACAGACAGAGCAACAGAAAACTGACCAGTCCCATGGCCTTGGGATAACTCGATAATTGCCCGAACAGCGCCTTGTCGGCGGATCCGACAACGCCGGCTTTTGAAACCAGCAAGCCGGACGCGGTGGAGACGATCAGGGCCGGAATTTGCGACACCAGGCCATCGCCGACCGTCAGCAATGTGTACGTTTCAGTGGCATCGGAAAAGCTCATGTCGTTTTGCGCCATGCCGACGATGATGCCGCCGATAATGTTGATAAAGGTGATTAGTAAACCGGCCATGGCGTCACCGCGGACGAACTTCGCGGCACCGTCCATGGCTCCAAAGAAGGTGCTTTCATCCTCCAGGTTCCGGCGGCGCGTGCGGGCGTCATCCTCGTTGATCAGGCCGGCTGATAGATCCGCGTCGATGGCCATCTGCTTGCCCGGCATGGCGTCCAGGCTGAAACGGGCGGCGACCTCGGCGATGCGGCCGGAACCCTTGGTGATGACGATGAAATTAACAATGATCAGGATGGAGAAAACGATCACCCCAATGACGAAATTGCCTCCCATGACGAAGTGGCCAAAGGCCTCGATCACCCGGCCCGCGGCATGGCTGCCTTCATGGCCATCCGCCAATATCAGCCGGGTCGACGCCAAATTAAGCGACAATCGCAACATTGTCGCGATCAACAATACCGTTGGAAATGACGAAAACTCCAACGGCCGGCTGATGAACAGGCAAGTCATCAGGATCATCACCGCAAAGGTGATGGATATGGCCAAGGCCACATCCAATAGCCAACTGGGCAAGGGCAGGATCAAGACCACCAGAATGGCGGAAACGCCCAGGGCCAGGGCTATATCGCCCTGGCGCATGCGCATAAACACAGTTAACGCAATGGCGCCAAAGTCCGGCCCGGGCGCGGCCCCGGCCTCGCTTTCGCCCTCGCCGCCCGGCGCGGGCAGGGCCGGGACCCCGCGATCTGTGGATGAATCGCTCATTTACCGAAATATTTCCGGCAGCTCTAAACGTTGGCGCCGCTGGATTCACCGGGCACCGGCACATGCACGCCATCGTCGGTGTATAATTTCAGTTTGTTGCGCAACGTGCGGATCGATATGCCTAGAATGTTGGCGGCATGGGTGCGGTTGCCCAAGCAGTGATACAGCGTATCGATAATCAAATCCCGTTCCACATCCGCCACCGTGCGCCCAACAAGGCGGGAGGTCTGATCGGCGCCCTCGTTATCTTTGCCCGCTGCCCCATCGACGCCATTGGCACCGGTATTTTGATGCCCGCCGCCGGTCGGGGTTGCCTGGCCATCAGGCGTCATAATGGCATCCGTGGTGATCTCCGCACCGCTGGCCATCAGGATGGCGCGATGAATGGTATTCTCCAGCTCCCGCACATTGCCCGGCCAAGGCAGGGTTTCGAGCAGCGCGATGGTTTCCGCCGCCACCGCGCGCTGGGCCATGCCGTTGGCGTCGGCGTATTTTTTCGCGAAATGCCTGGCCAGCAGGGCGATGTCCGCGGGCCGTTCGTGCAGGGAAGGGACCCGCAGATTGACCACGTTCAGGCGAAACAGTAGATCTTCGCGAAATGTGCCGTTCTTGACCGCTTCGACGAGATCGCGGTTGGAGGTGGCAATCAGGCGAATGTTGATTTTAATGGGTCGGCCGCCGCCGATACGGTCGATTTCGCGCTCCTGAATGGCGCGCAGTAACTTGGCTTGCAGACGAGGCTCCATCTCGCTGATTTCGTCCAACAGCAGGCTGCCGCCGTCGGCTTCCTCGAACTTGCCTATGCGGCGCGCGATGGCGCCCGTGAAAGCGCCTTTCTCATGGCCGAACAGCTCTGATTCCAAGAGATTTTCCGGGATAGCGGCACAGTTGACCGTGATAAACTGACGTTGGGCCCCTGCGGCTGTTCTCGTGTACGTACCGGGCCATCAGTTCCTTGCCGCTGCCCGACGCGCCGGTAATCAGAATGCTGGCTTCACTCTTGGCTACCTGGTCGGCCAGGCTGACGACGGAGGCAAAGGCCGGATCCTGGAAAATCATCGACTGATTTTCTTCCGTTACCGCCTCCAGAACAGCCGCAATCAACTCCGGGTCGGGCGGCAGGGGGACATATTCCTTGGCGCCGGCCCGGATCGCGGCGGCGGCGGTCTCGGGATCGGTTTCGATGCCGCAGGCGACCACGGGTATGGAGATGCGTTCCCGGTCCAGACTCTCGATGAACTGCTTGATGTCCAGATCAACTTCCATCATCGCCATGTCGGCGCCACGGCCCGCGCGCAGATGCTCCAGGGCGATTTCGGCTGTTCCGGCATGCGCGACCTTGGCGCCCCGCTGCATGGCGATTTGGGTCGCCGCCGCGACCTGGCCGTCAAGGTTGCCAATGATCAATAAACGCATTGTAGGAACTCCAAATCCTGCTCAGTCAAAATATTGAATTCGATGGGTCGGCGGCAGCATGGCATTCAGCAGCATTTCCAGCCGTCGTGGATTTTCCTGCCGCCCGATCGAGGCCGCGCCGGTCAGATAAACGTTATGCACCAGGGCTTCGCCGTCGCTGGAGCGTTCCAGCTTGGTCGCCAAGGGGGCGAACACCATGTTGGAAAGCACCGCGCCGTAGAATGTCGTTAACAAGGCAATGGCCATGGCCGGTCCGATCGTCGAGGGATCGTTTAGGTTGCCCAGCATCTGCACCAAACCGACCAGGGTGCCGATCAGTCCCATGGCTGGGGATATTTCGGCCGCCTTGCTGAAGACATCGGCCGAGGTTTGTTGCCGGTTGGCATTGGTGTCGACTTCGCGGCGCATGATGCGCTCGATGGTTTCGCCCGGCGTGCCATCCACAACCATTGCCATGGCCTTCATCAGAAATGGCTCGGATTTCACTTTATGCAGGCGGTCCTGCAAGCCCAGCACGCCGCCGTGACGCGCCTGTTCCGCAAATTCCACGATCCGATAGGCAGCCTGGCTGGGATCGTGGTTGCGGTGTACGATCACCTGGCCCATGGCGCCAAAAGCCCGTGCAATGTCGGCCAATGAATACGACGCCAGGGTGACGGCAAATGTGCCGCCAAAGACGATCAACAGCGCCGGGCCATCGAAAAACGACGCCGGCGAGCCGCCCCAAAACACGGCGGCAATCACAAGTGCGAAGCCCGACAACAAACCAATGACGGTGGTGAGAGAGGTTAAGCTGCCACGTTTTTGGGGCAATGTCTTTGCTCTGGCCATGTCTAGGCCTTATCGCCCTTGATGATTTCGGTCATGGTGACGCCTAGGCGTTCATCAACCACGACCACCTCGCCCCGCGCCACCAGGCGATTGTTGACATATATATCAATAGCTTCGCCGACTTTGCGGTCCAATTCGATGACCGCGCCCTGGCCCATCTTGAGCAACGAACTGACTTGCATGGTCGATCGGCCCAGCACGGCTGAAACTTTGACGGGAACGTTGTAGACGGCGGCTAATTCGGTGGCGGCGTGCTGACAGTCATCAATCCCCTCCGCATTAGACGGCTGCGCCGCGCCGCCCTCGGAATTTTGATCCGAAGCCTCTTCCAATTCAGGAGCGGCGGCGGTTTCCGGAGCACCCGCCGCCTCGGCCGCCATGGCTTCTTCCATGGTCATATCGTCGTCGGTCTGTCCGTCGCCGGTCTGTTCGTCGTCCTCGGCCATCAGGTTCTCCTACGGCTCTGTCGTGTCTGTTGGCGTCATTGCGGGCTCGGTGCCATCATGGGTGGGCGGAACCGGGCTAGCGGCCCGCGCCAGTGGCGGTAGCGGATTTTCCACGACGCCGATATTTTCGGCACCGGGCGGCAGGGGAAACGGATCTTCGTCGTTTTGCGATTCCGCCGCGAGGAGGTTTTCCCCGTTTTGATCGGATTCGATCATGTCCGGATCGGCGTCGCGATGCCCGGCCATGGCTTCGTCCGTCTGAATTGCCTGTTCAATTTGGTCAATTTGGTCGGCGATGTTGGCGCAATAGCGGTCTACCGCGGTTTCGATTTTCTGGAACAAGGCTTCCACATTGCGCTCTGCTCCGCCGTCGGCCCATTCGACCCGGCAATCGGCATTGGTCAAATCTGCTTCGCCCAACAGGACCACGCTGCCTTGAAAACCGCCGCGGACCGCCAATTGATCGATATCCTCCGCCAAATATTCAACCAGGGATTCGTTAATGCGGACCACGATCCGGGGCTCGTTCGGGACCAGTTCCAGGCATTCCGTGATCAAACTCCTGATCTCGTACAAGGGTTGGCTCTGCAACAGGGCCGGGGCCAGCTTGCCGGCGATGACCATGGCCAATTGGGCGGCCTCTTGTTTCAAGGCCAGAACAGCCTGTTCATGCTTTGCGCCGATGTTGCCAATTCCCGCCGCGATATTCTGCAATGTATGGGCGGCCAAATTCTCAATCTCGCCCATGGCTTCTTGTTTGCCGGCGGCCAAGCCGATCTGTTGCGCCTCGCCCCGGGCCGCGGCAAGGTCTGCTTCGGTATACAAAGCTGGCGGCGTGTCATCCGGCTTGATTTTACCGTTGCTATCGACATCGAATTGATTGTCGAAAAGGAATTTTGCCATTGATTTATCCCTCCCCGCCCATCAGTAGATCAACTCGTCGTCTTCTTTGTTGTCCGCCAGCATGATTTCGCCGCGGTCGGCGAGATCCTTGGCGGTGGCCACGATTTCGGATTGCGATTCATCCACGTCCCGCAGGCGAACCGGCCCCATGGCGTCCATATCGGGCTAGTCTGATCAGCTCATCCAGCATTTCATCGGCCGACGTAATTATTCGGGCGGAGGCCGAATAAGCCTGTTGCGTCTGGATCATGACGGAGAACTCTTCGGCCAAATCAACCGTGGATGCTTCCAAATTGGAAGCCGCGATCAAACCGGAGCCACCGCTCCCGGCATCCTGCAGGGTCAAATCGCCGGCCTTGATACTTCCGATATAGGCATTGCCGCTGCGTCCCTCCAGGCCGTTGACGTTGGGAAACAGGGCCAGGGCCAATTTATAGATGTCCTGCCGTGTGCCGTTGTCGAACAATGCCGTGACGACGCCTTCGTCGGATACGCCGACGCCGGTCAGGGCGCCGTAGACCGCGCCGTTGGTATCACTGGAAATCAGCGCCGACGGGTTGGCAAACTGGGTCAGGCCTTCAGCCTTGGCGTTGGTGCCGTAATTGATGGCGATGGAAGAGTTGGCGAGTCCCAGTGCCGCGGCCCAGGTGGTGATGGACAAAGTTGTCGGCAAATTCGTGGTCGCGGTATCGATGGTGCCGTCCGTGTTGAAGGCCAATAGCGAGGTGCCGACGGTGTTCAGCAGGCCGTTGGCGTTGGTGACATCGGTCTTAGGGTTGGCATAAATCTCCACCGACCACTGATTGGCGGCCAGGGCGTTATCGCGGACGAAAGCGAAGGTCAGGGCCCGGGTGCCGCCCTTGGAGTCAAATATCTGTACCGAACGTTCGAAGTCCGGCGTCACCGTGGCCGCTGACATATCGCCGAAAGTATAGGCGACGGGGGTTTGGTCGGAGTTCAGGTTGGCGGATATTGCCATGGTCGTGGTCGGCGACGCCGTGCCGGTCAAATTATTGATATTGATGGATTCCATCGATGCCAGGCTGCGGTTGCTGGGCAGGGCCCCATTCGCATCGAAGGGGTAGCCTTGCAGAAAATAGCCACCTGTATTTTGGAGATAACCGCTGGAATCGGCGGTAAATGATCCGGCCCGGGTATAAAGATAGGTGCCCTTCGTCCCCGATGGGGTCTGCGCGGTATTGACGACGAAGAAACCTTTGCCGGTGACCGCCAGATCGGTGGGCGACGTGGACGCTTGTAACAGGCCCTGGCGGTCGACCAAACCGGTTGGATTGGATGAGACGCCGCCCGGCGAATATTTAGAGGCGGAACCGCTGGACGTCACCAGGGTGGAGAAAGCGGCACGGGTGGTTTTGTAGCCAATGGTGTTCACATTGGTAATGTTGTCCGCGATGATGCCCATGGATTGACTTTGGGCGGCAAGGGCGGAAACACCTAAAAATAAGGCGCCATAAAGACTCATGATATTCTCCTTAACTGATGTGCGCCGCGCTGGGCGGTGCGATCGTGGTACAATCTGCTCATTTCTTCGTCGCGGTTACTTAAGCGCCAGCCGCCTCAATTGGCTCGCTGACATTACGCACCGAGGTGCTTGGTATGGGGACATCCTGCAGCATCAAATGGACACCGGTTTCGTCGATCTCGATGCTGGTGACGGCGCCGGAAACATAGTTCTCGACCGCGATTGCCTCGCCCGCGGAATTCAACGAGTTGACCGCGATGGTGTAGGGCCCCTCGACCAGGGTGTTGCCTTGACTGTCTTTGCCGTCCCAAGTGAAGTCGTGGGTTCCCGCATCAAGACTGCCCGTGGTGGCATAGACCAATTTGCCGGAACCATCGGAAATCCTGATCGATGTGCTGGCCGCATTCTCCGGCAGCCGGTATTGGTATTCCGCCTTGCCGTTGCTAAGCATGTTGGTCTTGCCCACCGCCTGGATATTTTTACCTAGATACGAGACCGCGTCGGCGGCGGTATTAGCCGATGCCAATGCCAGCAATTGCTCTAAATTCTTGTTGGCTTGGATGGATTGTTCGACCTGGCTGAACTGCGTCAATTGCTCGGTGAACTGAGTGGCGTCCATGGGGTCCAGGGGATCCTGATGCACCAACTGGGTTGTCAGCAGTTTCAGGAAAGTATCGAAATTGTCCGCCAACTTAGCATCCGCGGCGCTGGTGGCGGCGGTGGTGCCAAGCTGGCTGGCCCCGATTGTTGCGGCATGCATTTTCTAATCCTCCCTATACACTGATATCCAAGGCGCGGTTCGAAGCCACCTGCGGCAGGACGTCGCCGTCATCGGCAGGTGTCCCGTCATCGGGCTGGCCATTGCCGCCGCCCTTGCCATTATCGGCGCCATTGCCGGAGCCGTCCGCCAGGGCGCCGCCTTGCTGATCGCCCTGCGAAAGCGAGAAGCTCAAACTGTCGGCATCGGTTTGCAATCCGGCCTGTTGCAAGGCCCGCTCCAAGGCCCGCGCATCCCGCTGCAATAATTCCAGGGTCTCAGGGCGTTCGGCGGCGACCCATGCGATCGCACGGCCGTCGTGGCCAATCTCCAGCTTCACTTCGACCCGGCCCAACTCGGCCGGATCCAGTCGAATGGTCAGGCGGTTGATACCGTTTTGCACAGCCCTGGACAGATGCATGGCGACCTGGATGCCCGGGCTGCGAACATCCGCGGCAGCGTTTTGCTGGACCATTGTTGCGGCCTTCGTGCCGCTGGCGGCGGAGGCGGTGCTGACTGAATTTGCGCTGTTGCCGCCTGATTTGCCGCCATCCTCGCCCAAGCCGGCCATGCTCGACTTACCCTCGCCATCCATGGGCAGGCCGGACAAAGGTTGCGGCGCCGGGGGCGTAGGGGACGGGTTGCCGCCGGCTCGAACCGCCAGCATCGGTAATTCGGCTTGACCGGTGCGTTCGGGCGAAACGGAGAGTTGCAAATTCTGGATCGCGGCGCCGCCGTCTGAACTGGCGATGCCCGCCACATTCGCGGCATTCGCGGCCGGATTTGTTGATGGCTGCGTGGCGTTGGACAATTGCTGCCCAAAGGCGTTGCCGGCGGCGGTCTGAACTGTTTGCGGCCGGGGCAGGGCATCGGACAGTATATCGCCGCCATGCTTGGCTCGACCGCCGCGCAGGTGTGGTGCGTTCTGCTGTTTCACCTGAACCTGGACCTGCTGTGCCAGCTTTGGCCCGTTGTCATCGCTCTTGCCCGTGCCCGCACTTTCAGCTTGGTAATTGGCTGGGTGCAGCTTTTTCTGCAGGGGGACCGGCAATGTACCGTCCGCCAGGGGATCGGGGTTGCCGGGCAGCGCCGCCTGGGGCCTTGGCGCCGGTTTCGACGCGGCCTGGTTGACAAGATTGTTCAAGGTTTCGGCGGCTTTTGGCTGCTTGATGCCGGCCGCGGCCTCCGTGCGGGCGGCATCGGCGACTTGTTGTCCCGTTGTCGCGGCGGCTGGCAGAGCCGGCGCCCCTTGGCGATGTTGGTCTACGTCCACCGTGGTGGGTAGCCCAACTTCCGCAGCGGGAAGCTGGATTATTTCGGCTGCGGAACTGTCGGCGCGGGCATGTTGCAGCGGCCCATCATCTTCCGCGTCGCCTTGGTTCTCGTCGCCATGTTTGTCATCGGCGCGGGGCTGCTCGGCCCGCGGCTGATTGGTGTCGGAACGCTCGGCGTCGATATCATTCTCCGGGTGATCGGGTTTGGGCCTCTCGGAGCGCTCCACCCTTTCAGGGCGGTTATCGCGTTCATCGGCGAGGTAGTCCTTGGCCTCGTCGCTTGCCTGTTCGGCCCGCTTGCCCTCATTGCGTAAAACGTGGGCGAAACGCTCATCGTCCAGGCCGCCCGGATTGGCAACATCCAAATTGCCGTCGAGGGCGGCCATATAATCCATGGCCCGAATTTACTCCGGCGTTGACACTTCTTGCATTTTGTGACAAGAGCGCCCGCGCAGACACTCTTTGGGAGTGTTTTCTGGGTAAACCTCCAACCGATTTTTGGCTTGAGAGAATCCTAAAGAGTAGCGTTGCTGATTATCGGGCGAATCAAATCGCTCGAACCGCCTTTGCAGAAATATGGGCGAGCGATAAGCCATCAGTCGCACGACATTCCATGAAGAGGGTCTTGGAAACATGTGATATGCGCATTCTGCTCTGGATTGAAAAACTTCAGCCAAAGTGGGAGAATTGTGTGTAGCGCACCCGGTTCCTTGGACACAAGTTTGTCTCACGCGGCGGGCCTGATTGAGATCGCGGCGTGCCACGCCTGACGAGCTTGAGCGGGGCTCAGGTAGCCGTTCTTTTCGACGATCCACTGGGCATTGTAGAG
>JAKZRK010000336.1:0-17503 GCA_047518225.1 Alphaproteobacteria bacterium | reverse complement strand
GGCCAACCCGAACCGCAACGCCGGCGCGGTCCAAGGCGGCGGCTGTATCGAAGGGGTGGATACCCTGTTGTATGAAAGACAGGATCGCCGCTTTCCCGGGCGCCGTGCCAAACAATTGAATATCGGGCATTGCCGTCAGGCGTTCCGTGGCATAGGCCAACAGCGATTTTTCGTGGGCCGCGATATTTTCCATGCCGATGGCCGAGACGTAATCCATGGCCGCGCCCAGGCCGATAGCCTCGACAATGGCCGGGGTGCCGGCCTCGAAGCGATGAGGCGGTTCCTGGTAGGTGGTTTTCTCGAAGGTCACCTTGGCGATCATGTCGCCGCCACCCTGATAGGGCGGCATTTGCGCCAACAGATCAGCCTTGCCGTACAACACGCCAATGGCGTTGGGGCCATACAGCTTGTGTCCGGTGAAGACGTAAAAATCCGCATCCAACGCCTGCACGTCAACGGTGCTGTGGACAACGGCCTGGCTGCCGTCGAACAGCACGGGGATGCCGCGGTGATGGGCCAGACGGACAATCTCGGCCGCCGGCACCATGGTGCCCAGGACGTTGGAGCAATGGGTGATCGCCACAAGCTTGGTGTTTCCCTCCAGCAAGGCGGCAAAGGCGTCCAGATCCAATACCCCCGTATCGTCAAT
This sequence comes from Alphaproteobacteria bacterium, assembly GCA_047518225.1. Lineage (GTDB taxonomy): Bacteria > Pseudomonadota > Alphaproteobacteria. Next base: position 16,854 of record JAKZRK010000336.1, on the reverse strand, counting down.
GGGCGCGACCTTCAATTCGATGCCTTTTTCATCGCGCAGCATTTGCCAGGGCACGATATTGGCGTGGTGTTCCATGGCGCTGACGACGACGCCATCGCCCTGGCCCAGAAATTTCCGGCCATAGGTGGCGGCGACAAGGTTGATGGCATCGGTCGAATTGCGGGTGATCACGATCTGATCTTCCGACGGCGCATTGATGAAGCGGGCGATCGTTTCGCGCACCCCTTCATAGCGGTCGGTCAGGGTTTGGCTGAGATAATGGGCGCCACGATGGACGTTGGTGTATTCGTTTTCCAGAACCTCGGTCATGGCATCGATCACGGCGCGCGGCTTCTGGGCCGAGGCGCCACTGTCGAAATAGACCAATGGCTTGCCATGGACCTGACGGCTTAGGATTGGGAAATCCTGTCGGATCCGCTCCACATCGAAGCCGCCCTCGATATTATGGCCCGCCTGGCGGGCAGGCTGTCCGATCACATTCATGACGCCATCCAATCGGCGGCCAGGCGTTCCATAATGCCGCGCACCGCGTCATCGCTGATCTTATCCAGGGTCTGGGCGACAAATGCCCCCAGCAGCAACTGCCGCGCCTCGGCCTCGGGAATACCGCGGGAGCGCATGTAGAACAGGCCGCTTTCATCCAATTCGCCGGCGGTCGCGCCGTGGCTGCATTTGACATCGTCGGCCAGGATTTCCAGTTCCGGCTTGCTGTCGATTTCCGCCTGGTCCGAAAGCAGAAGGGTCTTGTTCAACTGATGCCCTTCGATGCCTTGGGCATCCCGGCGCACCGTGATTTTCCCCTGGAAGACGGCGTGCGCCTTGTCATCCAGAATTCCGCGGTAATCCTGCTGGCTGCTGTTGCCGCCAACCACGTGGTCCATCCAGATGGCATTGTCGCAATGCTGCTTGCCGCGCAACAGATAGATCCCGTTCAAGGTTGCTTCCGCGCCGGCGCCTTGCAGGGCCAAATGAATCTCGCTGCGGACTAGCCCGCCGCCTAAATTCAGATCGAAATTCTCCATTTCGGCGTCGCCGTCCAATTGTCCCGCCAGGGTGGCCATATGGCTGGCGCCGATTGTCTCCTGCTGGATCTTGTAACGCCGCAGATGCGCGCCCGCCGCCGCCTGAACTTCCGTGACGGCGTTGACGAAATAGCCCTCTTCGCCACCTTGGCCCAGATAATGTTCGACCACGGTGGCCCGGGCGCCGGCGCCGGCCAGTATCAGGTTGCGCGGATAGGATGTTCCCTGGCTGGTCAAAAACAGCACTTCGATGGGCCGCTGCACGGTCACGCCGGGTTCCAGCGCCAGGACGTAACCATCCTGGCTCAAGGCTTGGTTCAGCGCGGGCAGGGGCAATTCCTGGCCCGTGGGCACCTGGCCCAGGCGGCCGGCGAGCAATTCCGGCATATCCGCCATGGCCCTGGCCATGCCCAGCAGACGAACGCCCTGTGGCAGATCAGTGGCGGCGGCGTGCAGGACGCCGTTGGTAAAAACTATCCGATGGCTGTTCGCCAGCAGGGCGGTAGGCACCTCGCCCGTTTGGCCCGCGCTGGCGGCAAACAATCGGTCCTGGATCGGCTTCAGGGAGGTATAACGCCACTCCTCCACCTTGCGGTCGGGCAGGCCGGTGGCGTCGAACCGCGCCGCCGCATCCGCCCGCAGGGTGTCCAGCCAGGGCAGGCCGGCGCCGGGCAGGCGGCCCGCTAAACTATCCTGATAGGCTTGCAGGGACATCCTCTACGCTGCCTTCTCACCGTCGAGGAATTCGCCATAGCCTTTTTCTTCCAGTTCCAGCGCCAGTTCCTTGCCACCCGAACGGGCGATGCGGCCATGGGCCAGCACGTGGACGTAATCGGGCACGATGTAATCCAACAGGCGCTGGTAATGGGTGATCACCAGCATGGACCGGGTCGGCCCGCGCATGGCGTTGACGCCCGCGGCGACCACCTTCAATGCATCGATATCCAGGCCGCTGTCGGTTTCATCCAACACCGCCAATTTGGGCTCCAACAACGCCATTTGCAGTATTTCGTTGCGCTTTTTCTCGCCGCCGGAGAAGCCGACGTTGACCCCGCGCCGCAGCATATCGTCATTGATGTTTAAATCGGCGGTATGCTGGCGCAGGCGCTTCATGAATTGCACCGCATCGAGCTCGTCTTCGCCGCGCTGGCGGCGCAGCGCGTTGACGGCGGTCTTCAAAAACGTGGTGGACGAGACACCGGGCAGTTCGACCGGATATTGAAAGCCCAGGAAGATGCCTTGCGCGGCCCGTTCCTCGATGGCCAGTTCCGCCAGATCCTGGCCCTGATAGGTGATGGAACCGGCGGTAATTTCATAGCCGTCCCGCCCAGAGATGACGTAGGACAAGGTGCTCTTGCCCGACCCATTGGGGCCCATGATGGCATGCACTTCGCCGATGCCAATGGACAGATCGATACCCTTGAGTATCTCCGTACCATCGACGGAGGCGTGCAGGCCCCTAATTTCCAACATCTTACCCATATTCCTAACCGACGCTGCCTTCCAGTGAGATACCAACCAGTTTTTGCGCCTCGACGGCGAATTCCATGGGCAATTCCTGCAAGACCTGCTTGCAGAAACCATTGACGATCATGGACAGTGCTTCTTCGTCCGACAGGCCCCGTTGGCGGCAATAAAACAACTGATCCTCGCTGATTTTCGCTGTCGTCGCCTCGTGTTCGATCTGCGCCGTGCGGTTGCGGTTTTCGATATAGGGTACCGTGTGGGCGCTGCATTTATCGCCGATCAGCAAGCTGTCGCATTGGGTATAGTTGCGCCCGCCCTTGGCGCCCGGCTGCATCCGCACCAGGCCGCGGTAGGTGCTTTGGCTGCGCCCGGCGGAAATCCCCTTGGCGATGATGGTCGAGGAGGTGTTTTTTCCAATATGGATCATCTTGGTGCCCGTATCGGCTTGCTGCAGGTTGTTGGTGATGGCGACGGAATAGAATTCACCCACCGAATTGTCGCCCTGCAGGATACAACTGGGATATTTCCAGGTGATGGCGGAGCCGGTTTCCACCTGGGTCCACGAGACCTTTGAATTGCGGCCCCGGCACGCGGCCCGCTTGGTGACGAAATTATAGATCCCGCCCTTGCCCTCCGCGTCGCCCGGATACCAGTTCTGCACTGTGGAATATTTAATTTCGGCATCGTCCAGCAACACCAATTCAACCACGGCGGCATGCAACTGGTTTTCGTCCCGCATGGGGGCGGTGCAGCCCTCCAGATACGAGACATAACTGCCCTCGTCGGCGATGATCAGGGTGCGTTCGAACTGTCCCGTATTGGCCTCATTAATGCGGAAATAGGTGGACAACTCCATGGGGCAGCGCACGCCCTTGGGGATATAAACAAATGAACCGTCCGTAAAGACCGCCGAGTTCAGGGTGGCGTAGAAGTTATCGGAATAGGGCACGACGGAGCCGAGGTATTTTCGCACCAAATCGGGATGGTCCTGCACCGCTTCCGAGATCGGGCAAAAAATCACCCCGGCCTTGGCCAGTTCCTTGCGGAACGTGGTGGCGACCGAGACGCTGTCGAACACCGCATCCACGGCGACGCCGGCCAGCATCTGCTGTTCGTGCAGGGGGATGCCCAGCTTTTCATAGGTGCGCAGCAATTCGGGGTCGACTTCGTCCAGGCTTTTCGGGCCGTCGTCCATGGATTTCGGCGCGGCGTAGTAATAGGCATCCTGGAAATCGATATCCGGGTATTCAACCTTGGCCCAGGACGGCTCCTCCATGCCCAGCCATCGTTCATAGGCGCGCAGGCGCCATTGCAACAGCCAGTCCGGTTCGTTCTTCTTGGCCGAGATAAAGCGTATGATGTCCTCGTTCAGGCCCATGGGGGCCAACTCGGACTCGATATCGGTGACGAAGCCGTATTTGTACTTGTCCCCGGCAATCGAAGAGACCTGTTCGGCCGTTTCCGCCGTATAGCTCATGAAGGCGCCCTCGTAAATTGTGTTTCGTCTTTGATATCAGAGTGTTGAACACCAGTCTTAATTTGTGATCTTAGATCGTCCGGGGCCGGCTTGAAAGCGAATGGCCGGGGTAACATGTCGGCCAGGCTGACGCTTTGCAGGGCGCCTTCAATGGCCCGGTTGACATGGTTCCAGTGGCCGCTCATGGCGCACAATGGGCGGGAGCCGCACGAGATATCGGCACCGTCGATGCAGGCGGTCAAGGCTATGGGGCCTTCCAGGGCGGTGACAATCTCCGCCACCGATATATCCTTGGCCGCCCGGCCCAGGCTGTAACCCCCGCTGGCGCCCCGGTGTGATACCAATATCCCGGCTTTGCTCAATTCTTTCAACAGCTTGGAGACAGAGGGCAGGGGCACGCCGGAGTCCAGCGCCATCCGTGCCGCCGTCACCTTCCTGTCGTCGCCGCCGACCATATGGATCAACATGACAACGGCGTAATCTGTCATTTTATTCAGGCGGATCATGGGCCACCTCATATACAGGACCAAATTGGTACTGTTTAAATAGCTGTTTGCGCAACGATGTCAAGCGGCATCCTGTCGCCGCCACAATTTTGCATCCTCTTTGCTATTGCAACGGCTTTATTGCTAGAAGAACCGCGCGTCCTTTGTGAATGTGCCGGAATAATAATGATGCCGAACCCCAGCCGATTTACGGCCCTGATTCTGCTGATCTCCGTCGTGGCGGGAGCCGCGACGGCAAAGGAAAAGCCGTTGTTCGAACTGGGGCTGGCGGGCGGCGGGGGTTATTTGCCGGATTACCCGGCGGCGGGGCAAAATCATTTCAACGGCATCGTTCTGCCCTTTCCGGTCTATCGGGGCAAAGTCTTCCGGGCCGACAGCCGGGGCTTGCGGGGCCGGGTGCTCCATAGCCGCGATTTTGAATTGGATGTCTCCCTGGGCGGCTCGCTGGATGCGGATTCCGATGACAACGATGCCCGCATCGGCATGCCCGATCTGGATTATCTGGCCGAATTCGGCCCGCGGATACAATGGACCCTGGCGCGGGCGGCGCGCTGGGCCAAGGTTGATTTGGAATTACCGCTACGGGCGGTGTTTTCCACCGACTTCTCCAGCGTCGAGCATCAAGGTTTCCTGATCGAGCCGCAATTGGCCTATCAACATGAAAATATGTTTGCCAGCGGAACCAAGCTGAAACTGGGCCTGTCCGTGATCTTCGCCGACGAAAAGCTGCAGGATTTTTTCTATCAGGTCGACGCCCCCTTCGCCACCGCGGCCCGCCCGGCCTATGACGGGCAGGGGGGCTATCTGGGCAGCCGCCTGCGCCTGCTGCTCCTGCGCCCCCTCGGCAAACGCCTCAAACTGTTCGCCGCCGCCGACATCAATTCCCACGGCGGCGCCGCCAACGAAGACAGCCCCCTGTTCCGCGAGAACTTAACCTGGGGCGCCAGCCTGGGCCTGATCTGGTCCTTCTACCATTCCGACCGCGTGGTGGATGAATAACATCATCGAATTGAACGCGGGAATTCCCGGGTAGTCCGCTGGCTAGCCTTTAGGGTTCATCGGGCGCAGGTTTTGCCGGACCCTGTTTTTCGGTTACATATTGCGCCGCGCTTGCCGCCGCTAGTTCCTCTTGCTCTGTCAGCACCTTATCGCTGACCACTTCAACTTGGACGTTGCGGGTTGCGAATTTTATGCCGTTTTTCTCCATCTCATCGCGGAGCTGTTGATAGGTATCGCGCCGGATGGTCCATTGTTCGCCGGGAACCGCCATGAATTTGACGCCAAGCACCATATTGAATTCCTCCATCCGCCGTACGCCCTGGGATTTGAGGGGCTCAATAATATGATGTCCGTAGTCCTCATTGTCCTGCAATTTGGCGCCGACCTTTTTGACGATTTTCTTGAACACCTTGACGTCGGTATCAAACGGCACCCTGAACTCAAGCTTCATGATGACCCAGTCCCGGCTGTAACTTGTCAGGGATTTTAACTCGCCATAGGGAATAGTGTGCAAAGCGCCCCGATGGTGACGGACGCGCAGCGAGCGGATGGATACAGCCTCGACAGTGCCCCGCAAATCGCCCATTTCGATGTACTCGCCAACCCGAAATGCATCATCGATCAAAAAGAACACACCAGAGAATATATCTTTCACCAGGGCCTGGGCGCCAAAGCCCAAGGCAATGCCTACAACGCCCGCGCCAGCCAGGATCGGCCCGATATTGACACCAAGCGACGACAGAACAATCAGGGCCGCCATGATGAAGATGGTAAACATCAAGACCTTTTTGATCATCGGAAGCAATGTGGCCATGCGCGCCTCCGGGCCGGGCGGATGGCCGGGAACCAGAGGTGGGAAAGAGGCAAGTTTTTGTTCGATTGCGGTCTTTGCCCATGTCCAAATGAAATCGGCGATGAGCATGGCAAAGACAATATCGATGAGGATTCCAAACACTTTCTCCGCGAGTGAATTCGATGTCGATTGCAGCATTGAGGTGACGTCCCAAACCACGCCAAGTGTCAGGACAGCGATGATCACCAGGAGAAACCGGATTAATCTCTCGGCGATGGGACGATATAACTGATAGTGGCTTGGCGGCTCTGGTAAAGGGCTGTCTTCGTGGCCATGGCCATCTTCCTGTACTTCTTCCTGTTCCGCGGACTCGGGCTCGTCATCTTCAAGATTGTCGAAAATGTGATCGACCATGATGTGGGATAACGCGATGGCTGGAAACAGCACGCCCAAAATCACCAATGTCCACATCAAATTGTAGATGCCAAGCAGCCATAAAATGAAAACAACCAAGACCACGGCACTCGAAAATACGAGCTTGAAATTCCCCGGTGTCGGCAAGGGCGCGATATCTACTGCGGCTTCGACGCTCCCAATGGCGCCTGAAAGGCCGCGGCGCATGGTTTCGGATCGCCAAAATGCAGCCATCAGGACAGACGCAAACACCAAACCAACGAAAGATTCGACGGCTAGCAAAGATGGCGCCGAGACGGCCATGCCTCGGATAATGCCGACACACAAGTAGCCGAGCAGGCCGACACCGCTAACTGCCAAAATCCAATTGTAAATGTTCCTTGCCGCCGCGGTTTCCAGGGGCATCAATCTCAAATCGTCCACTTTCGGTGCCAGGAGAAATACAGCGATCATGATAACGAACCGCATGCCGATGATGCCGGCCAGCAGAGAAAGCACAATGTGATCGATGAATGGCGACCAATCAAATGCGACAAACAGACCGACGCTGCCAAAAGCAAATACTGCGATACTTCCGAACAGTAGTGCGGCGCGAAGCATGGCGGCTTTCAGAACGGAGCCATAAGTCTTGGGTCTTGAGAGTTCGATCCGTGTCAAAGTGGTCGACAGATAACTCCAATAGAGCCATTCAAGGCCAAAACCACCAAACAAGAATATGACGACGTAAATCGCCGATTGCAAAAAATCACTCGCCGCCATGTTCTTGCCCCAGCCTTTTGCCAGAGCCCGCGGCAAGCGGTGAAGTTTGGCCAAAGCGTGAACGATGTCTCTTGATCTATTCTCCACATGTTCAAGCGTTTCTTGGAACTTTTCCTGCAGCCCCGTAACCAAAAGGCGATCGCCGGCCTGCTCTCCGTCCGGTTCAGGCAAGCGTTGCTTCAACCGCTCCACCAGCGCGGGATTGCTCAGGAGGCGGACGAGTTCCTGCAGCTCCGCTTCTGAATGTGGCTGGGCGGCGGATGGGGCGGCGTCCTTTCCCGCTACCAGGTCGAGAGCCGCCGTCTGTGCTTGTGCGGACAGGCTGCCAAGCACCAGCCACAAAACTGCGAGAATGCTGATTAGGCTCTTCATTTGGCAGCTCCCGCAATCGCATCGCTATCGGCGGGCTCCATTTGTGCGGCACGGGCGCGGCGCAAATCCTTCGGTTCGATGTAGGGCGGCAGCAAACGCTCGATCCTTATCTCCCCGCTGCGCGGAATAGACTGGCAGGCAAGCCGGGTGTCGGGATCCGCATTTGCCCTTTGTAACACCTTCTGTTCGAGTACGGCCGCATCCGGCAGCAATTCCATGCCCTCGCTAATTTGTATTCGGCAGGTGCCGCAGCGCCCTTTACCGCCACACAGAGAGGCATGGGGTATATTGTTCAGTCTGCTGATTTCGAGCAGCGTCAAGCCGGAGGCGGCTTCCACCCTGGTTCCATCGGCGTAGGTAACGCCCACTGTCGCGCGGCCTTTGCCAAGGCGAAAATACCTGGCCAGAAGTACGGCGGCGAGGACCGCCATATACGCCCACAGAGCGATCCACAGCATTTCAACCAGGGTATTGTTAATGGTGTTGTTGGGCACCAAAAGGCTCCTGGCTTTATTTGCAAACTCCGGAATTTTATTGAGTTCGATTACTTCCTTGCCGGCTTCGACCATGCCCAGCATGGCAAGCAGGGGGATGGCGACGACCAGTGGATAAACGAACCCGGCGACCCCGGGGCCACCAGGATTGGATCCGCATCCAGATTACCAGGCCCATGCAGCCATGGATCCAGGTGATGACCGTCACGACGACCTGTTTCAGGCCGAGAACCGGATCCCAAATCCAGAACAGCGTCAAAATGGAAAAATAGCTTTGCCGCGTGCCGGTCATCAAGGGCCCGATAACAGTCCCCAGCAAATGGCCAAATAGCAACGGGAAGATCAACAGACCCAGGACAAGCTGGACCGTGTCGGTCATGTTCATCCTCAAGGTATTTCTTTTATACAGCGCGAACAGGCCAAACATCATGTGGACCATCATCGAGCCCACCAAAAGGGCGACGCCGGCGCGCGTTGCCCAAAAATACAAAAACCATTGGCGCGAGTCGTCAAGAGCTGCCAGGGATTTAAGGCCAAACGACAGGTTCAGCAGATGACAGGTCAAAAAGGCAAACAATACGAGACCTGTTATCAGGCGAACTCTTTTGGCCATAATACTATTCCCCCTCGATGACGCCGTGCACGTTTTACCATTCTGCCAATTGTATGGACACTAACATTGCCCTCGCATCCTACATAACGACGCTACTCTGACGTTCCAGCATTTGATGCGGCCAAATCCCAAATAGGTACTTGATACCGTTCATGTGCATGATTTCGGCTGCGACAAATCCACCGGCTCGAAATTGCGCAAATTGTTCCAACTGGCAAAGAACGATCGTGAGGGCAAAGGCGGTGTCGGGAGATTGAAATAAGCGGCAAAGATATCACGATAAATATTGACGGCGTTGTAGGCGGTGGCCGCTTCATCACCAATTATGGGCACCTGGGGCCTGGTCTGAATGGCGAACAGAATGCCGTATCTTTCCCCCGCACAGCTGTATTTCAGTTCGTCATGGTTATAAAACACGCTGCCGCCGTGATCGCTTTGCAAGATGATCACGCGGGGTTCCGGGATTGCCGCCGTAATCTGGTCGATATAGGCGAGCAAGGTGCGGTTGGTGTATTTCAACTTTTCCAGATAACCCGCCAGATAATGTTTGCGGCGTTCGGGGTTGCCATGGATGACCGCGTTGCCCGTGGCGATAAATTCCGTATAGGGCAGCCAGGCCTGGGTATCGCCGCCCTCCGCCGTGATGGTGAAGGGCGGATGCGGGGCCAGGGCATGTTGGTACAAATGTATGGGCGCACCGCTTTCCAGCGCCCCCGCGATAGGGCCGCGAAAGCCGTCAAAATCGAAGCTGAAGCGCAGATCCCGGTTCATTTGCCGCAGATTGTTCCAGGCGATCCAGGACCCCAGGGGCGCAATCCGGTTGACCGTCCGTTTCGTAAACAGGGTGTGTTCAAAGGTCCATCGTTCGCCCTGGGCATAAGCGTCCAGCACCGTCGTATCACCGGGATGACCATAAAACCCAGTCAGGCCAATGGGCGTCGCGAAAAACTTGTAGCCCTGGCGCCTCAGCACCTTGTGAACCGGGCCCATGGTAATCTTGTTCGACAGCCGGCGCCGCAGGCGCGCATTGCTATCGTTCAGGCCGGCAAGCCGTTCGGCATCGAAATAGCCGCCCTGAAACGTGGCCGCCAGGGACAGGTGTGTTTGGTTGTAAGGCGCCGTGGCCCGCTGGGCGATCTTGAAGCCACGGCCGCGCAATGCGTGGAGGAATTTCGAATTATCGAAACCGTATTCCCGCAACATCACGTCGTGGCGGGCATAGCCGTCCAGGACAATATGAACGATGTTCGGGCGGACAGGCGCCGTGCCGCCGGACGCCCCGATTTGAATTTCGGCCAGATTTAAGTCGCCTGGCTGGCGCAACAGGATATCCGTAACCAGACCGCCCATGGACCATAGGACGGCCAGCAAGGCAATGGCGTTATAGGCCACGTGAAACCGACCGGCGAAGCGGCCCCCACGGACAACCACCAACATGGACACATAGAGGAACAATGCGGTCCAGATCAGATGCGGCAGAAGCTTTGGGCCGCCATCGAATTGGAACAGGATAAAATCCGGCAAGGCCAAATAGAGGTAGGCAAAAAATAATGTGGCGGAAATAACGGCGGCAAAGCGTCGGGGCAGCGCATGGGCAGCGGCAACCAGAAGCCCCAGGACGGCGGTGCTGAGGAATAAATAATCCAAGGTGTCGGCAAACAGAACCTGGAAAAGGTTGCGCTGGTAAACGTCAATGACAAAGTAGAAATTTACGAATAGTGGATAAAGCGGGTACCGGGCAGCCGTTTTTACGAATTTCCAGGCGCGCGGGGGCATCACAACGCCTTCAGGTGCCGGCCGGGATTATCGGTTTTGGTTTGCAATATGGTTTCCCAAATGCCTTGGTGGCCGGTGTGCGTCCTTACCAAAGGCAGTAACATTTTAACTTCCGGAATGCTATTGCTGCGCGACGGGATCCAAATTTCACGATACTAAAAGTTTATTGATCAAGGTTTTTCCGGCCATGAAAAGCGGCTTCAAAAATTCGCCCGCGCGGACAATAGTCCTGCAGATCGTGGTGCTGTTGGTTGGCCTGATGGGCGCCAGCGATGCGCATGCCTATGTCGATCCGGGAACGGCCAGCATGGCGGTCCAGGCGTTGCTGGCCGCGCTTGCCGCTGGCGCCGCCACGGCCGCCGTATTTTGGCGGCAGGTCAAGGCGATGATTGCGCGGATCTTCGGCGGAAAGGAAGACGGAAAGAAGGATGGTCAGGCGGAATGAATAAACCGTCCGCGCGGCAAAATGCGCCGGGACTGTCGCCGGGACAGCCGTCGCATGCCGTCGCGGGTTCCTTTCGCGACCCGGCCGGACAGGTCCACGATGTCGACGGACGCATTATCAGGACGGTTTCCGCGGCTGCCGCGGACGACCTTCGCCATGTCTTCGCCGCGCCCGCCTATCAACGGCTGATCCGTGACGGCTGGCTGATTGACAGCGAAATTCTGTCACGGGATGCCTGTCCCATCGCCATTCCGCAAGGCGGCATGGCCCTTGAGCATACGCGCATTCCGTTTGTATCCTATCCCTATGAATGGTCCTTCGGGGCCTTGAAGGCGGCGGCGCTGTTGCATATCGATCTGCATCTGGCCTGCATGGATGACGATATTACCCTGTGCGACGGCAGCGCCTATAATGTTCAATTCGTTGGCCCGCGGCCGGTATTTATCGACCTGTTGTCGCTTCGCCCCTACCGCGAGGGTGAGCCCTGGGCCGGTTATGGCCAGTTTTGCGAACAGTTCATCAACCCTCTCCTGCTCTACGCGAAGCTTGGCGTTGCGCCGAACGCCTGGTACCGGGGCGCGATGGAGGGGATCGCGGCGGCCGACCTGGCGGCGATGCTGAAGATGCGGCATCGTCTTTCCTGGAATATGTTCTGGCATGTATTCCTGCAAGGCCGTTTGCAGAACAGGGCGATCCGGCGGAGCGGCGGCGAAACGCCGAAAGTGCCGAAGGTGGCGCGCAGCGGCTTGCTTGTCATCCTCCGTCAACTGCGAAAGTGGGTGGCTGGATTAACGCCAAAGTCGGACGGGGCATCGACCTGGGGAGATTACCGCCATACCCATAGCTACGATCCGGCGGCAGAACGGAAAAAGCGCGATTTCGTCGCCGCCGCGGTGCAAGCGCTACGACCCCAAACCCTGCTCGATCTTGGCTGCAATGTTGGCGACTATGCTTTACTGGCCCTGGAAAACGGCGCCGGGCGCGTGATCGGCGTGGATGCCGACCATTTGGCGTTGGAGCGGGCGTTCAGGCGCAGCCAGCAAGAGGGCAGCGATTTTCTGCCTATTTATCTGGACGGCGCCAACCCCTCTCCGGGCCAGGGCTGGAATGGCGCGGAACGCGACGATTTCACGGCGCGGGTAAACGCCGATATGAGCCTGAGCCTGGCGTTCCTGCATCATCTGGCAATTCGCCGCAATATCCCGCTGGATCAGGCGGTTGACTGGATCACCTCCCTGGCGCCCCATGGGGTGATCGAGTTCGTCACCAAGCAGGATCCCATGATCAGCCGCATGCTGGCCCTTCGCGAAGACATTTTTACGGATTACAGCCAGGAGAAATTCGAGGCTATCCTGGCGGAAAAAACCAATATCACGGCGCGCCTGGAAGTGCTGGACGGCCACCGGATACTTTATCGATTCGCCGTAAAAATCTGATCGGGCATTCGCTTTTGCCTCAGGCGGCGTCCTCCAGCACCATGTCGGCGGCTTTTTCGCCGATCATCAGGCAGGCGGCATTGGTGTTGCCCGAAACGAGGGTGGGCATGATCGAGCCGTCGGCCACGCGCAGGCCCGCCATGCCGCGCACGCGGAGGCGTTCATCCACCACCCCGCGCGCATCGGGGCCCATGCGGCAGGTGCCCGTGGGGTGATAGGCGGTCTCGGCGTTGCGGCGGATCCAGGCCAGGGTGTCGTCATCGCCCTGAATGGCCTCGCCCGGCGCTTCTTCGACGCCGCGAAAGGCATTCATGGCCTCGGTATTCATCAGATCCCGGGCCCATTGCGTGCCATCCAGCAGACAGCGGCGGTCCAACTCCGTCGATAGGAAATTGAAGTTAATGGCGGGATATTCGTTGGGATCGCTGGATTTAATATGGATGCTGCCCAGACTTCCGGGCCGCATTTGGTAGACCGTGGCGATCATCCCCGGCTCCGGTCCCAGGCGCCTCGCGTTGGGATTGTTATACCAGTAAGGCACCAGATGAAGCTGTATATCGGGACTTTCCATTTCCGGCCGGGTGCGCATAAAACCCAGCACGGGGGCCGAGGGCAAGGACAGAAAACCTTTTCGGGTCAGGGCATAGCGCAGGATCTGCCAGCCAAGTCCGATGCCGCTGGCCCGGTCGTTATAAGTGACTCCTGTCTGGGTGACGCGCCATTTCAGGCGCGGGGCGATGTGATCGCGCAGGCTTTCGCCCACGCCGTCCAGGCCGTGATGTACCTCTATGCCATGGCCGCGCAGGCGTTCGGCCTGGCCGATGCCTGACAGTTCCAGCAATTGCGGTGATTTGATGGAGCCGGCGCAAAGGATGACTTCGCGGCCCGCCTTGGCCTCCATCGTCTGGCCATTGGCGCTGTATGCGACGCCGACCGCGCGCTTGCCCTCCAGCAACACCCGCTCGGCCAGCACCTCGGTCTCGACCGTCAGGTTGCCCCGGGTCATGGCCGGCCGCAGGTAGCCGGCGGCGGCGGAGGCCCGTTTGCCGTTGCGGATGGTGGTCTGGGTCTTGCACATGCCTTCCTGGCTGGCGCCGTTGTAATCATGATTGCGGGGCAGGCCCAACTCTGCCCCGGCAGCGAACCAGGCGTCATAGATGGGGCTTTCATCGGGGCATTCGCTGACATGGATCGGGCCGCCCGCGCCACGGACGCCATCGTCGCCGCGCTCGAAATCCTCCAATCTGCGGAAGTAATTCTGCACGCTGTCAAAGTCCCAGCCGCGGTTGCCCAACTGTGCCCAGGTGTCGTAATCCAGGGGCTGGCCACGGACATAGACCAGGCCGTTGATGGCCGAGGAACCGCCCAAAACCTTGCCCCGGGGCACCGCGATGGCCTTGTTGGCCGTGTTCTCCTCCGGCTCCGAGCGAAAGCGCCAGTTGGCCACCGGGTCATCGATCAACAGGCCGAAGCTGGCCGGTAACGATGTCCAGATATTGCTGCGCTTGCCCGCTTCCAGGACCAGAACCTTATGCCGGCCATTGGCGGTCAGGCGGTTGGCCAGAACGCAACCGGCGGAGCCGGCGCCGACAATGATATAATCGTAATCCATGCTGTCCTCCCAAACATTTGCGCCAGATTACGCCCACGGCGCGCTGGGGTCCATACGATTGGGAGATTTGGCCGTGTGGTAGCCGCGAACGGCAAAGGCCCGCGTCCGGAAGACGCGGGCCTTGCAATATCGGCTAATCTGTAATTTCAGGCGGAACGCCGGAACCGCTCTATAGGTAACCCCGCCCGATGCTGCCGCTAACCGGGTACAGGCCAATATCCTGGCGCATGTGATCGTTCAGAGAGGCGATGTAGGCTTGGCGGTTCGTCGGCAGCAGCCGCTTGAAACCGCTCACCACGGCGCGTCCGGCGAGGACGAATAGGCGGCCCATTTCCAGGGCCTGCAAACGCCGGCCATAAAAGACCACATCGTTATAATCGACCAGAATGGTGGCCTCCGAGGGGGAGAATTCCTGTGTCAACTGACGTTCGATTTGTTTGTGAAAACTCATGTTCTATCCTTACTGTCTTATGCGCGGGTCTTGCTGGTGCGCCATGCCCGTGTCTTGTATGCTGCAATGCATATATGGTAATAGTTAACAAAATCAATACATTGAAGCCTATTATCTCTTGTTTTAATTGCATTGCAGCATTGCGTTTCGCGCATGCCTTAAAATATTGATTGCCACGTTGCCATTCAGGGTCCGGCGGCGGCATAATCGGCGCCATGACAAAAGAGCCAGATGGCCATGCCGGCGGCCGCGGCCGGCAAGACGGGGGCGATTGGGCCGAACGCCTCAAAGCCTTGCGCGGAGAGTTGGCGGTGCGGGGTTTGGACGGCTTCCTGGTGCCCATGGCCGATCAGTATCAGAACGAGTATGTCCCGGCGGCGGCGCAAAGGATTGCCTGGCTGACCGGCTTTACCGGGTCCGCGGGCATGGTGGTGGTATTGAAGGATCGCGCCGCCGCCTTTACGGACGGCCGCTATACCTTGCAGATCGCCGAACAGGTGGACGGCGATTTGTACGAGCGACTGCATATAGGCGAGACGCCGCCCGCCGATTGGATCACGGCGAACCTTGCCGTGGGCGGCAAGCTTGGTTTCGATAGCTGGCTGTTCGCCCAGGACGGCGTGGCCCGTTATCGCAAGGGCGCGGAGGCCGCGGGCGGTGAACTGGTGGCCGTGACGGACAACCCCCTCGATGCGGTCTGGCGGGAGCGGCCCGACGAGCCCATGGCCCTGGTCGTGCCCCACGACATTGCCTTCGCCGGTGAAACCTCCAGCTCCAAGCGGACCCGGCTGGCCGATGATCTCGCCGCCGCGGACGTGGCCGCCACGGTCATCACGGCGCCGGATTCCATTGCCTGGCTGTTGAATATCCGCGGCGGCGATGTGCCTCATTCGCCGTTGCCGCTGTCCCTGGCTATTTTGTACGGCGATGGCCGGGTCGATCTGTTTCTGGACCCGGAAAAGCGGGGCCGGGGCCTGACGGATCATCTGGGTAATGAAGTCTCGTTGGAGCCGGCGGAGGCGTTTGCGCCAGCCCTGGACGCACTTACCGGGCAACCTGTGCAGGTGGACCCCGGGGCGACCGCATCCTGGGTGTTCACGCGTCTGGAAGCCGCCAAGGCCACCATCGTAAGGGGCACCGACCCCTGTCAGCTACCCAAGGCGATCAAGAACGAGGTGGAATTGAACGGTGCCCGCGCCGCCCATGGCCGGGACGGCGTGGCGCTGGTGCGCTTGCTGCATTGGCTGTCGGTGTTCGGCCGGCAGGGAGAGCTGGACGAATTGACGGTCGAGGCGCAATTGGAGGCATATCGCCGGGAGGGCGAGCATTTTCGCGATTTGAGCTTTCCCACCATCACCGGATCGGGACCGAACGGCGCCATCGTGCATTACCGGGTCACGGCCGAGAGCAACCGGATTTTGGGCCAGGGAGAGCTTTATCTGGTGGATTCGGGTGCGCAATACCTGGACGGCACCACGGATGTCACCCGAACCATTGCCATCGGCCGGCCCAGTGACGAGATACGGGATCGTTTTACCCGGGTCTTGAAAGGCCACATTGCCATTGCCACCACCCGCTTTCCCACCGGCACTACCGGTGCCCAACTGGACGTGCTGGCCCGTCACGCCCTGTGGCAGGCGGGCCTGGATTTCGATCACGGCACCGGACATGGGGTGGGCAGCTATCTCAACGTGCACGAGGGGCCGCATTCCATCTCCAAGCGGCAGCAGATGCAGGATTTGCGTCCCGGCATGGTGGTCTCGAACGAGCCCGGCTATTACAAAACCGGCGCCTACGGGATCCGCATTGAAAATCTGTTGGTGGTGCGGGTGGCGGAAATTGCCGGCGCCGAACGGGCCATGCTGGAATTCGAAACCTTGACCCTGGCCCCCATTGACCGGAACGCCATTGCCAGGCATTTGTTGACGGACCCGGAAAAAGCCTGGCTGAACGCCTATCACCAGCGGGTTTACAACGCCCTGTCGCCGCACATTGACGACCCGGCCCGCGAATGGCTGGATGAAGCGACCCGGCCCCTGGATTAGAGCGGTTCCGGGCTAGGGCCTGTTGAGATTCAGGATTGAACGAACCCGCTGACGCGGGAGGGGTGTGAGGTTGGTGGCGGGTTTGGTCTCCTGATGGAAGGGTTTCGAGTATCGAAGCTCAACCCTTGATCAGGAGACCTCCCATGACCGCCCCTCGCCCACGAGTGAGCCCC
>JAKZRK010000335.1:0-5106 GCA_047518225.1 Alphaproteobacteria bacterium | reverse complement strand
GGCGCCTCTTACAAGCTGGCAATTGCAATGTAGGAAGGATACAATTCGTCACCGTCGAACCTCGCGTCAAATTCCGTGTAAGCAACTGAATTATAACGCAAAATGAGGTCCGGCGGTAACCTATTCATGATTCTTCCGGGCTAAACGCGCGAGTTGAAAGGCGGATTCAAATAAGGCATTTCATCGCCGGTCATGGCGGCCCCCTTAATCCAGGATCAGTTCGGCGTAGATCTCCAAATCCTCGTCGGTCTTGGGCCAGACCAGCAGGGATGTCACGGCGCTGTCTTCCAAGGCCGCCAGGCGTTGTTTGATGCGGTCCTTCGGCCCCACCAGGGCGATATCGTCCACCAGTTCGTCGGGCACGGCGGCGACGGCTTCGGCCTTTTTGCCGTCCAGATACAGATCCTGGATCTTCGCCGCCGCCTCGCCATAGCCCAGGCGCACAACCAGCTCGTTGTGAAAATTGCGGTCCCTGGCACCCATGCCGCCTACATAGAGGGCCAGGGTTTTTTTCACTTCCAGGCGCCCGGCGTCCAGATCGTCGGTGATGTGCATCTGCATGGGGTACATGATCTCGAAGCCGTCCGGCCGCCCGGCGATGGCGGACCCATAGACTGCCTCGCGCTCCGGGGAATAATAAAGCGGGAACCAGCCGTCGCAGATTTCCACCGCCATGGCGACATTCTTCGGCCCCTCGGCGCCCAGGAAAATGGGAATATGGGCGCGCAGGGGGTGGGTGATCGGCTTCAACGGCTTGCCCAGGCCCCAGGAGCCCGGCGCATCCGCCGGATAGGGGATGGTGTAATGGGGGCCGGGGCTTTGCACCGGGGTCTCGCGGGCCAGCACCTGTCGGATGATGTCGATATATTCCCTGGTCCGCGCCAATGGCTTGGCAAAGGGCTGGCCGTACCAGCCTTCCACTACCTGGGGCCCGGACACACCCAGCCCGAGGATCATGCGCCCGTTCGAGAGATGATCCAGGGTCAGGGCATGCATGGCCGTTGCCGTGGGCGTGCGGGCCGAAATTTGCACGATGGCGGTGCCCAGCTTGATCTTCCTGGTATGGGCGCCAACCCAGGCCAGGGGCGTCAGGGCATCGGAGCCATAGGCCTCGGCCGTGAAAAACCCGTAATAGCCCAGGGCCTCGGCCCGCTTGGCCAAGGCAATCAAATCCCCTGGCGGTTGCGCACCCCAATAGCCGGTCATTAAGCCCAGTTTCAATGCCATGCCAACCTCCTAATCCATATGGGAATACATGGTCTGTCCGGGTGTGGGCAGTTCGGCCCGCAGGATTTTGCCGCTGAAGGACGAAGTGATGAACAACGAACAATTATCCGGGCCGCCATAGGCCATATTGGTGGTCAGCAGACTGCCGTCGGGATCGGGGATCTTATAGATCGGCAGGCCCAGGGCCGAGAACAGCCAGACGGCGCCGAAACCGGCGTGCGCGATGCTAAGGTTACCCGCCACATCCATGGCCATGCCGTCGGGTCCCATGCCACCCACCAGTTGCGCGAACAGGCCCACCCGGTTGACGCTGCCGTCCTGGCGAAAGGGCATGCGCCAGACCGAATTGGTCCGGGTCACGGCAATGTAAAGCTGGTTTTCTCCTGGGTCCAACACCAGGCCGTTGGGGCTGGGCACATTGTCGATCAGGCAATGCAGGGCGCCATTCATATCCCGGCGAAACACCCGCCCGGTGGGATCATGCAGGCCGCTATCGCCCTGATCGGTAAAATAAAGATCGCCATTGGATGCGAAAAATAGATCATTCACCCCCTTGTAACCGGGCAAATCATCCGGCCCGATGAAAGTCGAAACCTTGCCGTTCACCGGGTCGATTTCAATGATGCCGTTTTGCCGGTCCGCCACAAAAATTCGGCCGTCCTGGTGAATTTTCAGGCCGTTGGGACTGCCGTCATAATCGGCGGCCACATGGAATTCGCCGTTTGGGGAAACCTTGAAAACCCGGCCATGGGCAATATCGACCACGTAGAGATTGCCATCGCGGTCAAACGAGGGCCCCTCCAGAAACGAGCCCAGGGGCCGGCCCCGAAAAATATCCCGCGACATATGCGAATCCCTGTCCATCAGTTGCAATTCTTCGGGCACCTGGGCAAAGACGGTGGGCTCTATCACGGTCGGTTGAGGGTACATGGTTGGGCTCCAGCATCGGTAAAGTGGAATGAGGGCCACTATTGTGCGCCGAGCTTGGGTCTGGCTCAAGCCTGTGGCAAGATTTACCCCATGACAACACAACGCCTGACCTATTCGCCGATCAACGACCGGCCGCAATTGAAACTGCCGAACGGGGCGCGGGTGGCCTTGTGGGTCTGTCCCAATATCGAGCATTACGAATACCTGCCCGACCCCGTGCGTATCCGCGATCCCTGGCCGCGCCTGCCGCACCCGGATATTCTGGGCTATGGCATCAAGGACTATGGCAACCGGGTCGGTTTGTGGCGCATGATCGATGTCATGGACCGCTTCAATGTGCGCTGTACCGTCTCCCTGAACCTGAGCGTTTTCGAGCATTATCCGGAGATCATGGCGGCCTGCGAGGAACGCCGATGGGACGTGTTGTGCCATGGCATCTACAACACCCAGTATCTGTGGGGACTGGCGGAGGAAGACGAACGGGCGATCATCCAGGATTGCGTCGCCACCTATCGCCGCCTGACCGGCCGCCAGTTGCCCGGTTGGTTCTCGCCCGCCGCCTCCCATACCCTGAACACCCCGGATCTGGTGGCCGAGGCGGGGATCAAATTTTACGCCGATTGGTATCATGACGACCAGCCCGGGCCCATGAACGTGCGCCAGGGCCGCCTTTTGACCGTGCCCTACTCCATGGAACTGAACGACGCGGTGTTGCACAACCGCGCGCAAGAGGCCGACGATTTCCTGACCATGGTGCGGGATTATTTCGACACCGTTTATAGGGAAGGGGCGGAACAGCCCCGTATCATGTGCCTTGCCCTGCATCCCTACATGATGGGTCAGCCTCACCGCATCGGATATTTGGAGAAGGCGCTGGATTACATCCTCTCCCACGATGGCGTCTGGCAGGCCACGGGCGAGGAAATCGCGGATTGGTACTATGATCAGATGTGGGACCGGGTCACGGCGCACCTAAGCGCGGGAGGCGGCAATGCCTAAGCAGCGCGAACCCGGCATGGATCACGGCCTCTATGCCTATTCCGCGATCCCCACACGGCCGGCCCTGGCCTGGCCCGACGGTAACCGGCTGGCCATATGGGTCGTTCTGCACCTGGAACAATGGGAACTGCAAGCCCCCGCGGCGGCCGTCCGGGATGCCCGCTTTCGCGGCGAATTCGGCAATTTCTTTCCTGACTACCGTACCTATTCGACCCGTGAATACGGCAACAGGGTCGGCGTCTTCCGGCTGCTGGAAGTGCTGGACCGATATCAGATCCCGGTCACCGTGGCCGCCAATGCCGCCCTGTGCCGGGAGCGGCCGCAATTGATCGGGGAATGTCTGCGCCGGGGCTATGAACTGGCCGCCCATGGCACTCACGCCACCCGCATGATCACCTCCCGTATGAGCGCGGACCAGGAAGAAGACTATATCGCCGACGCCATGGCGGCGGTGCGCCAAAGCAGCGGCGCCGATCGGGTCGGCTGGATCGGCCAGGATTTTGGTGAAAGCCCGCGCACCCCGCAATTGCTGGCAAAGGCGGGGGCGGATTACCTGGGCGATTGGCCCAATGACGACCAACCCTATTGGCTGACCCTGTCCCCGCCCCTGGTGTCCCTGCCCTATCATGTGGAATGGGACGACGCCACGCTGATGGCCCTGCGCCAATTGACCGCGCCGCGCTATGGCCAACTGGTCTGTGAAGCCGCCGACCGGTTGTATGAAGATAGCGCCGCGTCCGGCCGCATGATGAGCCTTGGCCTGCACCCGTGGGTCACCGGGCAACCGCAGCGCATTCGTTATCTGGACCAAATTCTGGCCCACCTGCGGCAAATGGATGGCCTGTGGTTCGCCACCGCCGGTGAAATCGCCGATAGCTTCCGGAGGCAAATGCCCCAGCCCTTATCCGAAACCGTACCCGGACCATGACGGAATTATGGCCGGCGCTGGCCAGCGCGTTCGAGATGTTGAGCCGGGGTGACGGCTATTTGCGCGACATTGTCATGCTGTCCCTGCAGGTCAGTCTGACCGCCGTGACGATCGCCACCATTGTCGGCCTGCCGATCGGCGCCATGGCCGCGCTGTTCCGTTTTCCCGGCCGGCGGGTCCTGGTGGTCTGTCTGAACGCCCTGATGGGACTGCCCCCCGTGGTCGTGGGCCTGATGGTCTATCTCGCCCTGTCCCGGGCCGGGCCGTTTGGCGTCTTCGGCCTGTTGTTCACGCCCACGGCCATGATCATCGCGCAATTCATTCTGGTGCTTCCGATCATTGCCGCCCTGAGCCGCCAGGTGATGGAAGAGATGTGGCTGGAATACCGCGAACAACTGCAATCCCTCGGCGTTTCGCCCTTGGGACAGCTTTCGGTCCTGCTATGGGATGGCCGTTTCGCCCTTTTGACGGCGGTTCTGGCCGGCTTTGGCCGGGCGACGGCGGAGGTCGGCGCGGTGATGATCGTCGGCGGCAATATCGATCATGTGACCCGCGTGATGACCACGACCATCGCGCTCGAAGCCAGCAAGGGAGATCTGGCCAAGGCCCTGGGCCTGGGCATCGTTCTACTGCTGGTTTCATTGGCGGTTAATTTATTGGCTTATTTGCTGCGCGAACTATCGCGTCTTCGATTTGCGGATTAATTCCATGTGAATAAGTATTAATTCGATGTAAATAAACCGATCTGAAGTCCTTGGCCGGCTTCTAATATTACGAGACTATATCGTTAACTATCCGAATTTGGGTTTTCTTAACGCCTGACCAGATACACTCCATGCTTACCGATGGGGCAGTATGCCCATCTTTTTATATGTGACGTGTCACTGCTGTCCGGTTAACTGAGCGGTGCTGGCTTAGAGAGCCAGGATTTCTGCGGGGTTTGAAGCGAAAATGCATGGTGTCGATTTGAATTGGATGGAGCACTTTTCGGAGTTTCTCCGAGGAGATGCTCATGAACACCG
>JAKZRK010000334.1:0-19942 GCA_047518225.1 Alphaproteobacteria bacterium | reverse complement strand
TCATCGGGGAAAAGTCGCTGGAACTCGGGTAGCGAATGCGGGAATGGGAGATCGGCGCGGTCGAGAACATCCATGGCGCGCTCCCCTATATCCGGTTTGCGCCCATTCTAGCCCTAGTGGGTGTGGGTGTAAACCGGATAGCCAAGAATTGACCTTCAGATAGCCTTTGGGGTCCGGACACAGATTGCCGTCTTCGATTTTGACCCGCATCAGGAATAACGGCCTGATCGAGCCGTCGGCGTATTGCAGATAGGGATAGCCGTAGCAAAGCAACGATACACCAAAGGCGGCGATAAACCGTTTGATGTCGTCGTCTCCGTCCGGCAGGGCCGCGGCCTGATTGCCGTTGCTAAAGATGCCTTCCGCGGCAACAGACAATTCCACGTAAGCGGGCACCCCGTTGGCCGCGGGCACACGCAATTCGTGTAGTCTCTCCTCTTCGATCGCCCAACGGCACGAACGCATCAGGGCCGACAGGTCTGCCGCTGGCACGGTCTCGCGATTGGCCAAGGCAGGTTCCGTTTGCCTGGCGTCATCGTCTGTTGCTGCCTGTCGCGCAGGCTGTGCCATTTTGCGACCCCGGATAAGTCTTTTGCCTGATGGGAGACGGTCTGGAAAACTCCCGTTCCGGGCGTAAAGTTAGGTGAATTCGGATAACTTTTGGTTAACCGGAACGCAATAAACCGGCGCCATATAAGGCGCCGGCCCATTGCGGCGGACAATCGCTAAACCGTTATTTCGTCGCCT
This sequence comes from Alphaproteobacteria bacterium, assembly GCA_047518225.1. Taxonomy (GTDB): domain Bacteria; phylum Pseudomonadota; class Alphaproteobacteria. Next base: position 19,195 of record JAKZRK010000334.1, on the reverse strand, counting down.
CTTTCAGATAGGCAATCAAATCGTCCCGCTGTGACTTTTTCTTGAGGCCCGCAAAGGACATTTTTGTCCTAGGCACCAGTTTTTTAGGTTTGGTTAGGTATTTGTCCAGGGTGGCGGCATCCCAAACAATCCCCGATGCCTTCATGGCTTTGGAATACTTAAATCCCTTGGCGGCCGCCGCCTTGCGGCCCATGACACCGTTCAAGTTTGGTCCCACCTTGTTTTTTCCGCCGGCCTTAAGCGTGTGACAAACTTTGCATTTTTTGAATACTTTTTTGCCTTTTTTGACGTCGGCGGCATTGGCCGCATTGAAAGTCAAAGCCATGGCGATGGCGGCTACAACCACCGGCAATCGAAACTTCCGCATCTGGATCTCCTTACAGCGTAATGGTCGGAAAAAATGCTGGCACGGGCCACGCCGACACTTCCTAGCACAGGCGTACCCAACTTGGTAGCGGCGGATGGCCGCGGCCCGGCGGGCCTCATGCGGCTGCCTATTCGCAGCCATCGCAGCGGCTGACGGGCAGATCGCGGCCTAGCCATCCGATCCCCTTGGCATTGCCCAGCATGCCTTCACTGATGTCCATGACTTGGCTATAGCCCCTGTTCCGGAGCAGCCGGCTGGCATGTTTCGAGCGGACGCCGGCGGCGCAGATCAAGGCAATGGGCTTGGTTTTGTCTCCATTGGTCAATTTGGCGATGCGCCTGAGAAACACTGCCGCGCCTTGGCTGAAGCGGACCGTCGCGCGCTCCGCCCCAGTTGGTATGCCTGTTTTCCGCCATTCGTCGGGACGGCGGATATCAATGATGGTGACCTGGCCATCGCGGGCCATGTCCAGGGCCCGCTCCGGCGCGATGATCTGTTGCGCCATCGCCCCGTTCATGCCGGCCATCAGGACAACCAGCATCATCAGGGCGGCGGCAACGGCCCATCCCGGAGCCGGCAGGGCACGTAAAAATAGTCGCCAGGGAACGGTCATCCTTCAAATCCCATGTTGTTGGAACTGCACAATAGCGCCAAATCACCGCGCCGCCTGTTCATCATCGCATCAACATCGTGTGATTCATACACCGGACCGGATCGCAAAACCGGCACCAATTGACGCAGGTCATGTTGCCTAGCCAAATCGTCGCCATATTCACTATAGTGGGTGTGTTCAATGGCGAACGTGGCGCCCGAATTTGGCTAAGTGCAGCGGAGAGGAAAATACCATGCGTGCGAAAGACATCATGACGACCGACGTCACCACAGTTAACCCGGACATGGCCGTGGCGGACATCGCACAGGTGTTGATGGATAAAAAAATCAGCGGTGTCCCCGTGGTTGACGCCGCGGGCACGACCGTGGGCATGGTCAGCGAAGGGGATTTGATGCACCAGGTCGGGCTGGCTGGAGAGGCGCGCCGATCCTGGTGGCTGCGCCTTGTCTCGACACCGGAGCAGGATGCCAAGGACTTTGTGAAAAGCCATGGCCGCCGCGCCGGGGACATTATGACCGCGGATGTGGTCAGCATCACGGAAGAGACCTCCACGGCCGAAATCGCCGGGCTGTTGGAAGAACGCCGGATTAAACGAGTACCTGTGCTGCGCGATGGCGCCCTGGTCGGCATCGTTTCGCGCGGCAACCTGCTGCACGCACTGGCCGGCCATCGCGGCGACGGGCCGGCAGCCCCCAGCGCCGATGACCGCACAATTCGCCAAGAGGTTTATCAGTCGTTGCAAGGTAAGGGCTGGACCAGCCACGGTGCCATCAATGTCATTGTCACCGATGGCGTGGTAGAGTTATGGGGCTGGGTGGAAACCGAGGCCGAGCGCAAAGCGATGCTGGTGGCGGCCCAGGAAATTTCTGGCGTGCAGAAGGTTATCGATCATCTGGGCGCGGTGCCGCCCGCGACTTAGAGTACATTCGAACTATACCGGGTCATTTGATGGCGTCCATAAGCCATTCGGGTAGGCGCGTTGCGCAGCGCGATGTGGTACATCGGGCAAGCGGCGCAACCCATCGGAATGGCTTGGGGTCGCCACCGAAGGCCGGCGTGGAAGCCCCCGTGGCGGCGTTGCGGTCCTTGGACGATGTACCACATTGACCTGCGAACCGCGCCTACCCACGGGGGCTTCCACGCCGGTCAAATGGCCCGGTATAGTCCGAACGAGCTCTAGAGCCCGGAAACGCTCAAAGGGGAGCAATATCGCCGCGGCGCTGTTGCCGGGATCTCGAAAACGGTTTATGGAGAGCGAATGCAGCAACGGTCGAACGAAACCAAAAAAGCGCCGCGTGGGGCCCGAAAACGCGGCAAGGGAATTTCCGAACCCATCACGGCCTATAACTCCAAGATCAAACTGGGGATCTTGGCGATGCCCTGTCTAGTGGCCGCGTTTTACGCGGCCTATGCGGCGCTCAACGGCATCGATTGGTTGGGTGGCGGTACGGGCCTGCATCTGGCCGCCGCCGCCATCGGCGGATTGACCGCTTTCACATTGTTGCAGATGGCGTTCGATAAAACGGCTGTATTGATCATTGACGATGAAGGTATCCGCTGCCGCCGGCCCGATGTGGGGTTGATCCCCTGGAGCGCCGTGGTGGGACTGGGCACCTCCAAGGCGACATTGTTGCGCAAGGTTTTGATGATTGCCGTGGATGACTCGGAATTGAACGAACAGGCGGCCAGTCATATGCGCCGGCGGGTGGGCCTGTTCGCGGCGTTTTCCCCGCAAGTAGCTAAATTCGAAGGGCAAATGACGGGCTGGCCATCAATTCATGTGCCGATTTCCTATTTGGCCATGTCCAGCGCCCAGTTGGAAAAGCTGCTGGCGGAAAAAGTCCAGTTCCACGGCAAGAAACCCTAATTCCGGAACGGCTCTAAATGCCGCCAGGAAAAAGCCCCCGGACATGATCGCCGGGGGCTTTGTTATGATGTTCTGCGTGGTTGGTAGGCGGGGATGCTAACCCTTGCCGCCCTCAGCGATCTTTTTCATGTCGGTTTCCTGATCGGCCAAAACCATGCGCTCGTAGCCTTCGACGCCCTGGCCCATATCTTCGGGCCATTCCAGGGTCATCAGTTCGAAGCGCAGTTCTTTCGGTCCGAACAGCACCATTGCGCTTTGCAGCCAGACGGCGATGCCGGACAACAAGGCGATGATCAGGCCCACGCCCAAAACCGTCTTGATGATCCAACGGTGGGTCATGCCCACTAGCGAAGGTGAAATTTCGTTGGTAATAAAGGAGTCATAGGTGAAGACATAGCAGAAATAAAGCACCACGAGGGTATAGGGGATCATGAAAAACGAGGTGCCAACGAACTCGATAAATGCCTGCGCCTTGGTTTGCAGATGCATGCGCACCAGATCGACCCGGACATGGCGGTTGCGGGTAAAGCCATAACCCAGAACCAATGAGAACAGCGCCGTATGCACATGCCATTCCAGTTCCTGCAGCATGGTCGATTGGAACATGCGGCTGACATTTTCCACCAGCCAAAGCTGCACATCGAACGATGTGCCCGTCAGCTTGCGGCCGAAAACATCCAGCATGGTGAACAAAACCAGGGGCAGGATGAAATAGGCGCCATTTTTACCGAAGAATTCCACCAAGTTTCTCAGCTTGTAAGAGATCAGCACCATGGGATGGGAGCTCATTTCGCGGCGGGCCACCGTCGTTTCAGTCATCACACAATCTCCAATCTACGCGTAAACAAGGTTCGGCAGCCACAGTGCGATTTTAGGCCAGGCCAGTACCAGGATCACCCCGACCAGCTGGATGAGCACGAACGGTATGATGCCCAGGTAGATATTCTTAATATCCACCTCCTTCGGCGCTATGCCTTTCATGTAGAACAGGGCAAAACCGAATGGCGGGGTCAGGAACGATGTCTGCAGATTGATGGCCACCAGAACCGTGAACCAGTAAACCACATTTTCGTCCGCCACATGGCCGGTAAAGTCCAATTCCGCGACCAAGGGCGCGAACACCGGCAAGACGATCAGGGTGATCTCCACCCAATCCAGGAAGAAGCCCAGGAAGAATACGATCCCCATGATCAGGAACAACAGCCCCCATGAACCCAGACCGGCCTCCAGGATCAATTCTTCCACCACATCGTCGCCGCCCAGGGAGCGGAAGACGTAGGCGAAACAGGTGGCCGACATGACAATGAAAAAGATCATCGCGATGGTCAGGCCGGCTGACTGGCAAACGCCCTTCACCACATCCCATTTCAAGGTGCCCTTGAAGGCGGCGATGACCATGGCCCCAAAGGCGCCGACCGCACCGGCCTCGGATGGGGTGGCCCAACCCAGCAGGATCGAACCCTTGATGAAGGCGATCAGGACCACCGGCGGGAAAAAGCCCCGCACCAGCAACGGGCCCAATTCATTTGACGGCACGTACAGCAATTCCGGCGGCAGCTTTGGTGCGATGCTCGGCTTTACGGCGGCCCAACTCGTCACGAAAGTCAGATACATGGACGCCAGCACCAGGCCGGGGATGATCGCCGACATGAACAAGGTGCCGACGGAAATGGACAGCAGATCGGCCATGATAATCAGCATGATCGACGGCGGGATCAAAATACCCAAGGTCCCCGAGGCCGCGATGACGCCGGTTGCCAGGGTTTGATGATAGCCTTGCCGCAACATCACTGGCAGGGCCAGTGCGGTCATCATGGTGACCGAGGCGCCGATAATGCCGGTCATGGCGGCCAGAATGGTACCCATGACGGTCACGGCCAGGGCCAGCGCGCCCGGTACACGGCGCAGCAACACCTGGCAACAATATAACATCTCGTTGGCGATGCCGCTGCGTTCCATCATGGTGCCCATGAAAACGAACGTGGGCACCGCCACCAAAACCAGATTTTCCGCCGCCATGCCCCAAATGCGCGGCATGAAATTGAAATACTCAATCAGCTTGAAGTCTCCGATCGCGTTGCCAATCAAGCCAAAGCCGATTGCCAGACCGCCCAGGATGAAGGCCACCGGGTAGCCGGTGAACAACAGGGCGGCCAAGCTCAAAAACATAAAGATCGGAAGATACTCAGCAAAAAATTCCATAGTCCAAAATCCGTTACGGCGCCTTTGGCCGATTAACTGTTGTTAAAAAGATAATAGCCGCTAAACCCCTTTTGGGCCTTGCTGTGGCCGCCTCATGGAAAACAATCTGCAATAGCGGCGTTTGCGGCGCGGTTCTTATTATTGGCAGTCAATATTACTGGGCCCCGGAAACCCGGGGCCCAGCATTATCGTAGTCTTAACCCTTCAAGGTCAAGTCCCGTTATCAATCGATATAGCCGTGATCTTTCCAGATCTTGTACTTGGCACGGAAAGCCGTGTAGCTCGCCGCCACTTCCTTAAACAAGGGATCCTTGGCGGATTCCTCGGCCTGCACTTCCTCCCAAGCCTTCCGCAGGATGTCCAGATCAGCGTCGGACCAGCGCACGGATGTCACGCCCTTGGCTTTCAGCTTGGCCATGGCTTCAAACTGCAAGGCCTCTGAACGGGTGTTCGACCATGTGATGGAATCGCCACAGGCAATCGAAATAATCACCTGTTGCTGCTTTGACAGGCCATCCCAGCCCTTTTTGTTCATCAACAGTTCACCGATGGAGCTTTGCTGATGCCAGCCGGGGAAGTAGTTGAACTTGGCGATTTGATAGAAGCCAAGGTCATAATCGATCGAAGGCATGGAGAATTCCGTCGCATCGATCACGCCGCGTTCCAGAGCCGGATAGATGTCGGCACCGGCCAGCAACTGGGTGGAGACGCCAAGCTTGGACATCACGACGGCGCCCAGGCCGAAGAAGCGCATTTTCAGGCCCTTCAGCTCGGTAACGGAGTTGTACCGCTTGCGGAACCAGCCCGAAGTCTCCGGCGCGATGGTGGAGCAATGCAGTCCGTGCACGCCGTTTTCGTGATATATACGGTTATAAATCTCATCGCCGCCGCCATAGGCCAGCCAGGCCAGGAATTCGCCCTGGCGCGGGCCGAACGGCACGGCGGTGAAGAACGAAAGCGCGGGGAATTTGCCAACGTGATAGCCGGCGGTGCCCCACATGGCATCGATCGAACCGGCCTTGACCGCATCCCAACCCTGCAGGGTCGGAACCAAGGATCCCGGCTCGAAGAACTTAATCATCATGGCACCGCCGGACAGGTCCGAAACGATACCTTCATAGCGTATGGCCACTTCGCCGATAATCGACAGCTTGGAGCCAAATGCGCTTTGCATTTTCCATTTCAGTTTCTCAACCGCGTTGGCGGAAGTCGAAACGCCAGCCGCTATCGTCAATGACACAACGGCAACCGTAGATAGTTTAAGTAGTGATTTGAGTCCCACGTTAACCTCCCTGAAACAATTCCGTAGGTTGGATGTGCCGCCATTACAATGACGTTGCAGACCCTACGTCAACGTCTAAATTGCGGGGGCAGCAATATTATGGGTAATTCCCCGTGAAATCAGACGCTTGCAACTAGTTATTATAGGCCCATGACCGCTAGAAATATCAATAGCTGGCCGCTGTAATAGCCCGTCCATGTCAGTTCGCCGCTGAGTGGGAAGTCGCGTTTGAAGCGACGGACGGCGATGCAGCAATCGGAAAACATGAATAGAATGGCGCCCGGCACCAACATGCCGGTCGGGAAGGATGATAAAAGCGCGCTGATTGCCATGACCGTTATGACAATCGTATAGGCCAGCACCGCGCGCCGCATTTTGCCCAGATCGGGATATAACCAGACCGCCAGGGCCAGCCCCGCGATGGCTATTGCGGCGGCACCCGAAAGGCCCCCTGGCGTGGGCGCCCAGGCCAGGGCGAAAATGGCGATGTAGGCCATATGGGCCACCAAAAAAGCAAACAGGCCGTGGCGAAAATGGCGCTCTCCACGCAAGGCCAGAAACCAATCCCCCACGGCGGACAAGGCCAGGGCAACGGCCAACAGAGGTTGGTCCGGCAAGGCCAAGGCCGCCAACAGGGCACAGCCCAGGGCCTTGATCGCCGCGCTGCCCGGATAGGGCGCCCGGTGCCGGGTCAACAGGAACAACAGCGCGGCGGCGAGTGATGGCAGCAGTAACAGCACCGGGCCAGACATGTTGCGGCCGTGGTTCAATTGCCGTTCAGGGCCGGGATCACGCGCTCGGCGAACAGGCGCATGCTGGCCCCCGGCACGCCAAAGCCTTCGAACTCGTGGGCCAGATAGGCGGACCCCACGCCCAGGATCAGCCGGCCCCGGGACAGCACGTCGATCATGGCGTAGTCCTCCGCCAACACCATGTGATCCAGGGTTTCGCGGTAATGGCCGGCCCCGCCGCGGTTTTCTTCGGGATAATGGCCGTGTACGGAAAACACCGAGTAACGCATACTAGACAACTCCCTTAAACGGCATCAGCCTGCCTTCAGGCCGTATTCCGTTCCCCAGCCCAGACCGGCGCGGGTGCCGGCACGGGGAATGTATTCGCAACCAACCCAACCCTTGTAACCGGCTGCATCCATAGCGCCGAACAGGTATGGGAAATTGATCTCGCCTTCGTCCGGTTCCCGGCGGTCGGGCGGATTGGCAATCTGTACATGGCCGATATCGGCTAGACAGTCGGCAAAGCGGCGGACCAGATCGCCTTCCATGATCTGCACGTGATAGACGTCGAATTGCAGCCGCAAATTGGCCTTCCCCAGTTCCGCCATGATGCCGCGCGCCTGGCTGGTGGTTTGCAGAAACATGCCCGGCACATCCCGTTTGCCGTTAATCGGCTCGATCATCAGGTTCAGACCCAGAGGCGCCAATTGATCCGCCGCCCAGGCCAGGTTTTCACGGTAGGTGTCTTCATAAACAGCCCGTTCCGCCCCGCCCTCGGGGGCCAGGCCGGCCACTGAATGGATGTTGCCGCAGCCCAGGGCCCGGGCGTATTCGATGGCCCGGCCCATGCCCTCGCGGTATTCCTGCCTTCGCCCGGGCAAACAGGTCAGGCCCCGTTCGCCGTTGGCCCAGTCGCCCGCCGGCATATTGATCAACACCAATTCAAGATCGGCGGCGCCCAGGCAATCGGACATTTCCTCCGTGCTCCGGACATAGGGGAATAGACTTTCAACGCCCTTGAAGCCGGCCTCGGCGGCAGCGGCAAAGCGGGCGGGGAAATCCATCTCGGTGAATAGCATGGTCAGATTGGCGGCGAATTTGGGCATGGGCATTCCCAGGGATGTCAAAGCTTGTTTGTTTGGTGCCGAATTGGGGCAGTTTGTCATTAAGGGCGCCACGATCACAAGCGGACATCTTCAATGGACGCCTTGCTTGGCGACCCCGCTGCATGCCACGCTGGCGCATCGCGAATTGAAATCGAGGAGTCGATAGCGGGCGGCGATGGCGGACGGTTGGTTGAATGCGGCAGTGGAGGCAGATGGCGCGGTGCTGTTGCAGGCGGGTGGCCATTGGGATGCCACCAATGTGACACGGCTGGATCAGCAACTGCGCGGCCTGGCGCCCGCCAATGGTGCCGCGGTGATCCTTGATCTGGCCCAGGTCGAACGTTTGGATACCGCAGGGGCCTGGCTGTTGCACCGCACGCGCAAGGAATTCCGGGCCCGTGGCGGGCGGGCCGACTATGCCGGCCTAACGCCGGCGCACGAGGCGATGCTGGAACAGGTCGCGGCGAACGATCAGCCGGCCGAGATAGAGCCGCCGCGCGAGGCGGCCCTGCTGGCCGTGCTGGATCAAGTGGGCCGTGGCGCGGTCGACGTGATGATCGAAGGGCGGCAACAGATCGCCTTTCTGGGCCTGTTGTTGGTGACCCTGGCGGGCACGTTGCGCCATCCCGGCCGGCTGCGCCTGGTGCCCCTGATCCACCACATGGAGAAGGTGGGCTTTAACGCCCTGCCCATTGTCGGCCTGATATCATTTTTGATCGGCGTCGTGTTGGCCTATCAGGGAGCGACGCAGTTGCAGCGCTTTGGGGCCGAAATATTCGTGGTCGACCTGGTCGCGGTCTCGGTCCTGCGCGAGATCGCCATTCTGTTGACCGCCATCGTCGTGGCGGGCCGGTCGGGCAGCGCCTTCACGGCCGAGATCGGCTCCATGGTGGTGAACGAGGAAGTCGACGCCATGCGCACCCTGGGCCTCGACCCCATGGAAGTTTTGGTGCTGCCCAGGGTTCTGGCCCTGGTCATTACCCTGCCGCTGCTGGCCTTCTTCGCCGATATGATGGGTCTGTTCGGCGGCATGTTGATGTGCTGGGGGGCCTTGGATATTTCGCCCGGCCTGTTTCTTGAACGGCTACAGGGCGCGGTTTCGCCGTGGTCGTTCTGGGTGGGCATGATCAAGGCGCCGTTTTTCGCTTTTTTAATTTCCTCGGTGGGTTGTTTGGAAGGCTTGCGGGTGTCGCGTAGCGCGGAAAGCGTTGGCCGGCAGACCACCCGTTCCGTGGTCACGGGGATCTTTCTGGTCATCGTGGTCGACGCCATGTTCTCGATCTTTTTTGCCGCCGTGGGGGTCTAGCGGATGGCGGGGCAGGCGGAACCGATCATCCGGGTGCGCGGCCTGCGGACCCAGTTCGGCGATCAGGTCGTCCACCAGGATCTGGACCTGGATGTCCGACAGGGCGAGATTTTGGGCATCGTCGGTGGCTCCGGCACCGGCAAATCGGTACTGCTGCGCACCATCATCGGACTGAACCGGCCCGCCGCCGGCACTATCGAGGTGTTTGGCCGGGATCTGGCCAGCGCCAGCCCCGCCGAACGTCTGGCCGTGGAACAGCGTTGGGGCGTTTTGTTCCAGGACGGCGCCCTGTTTTCGTCACTGACCGTGGCGCAGAATATCGAAGTGCCCATGAAGGAGCATTTGGCCATGCCGGCCCGCCTGCGGGACGAGATCGCGGCCCTGAAAATCGCCATGGTCGGCCTGCCGCCCGAGGCGGGATCGAAATACCCCTCGGAGCTGTCGGGCGGCATGCGTAAACGGGCCGGCCTGGCCCGCAGTCTGGCCCTGGACCCGGACCTGATCTTCCTGGATGAACCGACCGCCGGACTGGACCCCATCGGCGCGGCCAACTTCGATCAACTGATCCGGCGCTTGCAGGTCAATCTGGGTCTGACCGTGTTCATGGTTACCCACGACCTGGACAGCCTGCATGCCATCTGCGACCGCATCGCGGTGCTGGTGGAGAAGCGTGTTATGGTCATCGGACCCATGGCGGATATGCTGCGCCACCCCCACCCCTGGCTGCGGGAATATTTTCACGGTCCCCGGGCCCGTGCGGCGCAGCCACAGAAAGACGAGGTCGGCGGCTGAGAATGGAAACCAGGGCCAATCATGTGGTGATCGGGGCATTCGTGCTGGTGGTCGTCTTCGGCCTGTTCGGTTTTGTCCTGTGGCTGGCGAAGATCGAGATCGACCAGGAATTTGCTTATTACCGGGTTACCTTTGACGAGGCGGTTTCGGGCCTGTCGATCGGCGGCGACGTGCGCTACAGCGGTATTCCGGTTGGCACCGTGACGACTATTGAAATTGCCCCGGACGATCCCAGCCGGGTGCGGGTCACTTTGGAAGTAACCCGCGACACCCCGGTCCGGGCCGATACGGTGGCGAAGTTGGAGCTACAGGGGATCACCGGCGTGGCGTTTGTGCAATTGAGCGGCGGCACGGCGGCGGCCGGGGCGCCAAAGCCGGGTCCGAATGGCGAACCTCCCGTGCTCCGCGCGGAACAGTCAGCCATTCAGGCCCTCTTTGCCGGCGCGCCTGAATTGATCAATCGGGCGGTTATCCTTATCGATGCGGTGACCAAGCTGGTCAACGACGACAACCGCGCGGCACTTGGCCATATTCTGGCCAACGTGGACGATCTGAGCGGGCGTCTGGCTCGGCGCGGGCCGGAGTTGGAGCAGATGCTGGGCGATTTGCAGCAAATTGCCGGCCGCAGCAACGAATTGATGGGCCGCTTGAATAATTTATTGGACAGCGCCGACGCCACATTGTCGGTGGCCCGGGGCAGTTTGAGCACGGCGGACGATTTGATGGAAGGCGATGTGCGGCAGACCCTGGCGGATTTGAGCGGCGCCTCGCAACAATTCCAGGCGGTGGGCAAGGACCTGCAAATCCTGGTGGCGGACAACCGTGAAGGGCTGACGGCATTTTCCAACGACGGCTTGTTGGAATTGACCCGATTCCTGGAAGAAGCGCGGGTTTTGATCGCCGCCGCCTCGCGGTTGATCGAGGATTTGGAAAGCGATCCGGCGCAATTCCTTTTCGGTGATCAGCAGGGGGGCTTCGAGGCGAAATGATGGCAATAACGATGACGATGAAGATGTCGAGAGAGCGGTGGCTGGCCTGGCTTTATGTATTGCCGCTGGTGCTGGGGTTGGCGGGTTGTGAAGGTCTGCTGCCAAAACTTGGCGGCCCGGCGCCGAACCTATATACCCTGACGCCCAAGAACACCTTCGCCGCGGGTCTGCCGCGCGCGAATTGGCAATTGGTGGTGGAGGAACCGGTCGCCTCCGGCGGCTTGAATGTCGACCGCATCGCCCTGCGCGCCGCGCCCACGGAAATGAAATATTTCGCCCGTGCCCGCTGGACGGAACGGGCCCCGCGCATGATTCAGACCCTGTTGGTGGAAAGTTTCGAGAACAGCGGCGCCATTGTCGCCGTTGGGCGCAAGGCCATTGGCCTGCGCTCCGACTATAACCTGAAAACCGATATGCGGGAGTTCCAGGCGGAATACTTTGACGCCGATGGCATCCCCACCATACGGGTGCGCCTGAACGCCAAGCTGGTCAAACAGCCCCTGCGCGCCATCGTTGCCTCGAAAACCTTCGAAGCCGCCGTGAAGGCCGAGGGCACGGAAATGCGGCAGGTGATCCGGGCCTTCGACAAAGCCCTGGGCAAAGTCCTGCGCCATACGGTGGAATGGACCCTGATACAGCAGGGTGGTCGTTAGCCTTATCTTTGTGACGCCGGCCTATCCGTCGATGTCGTAATCGATTTCATAGCCGACCGCGGCGCAATCGGCGTAGACATCAGGCTTTTGCACCGATAGGCGCAAGCGGGCGATGGCCGCATCGTCCTGGAAGATCGTCAGCAGCTCCCGCGCCAGGCTTTCCAGCAAATTGTAATGCCGGGCCTGGGCCAACTCTATGATCCGGGTTCGGACGGAATCGTAGTTCAAGACCTTGGACAGATCGTCCCGGGGGTCGGGCAGATCCCGCCGCAGTTCGATTTCCAGATCGATCAATAATTGCTGCGGCCCCTCGCGCTCGTGGGGCAGAACGCCGATGGAAACGGGAAAGGAAAGCTGGCGGAATTTTATCCGGTGACCGGTAATGGGCATGGCTTAATCTTCGGTTAGGAAAGCAACATCGCGGGGCAGACCCAGCAGGGACTGGCCGCCATCAATGGTGATGACCTCGCCGGTCAGGGCAGGGGCGGCGAGGATGAAACGCAGGGCGGCGACCAATTGGTCCAGTGTACTGCCCTGGCCCAGGGGGTTCAGGGCATGGGCGGTGCGGAAGCCTTGCGCGGACTGGTTGGTGCTGGGCAAGGTGATGCCGGGGGCGATGCCGCAAACCCTGACCCGCGGCGCCAATTCCATGGCCAGAACCTTGGTTGCCCCCAACAGGCCGTATTTGGCGATGGTGTAGGAAAAGAAGTCGGGGTTCAGGGCGAACATCTTGTTGTCCAGCAGGTTGACAATCACGCCCGTCGCGTCATCGGCAAGGTTGCGGGCGAAGTCACGGGCCAGGAACACCGGCGCCCGCAGATTGACTGCCTGGTGGTCGTCCCAACCGGCCTGGGTCATATTCAGGGCCGCATCATTTTCAAACAACGAGGCGTTGTTGATCAAACAGCCCAGCGGCGGGGCGTCCCGTCCGGCGGCGGCAACCAAACCGGCCACGGCGTCCGCATCCCGCAGATCCGCCCGCACCAGATGGCCCTGGCCGCCATCCGCCTGGATTTGCACCAACAGCGCCTCGGCATCGCCGCCGGAGTCATGATAATGGATCGCCACGTGCCAGCCGTCCGTGGCCAGGGCCTGGGCCATGGCCGCGCCGACGCGTATGGCCCCACCGGTGATCAGGGCGGATTTGTCTATCCCTGGACTGATCATCTTCTGGTCTTGCCCCAGTCTCGGCCCATGGGTCAAGGCAACAATTCCGCCAGCACGGCGTTCAGCACCTGGCGGCCGCCGTCGCTGGCGGCCAGATAGTCCCCCCGCCAGGTCAGCAGGCCCCGCTCCAGTAGCCGCTCCAGGCCGGGACCGGCCAGCCAATCGGCCAGGGGGACACCAACCTCGGCCAGAAAATCCAAGCCATTCACCCCCTGGGTCAGGCGCATGCCCATCATCAACATCTCCGTCCCCCGTTCCTCCACCGAGAGAACCGTTTCCGTCGTCCGCCGCTCACCCGCCAGCCAGCCTTCCGGCGAGGTGCGCTGCCTGGTGGCCAGGCGCTGTCCATCGATCAGCAGCCGGCCATGGGCGCCGGGTCCCAGGCCCAGATATTCGCCATAGCGCCAATAGGCCAGATTGTGGCGGCTCTCCTGGCCCGGCGCGGCATGGTTGGAAATTTCATAGGCCGGCAGCCCCGCGGCCGTGCAAGCATCCTGGGTCGCTTCGTAGAGATCGGCTGCCAGATCGCCATCCGCCGCCTGAACCGTGCCGTCAAATGCAGTTCCCTTTTCGATGGTCAATTGATACAGCGACAAATGGCTGGGTCCCAGAGCCAGGGCTTGCGCCAGTTCCGCCTGCCACCGCTCCACATCCTGACCGGGCCGGGCATAGATCAGATCGAAATTACAGCGCGCATAGGTCTCGCGCGCCAGTTCCAGGGCGGCCATGGCCTCCTTGGCATCGTGGTTGCGGCCCAGGCGGCGCAAATCTTCATCGTTAAGGGCCTGCACGCCCAGGGACAGGCGGTTGACGCCGGCGGCGGCGTAGGCACGAAAGCGGCCGGCCTCCACCGATGTGGGGTTGGCTTCCAGGGTGATCTCGGCCGACCCGTTCATGGCCCAGTGGCCGGCGATGCGGTCCAACAGGGCCGAGACCGTCTCGGGCGGCATCAGGGACGGCGTACCGCCGCCGAAAAAGATGCTGCTGACCTCTCGCCCCGGCAACCGCGCGGCGGCCTGGTCCACCTCCGCCAACAAGGCCCGGCGCCAGGCCGTCTGGTCAACCCGATCGCGCACATGGCTGTTGAAATCGCAATAAGGGCATTTGGCCAGACAAAAAGGCCAATGCAGATAGATCGCAAAGCCGCGCGCCTTGGCCCGGTTTTCGTTTCTCTTATGGCGCGCTGAAGCAGCCATCGATCAGCTTTTGAAAGGCCACGGCGCGGTGGGATATTCGTTGCTTTTCGTCATACGGCATTTCGCCAAAGGTTTGCCTGAAGCCATCGGGCAGGAACATCGGGTCATAGCCGAAACCGTCGCCGCCCCGCGGCGGCCAGATCAGGATGCCATGAACCCGTCCCTCGAAACAATCCACTTGCCCGTCAGGCCAGGCCAAGGCCAGGACGGAGACGAAATAGGCCCTTCGATTGGGATCCTGGCCCAGTTTCTCCTGCACCTGGGCCATGGCCGCTTGAAAATCCCGTTCCGGCCCCGCCCAGCGGGCTGAATAGATGCCCGGCGCGTCATCCAATGCCGCCACCGCCAGGCCGCTGTCATCGGCCAGAGCCGGCAGCCCGGAGCCCTGGGCCGCCGCCACCGCTTTCAAAATGGCGTTGGCGATGAAGGTATCGCCGGTCTCGTCGGGCTCCGGTAAATCCAATTGGGCGGCGGAAACAATATCAATGGCAAAGGGCGCCAAAAGATCGGCGATCTCCCGCACCTTGCCTTCGTTGTGGGAGGCGACAACCAGGCGCGGCGCGGTGAAGCGGCGGGCCATTCGTCTAAACCCCGATGGCCTGTTTTTGCAACCCGATCAGATTGGCAATGCCCTGTTCGGCCAGGTTCAGCAGGCTGTCGAACTGGGCCCTGGTAAAGGGGTCGTCTTCCGCCGTGCCCTGGATTTCAACGATGCCGCCATTGCCGGTCAGGACAAAGTTGGCATCTGCCTGGGCATTGGAATCCTCGGCATAATCCAGGTCCAGAACCGCCGTGTCCTGGTACAGGCCGCAACTGACGGCGGCGACATGGTCGGTCAAGGGCATTTTTTCGATCAGCCCCTGTTTCAACATCCCGGCAAGCGCGATATGCAGCGCCACCCAGGCCCCGGTGATGGAGGCTGTGCGGGTGCCGCCGTCCGCCTGCAACACGTCGCAATCCAAGCGGATCTGCCGCTCGCCCATGGCTTTCAAATCGGTGACCGCGCGCAGGGAACGGCCGATCAGGCGTTGAATTTCCTGGGTCCGGCCCGATTGCTTGCCCCGGGCCGCTTCCCGCCCCGTGCGGGTATGGGTGGAGCGTGGCAGCATGCCGTATTCCGCCGTTACCCAGCCCTGGCCGCTGTTGCGCAAAAACGGCGGTACCCGGTCATCCAGAGAGGCGGCACAGAGCACATGGGTATCGCCAAACCGCACCAGGCACGAACCTTCCGCATACTTGGCGAAGCCAGGTTCCAGGGCGACTTCACGTAATTGATCGACGGCGCGACCCGATGGACGCATGGCATATTCTCCTACAGATACCGGGGACAAATCCTGGCACCATACCTAGCTGGCCGAAGCGCCGCCGTCCAGGGCCGCGTTGACGCGCCTGTGGGTCGTCCCTACATTGCTATGACAATGACCATTCGACCGCCCCATTTGCCGGAAATCGGCGCCCTGGACCAACGTAACCGCGAAATATTCCGCGAGGTGGTGGAATCTTTCCTGGAAACCGGCAGCCCGGTCGGCTCGCGCACCCTTTCCCGCCGTTTGAACAGCAGTCTTTCACCCGCTTCCATTCGCAACATCATGGCGGATCTGGAGGAGGCGGGACTGCTGCACGCCCCCCATACCTCGGCCGGGCGCCTGCCCACGGACCGGGGCCTGCGGCTGTTCATCGACGGTTTGTTGGAACTAGGCGATCTGGGGGAACAGGAACGGGCCGAGATCGAGGCCAATTGCGCCGCCGCCGGCCGCAGTCTCGAGGATATGCTGATCCAGGCCTCGGAAATGCTTTCGGGTCTGTCGGGCTGGGCCGGTCTGGTCATGGCACCGAAGTTGGAAGCGCCCTTGAAGCATCTGGAATTCGTTTCCCTGGGCGACGGCCGGGCCCTGGTGGTGATCGTGGGCGAGTCCGGCGCGGTGGAAAACCGCATAATCGAGGTGCCCCCAGGCTTGCCTCCCTCGGCCCTGGTCGAGGCATCGAACTATTTGAACGCCCGCCTGCGTGGCGCCACCCTGGCCGAGGCCCGGCATGATATTCTGGCGGAAATTGAAATTCATCGGGCGGAGTTGGACGAGGTGACGGCGCGGGTGGTGGAAAGCGGCCTGGCGATTTGGGGAGGCGGCGACCAAAAAACCACCTTGATCGTGCGCGGCCGGGCCAATTTGTTGGATGATATCTCGGCGGCGGAGGATCTGGAACGGGTGCGGCAATTGTTCGCCGATCTGGAAAGCAAACAGGCCCTGATCGAGGTCCTTGAGCTGGCCAACGAGGGCCCCGGCGTGCGCGTCTTTGTCGGCTCGGAAAGCCAATTGTTCAGCCTGACCGGCTCTTCCATGATCGTGGCGCCTTATTCCAACAGCAACCAGAAAGTCGTCGGCGCCATCGGCGTGGTGGGGCCCACGCACCTGAACTATGCCCGTATCGTCCCTATGGTGGACTACACGGCGCGGGTGATTGGCCGACTGATCGGTTGACCCCGGCGGCGAATGGGTTCAAAAGGCGGCCCGGAACCCCTATATGATGCCTAGCATTGCAAAATCCCTGCCGGTAGCCGAGGACAAGATGGACGAAGCCGAAAAAATTGAGAATTCGGAAAAGGCTGGCCCGGAAACCGTGGTCGACAACGATTGCGGCGACGCCGGACCCGAAGGCCGGGAGGACGGCGCGGGGCCAGTGAGCCCGGGTGCTGTTGATGCCGGGGGGCAAGCAGGCGACGTGGACCCGGCGGACCAGCCGGACGAGTTGGAATTGGCCTATGGCGAGGTCGCCGATTTGAAAGACAAGTCGTTGCGCGCCATGGCCGAGACCGAGAATCTCCGCCGCAGGGGCGAGCGGGAAAAGTCCGAGTTGCGGAAATACGCCATCGCCGATTTCGCCCGCGACATGCTGGCCGCGGCCGACAATCTGCAACGCGCCCTGTCATCGGTCAGCGAGGAAGCTCGAAACAGCAGCCCGGAATTGGACCAGTTGCTGGAAGGCGTGGAACTGACCCAACGGGAATTGCAGGGCCATTTCGACAAACACGGCATCAAGGAAATCAACCCCCTGGGCGAAAAGCTGGACCCCAACCTGCATCAGGCCGTGGTGCAGATCGACCATCCGGAGGCGCCCCACGGCACCGTCGTTCAGGTCATGCAGCCCGGCTATATGATCCAGGACCGCCTGCTCCGCGCGGCCATGGTGGGCGTCGCCAAAGGTCCATCGGCGGCGAACGGCGACGAAGGGACCGCCGAACCCACGGCGCCGGACGGCGGCCATAGCGTGGATACCCAGGTTTAGAGCAAAATCGGACTATTCCCGGCCAAATGACCGTTTCGCGGCCAATCATTTCCAATCGACAGGCCCGGCGGATCTTCATGGCGCGGCAGGGGTTGTGTCTGCCGCCGCACAAGCCGCAAGGCAAAGATGATTTGCAGGCACTGATCCATCAATTGGGGTTCGTGCAAATGGACAGCATCCGGACGGTGGAACGGGCCCATCATATGATCCTGTTTGCACGCAATCAGAACTATCGACAAGAACACCTGCGCCAATTGCTGGAAGAAGACCGCCGCCTGTTCGAGCATTGGACCCACGACGCCGCCCTCATTCCGACGGAATTTTACCCCCATTGGCGGCACCGTTTCGCCCTTGCCGAAGTCAGTTTGAAGGAACGGTGGCGCAAGATACGGCCAAGGGAAAAATCAGGCGGCGGAGAGATCGGTTTCGAAGACATAATGGACGGAGTGAAAAGCCACGTCAGAAAATATGGCCCAACATTGTCCCGCGACCTGAAGACGAAAAGCGGCCCGCCGCAAAACAGCGAAAACGGTTGGTGGCATTGGCATCCCGCCAAGACAGCCCTGGAATTTTTGTGGCGCACCGGGGAGCTGTCCGTTTGCCGGCGGGACGGGTTTCAAAAAGTGTATGATTTATCGGCCCGCGTGATCCCGGCGCAGGCGCGGCGAAAGGCGAAACATTCAAAAAACGGATTTATCGATTGGGCCTGCAACAATGCCCTGGACCGCCTGGGCTTCGCCACGTCAGGTGAATTGGCTGCCTTTTGGGGATCGGTCAGCGCCGCGGAGGCCAAGTCCTGGTGCGGCACGAATCTTGGCAAACAAATTATCGAGGTGCTGGTAGAATGCGCTGACGGAAGCCCGGCAAAGCCGGCCTTTGCCCGCCCCGATCTATTGGCGGACATTACCGGCCCCGCCAGGCCTCCCGATCGCCTGCGCGTGCTTAGTCCGTTTGATCCACTGATCAGGGACCGCAGGCGTTTGCGAAAATTATTCAATTTCGACTACGGCATCGAAATTTTCGTGCCCGAGGCCAAGCGCAAGTATGGCTACTATGTCTTTCCCATATTGCAGACAGACCGCTTGATCGGCCGCGTCGATATGAAGGCGCGGCGAGATGCGGGGGCATTGCATGTCACGGGCCTGTGGCCTGAAGCGGAGGTCAAATTTACCCCGGCGCGGCAGAAAAGCCTGGCGGCGGAATTAAAGCGCCACGCCAAATTCGCCGGCATGAAAGAGGTGATTTACGCGCCTGACTATCTCAAGGCATAGCCACGCTCTGGACTTCCGCCCTTACAGGCGCGACCATAAGTGATGGAACCGAGGCGGAACATTCCCAAAAATCGTCTCCGTTGGCTGGCTTGGATGGGTATAGTCTATAAAGACTCCGGAATGCTCGCGTTGTCGCTGAGCGATTCGGAAATGCGTTCGCTCGATCGCTTCGATCCCTTCACGGGCTGGTCCGCGCACTTCGATCGGTACGATGAGGTCCGCACGCGGCACGGGCAGAGAGGCGGACAGCGCCACGGCGCGGTGCTACGCTGCGCGGCATGACATCGCGCAAGACCCTGTATCTGGCCAACCCCTACGGATTTTCCGCGCAGCAGCGCGGCGGCCCGCTGACGGCGCTGGTGGCT
>JAKZRK010000333.1:0-6985 GCA_047518225.1 Alphaproteobacteria bacterium | reverse complement strand
TTTGTTACAGATCCTCTCGGTGACCCTCTTCGAGAAAATGCCCATACATCAAGCACTTGCGGGAGACGAAAACAGATGCAACGCTTCGCAAATAACCAACCAATTGAATTTATTCGATTTTTAACCGGACACTAGTGTTCTCCTAAAACTTCCGGTCTCGGCACCGTGATTTGAAGACACTCCATGGCGTGCCGTAAAATGCCCATGAAAGGCAACAGCGGCCGGATCCGCGGCGGGCGTTTCAAGCGATGGTAAAGCAAGCGATGGTGGGCGGCATGGACAGTGAGCGTGATTTGGCAAACCTAACCCTGACGCGCCGCGCGCTGGTTCTGGCGGCGCCATTGGTTCTCGTGCCAGGGGTAGCAATGGCGGCGTTGGCGCCGACGCCCGGCGGCGCCGAGGGTCCGTTCTATCCGGTACGAATGCCCAGGGACGATGACGCCGACCTGGTCCGCGTCGAGGACGCGGCGCGGAACGCGGGTGGGGATATTCTGCATCTCACCGGGCGGGTGCTGGATGCCAATGGCCAATCCATCGCGGGCGCACGGATAGAGATCTGGCAGTGCGACGCCAACGGTGTCTACTTGCATCCCGGCGAGCCCAGGCGGGCTTCGCGCGATGCCGGCTTTCAGGGCTTTGGTCACGCCCTGGCCGACCCGGCCGGAGGTTTCGCTTTCCGCACCATAGTGCCGGTTCCTTATCCCGGCCGGACGCCGCATATTCACGTCAAGGTGCGGCATGACGGGCGCACCCTGCTCACCACCCAGCTCTACCTGTTCGGCCATCGCCAGAATGCCGCCGACTTCCTGTTCCACCGCCTTTCACCGGAGCAGCAGAGCCGCGTCCTGATGGCCATCAGACCGCGGGCCGCATCCTCGCGCCCTGCTTTCGAAACCGAAATCGACCTGGTGATCGCCGGGTAGAGAGCCCGGAACCACGCTGGAATGTGCGCTAGGCGGCCAGGTGCGGCACCACCTCGTTGGCGAACAGGGACATCTGGTCCAGCAATTCCGCCACTGTGTTGACCGCGAAATACAGGCCGAGCAGATGAGTGACGCCAACCGCCTTCAGGGCCAGGCACTTCTCCACCACCTCCGCCGGGGTGCCGATCAAGTTGGCGTCAAGCATCGAAATGCCGGGCTGCTCCCTTAATGTCGAGCGGGTTAGCGACAGCAGATGCTTGTGCATCTGACTGCGGTTGAAGCGTTCGACCGCACGCTCGTGGTCGTGATCGACCAGGGCGATATATTGCGGCGCCACCGCGATCTCGGAGAAATCGCGGCCCTGGCCTTGGCACAGTTTGCGCAGATGGCCGATGTCGGCGGCGATACGCTCCAGCGGCAGGCCGGCGGGCAGCCAGCCATCGCCCAGCTCCGCGGTACGCCGTAACTGATTGACGTTGTTGCCGCCGAAATAGATCGGCAGCTTTTCCTGCAAGGGCTTGGGATACAGATCGACATCGCGAAAGCGATAGAACTCGCCTTCGAAGCTCGCGCGGTCGTCCGCGAACAACATCCGCAGGGCACGCACGCCCTCCTCGACGATCCTGCCGCGATGGCGCCTGTCATCCGGCAGCAGGGCCTCGAATTCCTCGCGATAGGCACCGATTCCGACGCCCAGTTCCAATCGGCCGCCGCTCAAATGATCCAGGGTGATCAATTGCTTCGCGGTGACCACGATGTCGCGCCGCATGGGCAGCACCAGAATGCCGGTACCGAAGCGCAGGCTGCTGGTCTGCGAGGCCAGCCAGGCGTAGGTCAGCAGGATCTCCCAAAAGCGCGGTGGCCGGCCGAACTCCTCTTGCACATAACGCTGTGTGGTCATGTGGTCGTTGCCCCAGATCGAATGATAGCCCAAGGCCTCCGCATGTTGCGCAATCGCCAGCAGGGCCTCGGGATCCGAAAACGGGATCGGGTAGGTAAGGCCCTCCATGCCGGTGGGAAAGCCGACGCTGACGATCATTGCCTTTGCTCCTTTGTCATTCGTCCGTCATTGCCCTGGGCCATCGCCCAAAGCTGCCGCCAGGGTCCCGGCCAGCATGGCCTCGCCCCGCATCCCGGCGATCACCACTTCGTCTAGGCCCGCCTGGCGGTAGTCCCGAAGACGCGCACGCACCTGCCCAGGCGTGCCGCTGACACTGTGCCGGGCCACCACTTCATCACTGATCAGGGCGGTGGCGCGGCCCCAATCGCGCTTGGCAACGGCGTCATATAACGCGCCCTGATCCAGGTCGGCGCCGCCCATCGCCAGGTTTTGTTCATGGTGGGCGCCATGCAGGACAAAGGCCAACCGCCGTTTCAAACGCTCGTAGGCCCGGCCCTCGTCGGCGTCGACCGAGGCGAAGACCAGGCCGATGCGGCGCACCTGGCGGTCATCCGCGGCCTGGGCCACGCGGGTCAACGACCAGCGCACGAACGCCACGGAGGTCGCGGCCGAGAGCAGCACGCCATCGGCCCGGCGTCCGGCCAGCCGCAGCATCCCCGGCCCGGTGGCGGCGAGGACGATGGGCACGTCCTGGACCCCGGTCTCCAGGGCGCGGCCACCGACCTGAAAGCGCTCGCCCCGGTGGCGCACCACTTCGCCGGCCAGCAAGGCGCGCACTATGTCAATGCTTTCATCCAGGGTGGCCAGCGGCCGGGGCCGCGCGACGCCGGCGGCGTCCAGATCACCAGGCGCACCGGCGCCCAGGCAGAGCACCGTCCGGCCGGGAAAATGCTCGTTCAAGGTCGCCGCCGCCATCGCCGCCTGCACGGGATGCACCACGTAAGGGCTGATCGCCATCAGGGCGGCACCGATCCTCTCCGTTGCCGAAAGTGCCGTCGCCGCCTGCACCACCGGGTCGCGCTGGAACAGATGGCTGGCCAGCCACATGGTGTCGGCGCCGGCGGCATCGGCCTGGCGGGCCAACCCGGGCAATTCGGCCGCCCCCTCGCCGCCCTCGAACGAGACGCCGAGGCCCGAACCCCCCGCCCCGTGCCAATGGCTCACGCCCATGGACACCATCCATTGTCTGCTCCCGTCCCGGTTAGGGGGAACACGCCGATCAGAGCCGCGGGCAGAATAGCCATGAACAAAGCATAAGGAATTCATGGCTCAAAGGGTAGTCAACGCGGCCCCGAAGCCCGCATGCCGCCCGATTTAGTTCGAATGCCTTATCTCATGTCCGTTATTGAAGTTTTGGGCACGCTCCCGCGCTCACCGAAGGGCCGGTGTTGATGATTGAGTACGCCTGCGCCCGTCATTCCCAATGTTGCCGTCAAAGGTCTGGATAGCTAACCTGACGGCTGGATACGGCGGTCATCTGGGGACGTTTACCGTGTTGGGAGTGCCAAAGCGTGGATTTTCAAGTAACCGAGGATCAAAAACGTTTGCAACAGCGTTGTCGGGAGCTGGCGGCTGATTTCGCCACCCGGTCGGCGGAACATGACCGCGAGGCGACGCACCCCAGCGAGAACTATGAGCGAATGCGCCAGGAGGGATTTTGCGCGCTGAACATCCCCGAAAAGTGGGGCGGCGCGGGACTTGGTCTTCTCAGCCATACGCTTGCGTTCGAGGCGTTGGCCCAGGGCTGCCCGTCCACCGCGCTTTCGTTCAATATGCATCTGTCGATCGTCGGGCCATTGATGGCAAGCGCGGAGGTCTCCGCCGATAGCAAGCGAATGGTCGCGGAACTTGCGGTGCGGGAGCGCAAACTGATTGCCGGCAATTTTTCCGAGGCGACGAGTACCGGGCTGATCGGCGAGCGTCCGCTGGCAACCCGGGCGCGGCGGGTGCCCGGCGGATATAGTATCACGGGCCGGAAAATGTTCGCCTCCATGCTTCAAGCGGCGGGCTATTGTGCGGTTCTCACCTATCCGGAAAGCGCAACGAGCCCCTCGGCCGCCTTGCTTCTGCTGGTGCCGCGCGAGGCGGACGGACGCAGCGTCATTGCGAACTGGGATACATTGGGCATGCGCGCGACGCGCAGCGACTCGCTCATATTGGAGGAATGCCAGGTACCGGAGAGCGCGGCCGTGTTTCAGACAGATGACTTTCGAAATTTTCGTGTCGAATTCGCGAATTGGTTTTGGGCCTCGTATACACCGGTATACCTGGGCGTGGGCATCGCGGCGTATAACGAGGTGCTGAATGTACTGAAAGAGCGCCAGCCACCCGGCTACGCGCAATCGTTGGCCTATCATCCCGATGTGCGCCGCCACGTCGCGAAGATGAGCGTGGACCTCGAAGCGGCTCGGCTCATGACCTACCATTCCGCATGGCTCAGCGATACGGAAGGGCCCACCCCAAAAACACTGGCCGCACTTTTCCGGGCCAAATACATGGTGGGCGAGGTGGTGAGCAGCGTGACCCGCACGGCGCTGACCCTGGGTGGCGCACACGCCATCTTCCGGGGTTCGCGCCTGGAACAACTCTTTCGCGATGGCGCGCTTGCCCCCATTCAGACGCCGCCGTCGGATTTCTGTCTATACAATGTGGGCCTGTTCGAGTTGGGCCTGGATGCCAAGGACATTCTCCCACCGCTCAAACCCGTTTGAAGACAATAAACAACCGATACCAACTGGCGCTTATAGGTGAACCGCACCGGGTTTGCCGATTCAATTTACCGCGTGAGCGGTTTAGTCGAATGACCCCGAGCCGACATGGGCCGGTGGGTCAGATGGTTCCGAACTTCCAAGTCATTCCCCAATTCCACTCTCTCTGTTAGTCTGAATTTGGGGGTGAGAAAACGTCAATGGCGAGTGATATTCGCGAGTGGCTGGAGAAGCTCGAGCTTGGCAAATACGGTGACGTATTTGTAGAGAACGAGATCACGCAGGACGAAATCACCGATCTGAACGATGACGACTTGAAGGAGCTTGGCCTTCCAATGGGGCCGCGCAAGCGCCTGCTGCGGGCCATTGCGCAATCGGTAGACAACGACGACACCGGTGCGCCGAAACAGGCCTCGACGGCAGCCGAGCGGCGCCAGTTGACTGTGATGTTCTGCGATCTGGTTGGTTCGACAGCCTTGTCCCGACAGCTCGATCCCGAAGACCTGCGCGATGTCATGCGCCGCTACCAGGATGCCGTGGCGGGCTGCATCGCCCGCTACGGCGGGCATGTGGCGAAGTTCCTTGACGATGGCGTGCTGGCTTACTTCGGCTGGCCGCAGGCTTATGAAGACCAGGCGGAGCGGGCGGTCCGGGCCGGGCTGGATGCGGTCACGGCCATTCGAGCATTGACCTTTGACGATGATCTGGCTCTGGACGCCCGCGTTAGCATTTCCACCGGAGAGGTGGTGGTGGGTGATCTGGTCGGCGAGCAGGGCCGGGATGCCGAGGCGGTGACGGGCGAAACGCCCAACTTGGCGGCGCGATTGCAAGGCCTGGCGGAGCCTGGACAGGTATTGGTCGGCCCTGACACCCGCCGTCTCATCGGTGAAAGCTTTGACCTGATCGATCATGGCGCGCGGCAACTAAAGGGCTTCGATACCCCCGTGCCCGCCTGGCAGGTGGTCGGTGAAGCAACCGTGGATAGCCGGTTCGAGGCGAGCCATGGCCTTGGGCTGACCCGTTTCGTGGGCCGGGAAGCGGAACGGCAGCTTCTGTTCGAACGATGGGGCCTGGCAAAAGGCGGCGAGGGCCAGACAATTCTGTTGTCGGGCGAGGCCGGCATCGGCAAATCGCGCATGGTCCAGGCCATACGCGAGCACGTTGCCGGCCGGGCCCATTACCGCCTCCGCTACCAATGCTCGCCGTACCACGGCAACAGTGCCTTCTATCCGGTCATCCAACGGCTTGAGCGCGCGGCCGGGTTTTCCAACGACGACGACAGCGGGGCAAAACTCGACAAGCTGGAAGCCCTATTGGCGATGTCGGGCGAGAACATCGATGCCGTGGCGCCGTATTTCGCCATTTTGCTTTCGCTGCCTTGGGAGGAACGTTACGGCGCCAGGGAAATAACGCCACAGCAGATCCGCGACCGCACTATCGAGGCTTTGATCGGCCAGGCACTCACCCTGAGCCGACAGCGGCCCGTGCTGTTCGTTCTGGAAGACGCCCATTGGATCGACCCCTCGACCGAGGCGCTGTTTCGGGAGATTATTGCCCGCACGGCCGACGCATCGATATTTATTGTGATCACCTATCGCCCGGAATATGAGCCGCCCTGGCCGAAACAGCCGCACCTCACCTCGATTGCGCTCAATCGGTTGAGCCGCGTGCAAGGCGCTGAAATCGTGCGTGCAGTCGGTGGCGACAAGTTACCTGAGGCGTTGATAGATGGGATTGTCGCGCGGGCCGATGGCGTGCCGCTCTATGTCGAAGAGATTGCCAAGTCCGTGCTGGAGACCGACCGATCTGACAGTGATCGTGATACGGATGCAATTGTGCCGGACAGCCTGCAAGCCTCGTTGAGCGCGCGTCTTGATCGGCTGGGCGAGGCCAAGAAAGTCGCACAAATCGCCGCCGTGATTGGCCGGGAGTTTCCGTTTAAGCTAATTTTCGCCGTGTATGACGATGCCAGCCTAGGCCAGATGCTGGACCAACTGGTTGCCTCCGAAATGGTCTACCGCATCCGTGCTGAACCGGAACCGGTCTACCTTTTCAAGCATGCGCTGGTGCAAAACGCCGCGTATGGAGGTTTGCTGCGCGCTGACCGTCGCGCCGCTCACGCCGGTATCGCGGAGGCGTTGCAGGTTATCTACTCCGAACAGGTGGCAGCGTCGCCGGAACTCCTGGCCCTTCACTTTACGGAAGCCGGACTGACCGATCAGGCCCTCGACTACTGGCTCAAGGCAGGGCTGCGTGCCAATGGCCAGTCGGCCTATCTGGAAGCCATTGGCCATCTGAGGAAGGGGCTGAGCGCCCTAGCAGTCTGTCGGGTTTGTGATAACCCAACTCCTGCATAATGACTGCGCGGTTTTTTAGGCGACCAGTCCAGATAGCCGTTTGCAGTTGTGCGCGAGGGCCATGAGGGTCCATTCGTTTTGAACATTTTCGATGCC
>JAKZRK010000332.1:0-27746 GCA_047518225.1 Alphaproteobacteria bacterium | reverse complement strand
CCAGACAATGCGGCTCCATCAAGAGCCATTGACGGTCGGTGATAACAAAACGGTCTTCAAGCATGCAAACCTCCTGTAAAAGGAAGCTTGAATCACATTTCGCGCGAAAAGGGAATCCTGAATCTCAACAGGCCCTAGTCCAGGCCTTTGCGTTTTCGGGAAGTTTGCCCGTCAGTTCGTGGCGATACATTAAAATGACGAGTGTTGCGGCACCGATGACGAACATGGCCGTGGCGGATTTAGAATGTCCGGATATTGCCAGGGCAACCGCGGCTAAAATGAAGGTCAAGATCGCATAGACGCGGGGCGTCCATCTTTTCCATCGCTTTGTGGCTTTTGAATCTCGATCGGCCAAGCCTGTCTTGCCGTCGATTTCGCGCGCAGCCAGGTCATCGACGGGCAGGACAATGCGGGCCCAGTACCAGGACTGGAGCGCCAGCCATTCGACAGCCAGCACCAGGATCAGAAACGAGGGCCAGCCGTCCTCCCAAACCCGGGCGGCGAGTTCCCGCCCCTGATCGGTGGAAACAAGGAGCCCGCCGCCGGCCAGCACGGTAAATGCGCTAAATCGCGACGGTCCGACAAATTGCCAAAACCGTTTTGCCCAACCCCAAGCTGGCTTGGCGAAAAATCCAAGCAGGCTCTCAATTTTCAGGTAGATGTCAAGAACCGGCTGCAACACATTTTTAAACCAGTTGGACATCGGATTTCCCCTCTATCTAGACAGCCTAGCCTCAACACGACCTATGTTAGATGTTCTTGCCAATTTCCTTATTATGCGGGAAACAGACCGCAACTTTCTTATATTATGCAAAGACAAGCTGAAATCGTACAAATTTTAATTGTAGCTCGTGGCTGGTAACAGGGGATATTCAGTCCGGCGGGCGGCTCAAGCCCCATGGCCATGAACCCGGGCCTAATCCACGATCGGCGCGCTGCCGACCCTGGGGTGCGGCCGGGGGCCGTCGGAAACGGCCATGCATAGTACGATTTCGTCGGGCCGTGGCCCATCGGCGACCATCACGGTGATGGTGTCGAAATGATCGAATGACCAGGCCTCGTCCTTATGCCCCAATGGTATGTCCATTGCCGTGCCCAGCGCCGCGACCTTGGCGTTCGAAGGTATCAATGCCTTGCCGCCGCCCACCGCCGCCCGCATGGGCTTGCCCAGTTTGGGATGGATCATGGCGCCGCCATGCTCCAAGTCGCCCGCGACGCCGACGATGGCCGCCTTGCCGTAGCTGACGGGCGGGAGGCCCAGCATCTCCACGGCTTCGGCCATGAGCCTCTCGCCAAGCTGGCCGCCAAGGTCGAAAAGAGGCGACAGATCCTCCACGAAGCGGCCGGCGAACGGGTTTTGGATGACGGCCATGGCGACGACCCTGGTTATGGGACCGCAGCCCTTGCCGAAGCCGTCTGCCTCTACGGTTTCCTTGATAATCATGGTCTTGCGAAGGTTCATGGCAACTGCTCCCCGGCGGCAAAGCCGCCTAAAACACGCGTTGCAGGAATGACACGCCCAGATCCAATCCATCCTGGGCGATGGTGTGGCCAGCGCCTTGGCTGATATGCCATTCCACGCTGAAGTCGGCGGCGCCCAGGGCCTGTACGGCCTCGTGCAGATTAGTTACGGGCAGCATTTCATCGGCATCGCCATGGATCAACAGGATGGGTGGCTTGGAGACGGCCTCGTCCGCCAACAGTTCGGGCCCGGCCAGCAGGCCGGAATAGCCCAGGATGCCGGCCACCGCGCGGGGCCGGCGCAGGGCCACATGCAGGGCCATCATGGTGCCCTGGCTGAACCCGATCAGCACCAGATTTTCCTCGCTCAGGCCGTGGCGGGCCAGTTCCCCATCGATGAACCGGTCCACGACCGGTGCTGCCCCTTGGGCGCCGGCCAGGCGGGCGGAGGGATCAAACTGGCTGATGGGGAACCATTGATAGCCCATGGGCGACATCTCGCAGCGCTCCGGCGCATGGGGGGCGACAAAATAGGCGCCGGGCAGGACACGGGCAAAAAAGGGCGCCAGGCCGATCAGGTCATTGCCGTCCGCGCCGTAGCCATGCAAGAAGATGACGAGTTGTTCCGGCTGAGGGCCCTGGGCCGGCGGCTGGCGCGGCCCGTCGATGGTTGGTAGGTTCATGGTGATCATACCCGCTAGCGTTCATAGGTTCCGTTGACAGTTTTGCGGCTATCATCGGACAATGTCGAGAGAGATTGTAGAGGAGCTGCCTGGCGATGCTTTCCATCGAAGACAATGAACGACTGACGCGCACCGGCGCGGATACGCCCATGGGTCAGTATTTCCGCCGCTTCTGGCAACCGGTGGCATTGGTCGAGGAATTAGCCGAACCTGACGGCCCGCCCGTGCGCGTTACCGTGATGGGCGAGGAACTGGTGGCTTTTCGCGATACGGCCGGCCGGCTGGGTCTGTTGGATGCGCACTGCCCCCATCGCGGCGCCAATTTGTTTTTTGGCCGTAACGAGGAATGCGGCCTGCGCTGTGTCTATCACGGCTGGAAATTCGATGTCGAGGGCAAGGCGATGGAATTGCCTAACATCCCGCCCGGCGCCCGCCATCATGAAAGCATCAGGGCCAAGGCCTATCCCACCCGGGATTGGGGAGAAATCGTCTGGGCCTATATGGGCCCGCCCGCTGAAACCATGCCGGATGGCCGTTTGCCTGAACTGCCGCAGTTGGAGTTTGGCGGGCTGCCGGCGGCGAACCGCTATGTCACCAAACAATATGTGGATTGCAACTGGGCCCAGATCATGGAGGGTGATCTGGATACCTCGCATTTTTCCTTTCTGCATATGCCGGCCCCCAGCGTGGCCTCGAACGAGAATCCCGATGCGCCGGCCGATGCCCGGCGTCTGCGCTGGATCCGCGATGACCCGATGCCGAAATTTACGGTGCTGCCCCACGACGTGGGCTTCGTTGTCGGCGGTGTGCGGGCGGCGGATGACGGGCAGAACTATTGGCGCATCACGCAATACACCCTGCCGGCGCATGGCACCGGCCCTTCGACATTTCCGGGCGAGACCTACTTTGGTTTTACCCTGGTGCCGATCACCGATCAGACCTGCTGGATGTATTGCTATGGCTGGAACCCGGAACGCCCCATCGAGGGCAAGGAACGGGCGAAGTTGCTTCAAGGCCATGGCATCATCGCCAACACCGGTGCCGACTATGTGCCGTTGCAAAACCGCGGCAATGACTATCTGATCGATCGCGAGACCCAGCGCAACACGACCTTCACCGGCATCAAGGGATTGGCCGAACAGGATCTGATGATCCAGGAAAGCCAGGGCCGGATCTTTGACCGCACGCGGGAGAATTTGACCGCGACGGATGCTGCCGTGGTCCGCTTTCGCCGCACCATTCTGGAAGGTGCCCGTGCCCTGGCCGAATCCGGGGCCGAGCCGGCGGCGCCCTGGCACCATGAGGCCTACCGGGTACGCCCCGGCAGCTGGTTCGCCGGAAATGACGCCAGCTTCGAAGACGTCATGCTGGCGCGTTTCGACGACCCCCTGGGCCGTGTCGGCTAGAGACGCTTGTATGCGTGGGCGGCGGTGTTCGACCCCGGTTCTTGAGGAACCGCGTTTCAGATCACCCGTTCCACGGGGAGGTTGCGCACGTCCATTTCATAGTCCAGGCCGGTCACCGGCGGGCGGGCGTAGTACCAGGTCAGGCCGGACACGGCAGCGCCCCGGGCGATGATCTCGGAGGCGAAAAACGGATGCAGGTCATGTACGGTGTAGACCTGCGAGACCCCGGCATCGCCCCAATCGAAACCCAGGGCGGTCATGCGGGTTTCCATGGTATCCAAAACGTGGCGGGCCTTTTCGGTCATGGCCGCGGCGGAAGTATCGCCCAGGCGGACAATCCGTTCCGCGTAATCGCCCGATCCTTCATTGGCCTCGGCGGAACCGGCGATGACGAAACTTTTCACCGTACGGGCGGCTCCCTCCACGGGCACCGTATAGCAGAACGCCTCGAAAACAGGCTCGCCCGGCGGCTTGATTTCCGGACAGACATTGGAGCGGGCGACGGGATTTTCATCGTCCTTGAAAATGCCCCAGCGTTCAAGGGTGCCCACATAGACCCGGTTGAAGGCGATAAAGCCGGCGTTGGTAAAGGGCGCGGGCGAACGCAATTCACAGGCGCAAAAGGCGGTGGTGGGCCGCCCAAGAGCGGTCAAATGCGCCTCGATGTCCCGAAAGCCCTCGTCGATGGGCCGGGGCCGGGCAAAGCGGACCCGTTCGATGGCAAAGCCCGGCTCGGCCGCCACCCCGCCCGAATATTGAAAGGGCCCGCGCACAAACCGATAACCGCCTGCCTCGAAAACCGCTGTCTCCACCATGATCCATAGTCCTTTCGTAGATCCAGCCGGCCACGCTACAGCATCCCGCGGGGCGGGCGCAAACCCAGGCGGCAAATCTGATTCGCGGTTATTTTCGAATAGGTGTTAGAATTATCCACGGAACCGTTGTTGACAGCGTTTGGGGAGATTTTCCGTGCGGGCAATTGTTATTGGACCGGCTGTGGCGAAGGCCGGGGCGCGGCCATGAGCGGGCGGGGCATCAGGGGCAAGGTTGCGGTCGCGGGCATCGGCGAGACGACCTATTATAAGCACGGACAATCGCCCGATGCGGAGTTTGCCCTGGCCTTGCAGGCCATTCTGCGGGCCTGCGAGGACGCCGGCGTTAAGCCCCGGGAAATTGACGGTTTTGCTTCATATTCGAACGACCGCAGCGATCCTTCCCGCATCGCGGCGGCACTTGGCATGCCTGATTTGCGCTTTTCCAACATGCAATGGGGCGGCGGCGGCGGCGGTGTCGCGGCCGCCGTGGCCAATGGCGCGGCGGCAATCGTTGCTGGTTACGCGGACTGCGTCGTGGTCTTCCGCGCCCTGGCGCAAGGGCAGTTTCGCCGCTTTGGCCAGGGTGCCCCGGATCCCACCGTGTCCGGCGATGCCGCCTATATGGCCCCGTATGGCGTGATGTCCCCGGCGCAAAAATATGGCATGCGGGCGACCCGTTTCATGCACGATCACGGCGTCGAGAACGATGTCCTTCGCGCCATCGCCATGGCCTCGTATCAACACGCGCAAACCAATCCCCGCGCCGTGATGCATGGCCGGCCCCTGGATGCGGAAACCTACGATAACAGCCGCTGGATCGTGGAACCCATCAACCGTCTGTTCGATTGCTGCCAGGAAAACGATGGCGCCGCCGCCTTGATCCTGGTTTCCGCCGAGCGGGCCGGGGATTTGCAGCAGAAACCGGCCTATCTGCTGGGCGCGGCGCAAGGTTCGGACCACCGTTGCGGCGCACCGGTGATGAACGCCAGCAATTTCGGCTCCTCGTCCTTTGCCACCGTGGCCCCGCGTCTGTACGAAATGGCGGGCGTGTCGCCCAAGGATATCGACGTGGTGCAAAGCTATGAAAACTTCACCACGGGCGTGATGATGGCCGTGGTGGAACATGGCTTCTGCCAACCGGAAGAAGCCAATGAATTCTTCACCTTGGAGAACCTCTCGGCGCCGAACGGGCGGATGCCCTTGAATACCTCGGGCGGCAATCTGGCGGAATGTTACATGCACGGCCTTGGCCTGCAGTTGGAGGCGGTGCGCCAGATCCGCGGCCAGTCCTGCAACCAGGTTGAGGGCGCCAAGCTGGCAATGAATATCGCCGGCCCCATGGTCACCCCGGTCAGTAGCCTGATCATGGGATCGGAGGAGACCTTGTAATGAGTGAAACCTACCTGCCCCCTGGCATGCCGGCCCCGGTACCTGCGGGCGATGGTTTGGATCTGCCCTATTGGGAGGGCACCCGCCGCGGCGCGTTGCTGGTGCAAAAATGCGCCAAGTGCGGCACCTGGCGATGGGGTCCCGAATGGTTGTGTCATCACTGCCAGTCGTTCAATATGCAGTGGCGGGAAATTGAAGGCAAAGGCCTGATCTATAGTTGGGAGCGGCCTTGGCATCCGGTGCACTCGGCCCTGCGCGAAATGGGCCCCTATACGGTGGTGCTGGTGGAAATGCCCCTTGCGGGCAATATTCGTATGATCGGCAATCTGCTGGGACCACCCGATCAAGAGGTGGTGATTGGCGCCAGGGTCGAGGCCGTGTTCGAGCCCCATGACGATGCCGACACCCCATATACCCTGGTGCAATGGCGCCTTATAGCAATTCCGAATTAATGAGAATCGCGAAGCGATTCTAAGTGATTGGGAAAATTGCTATAATTCTAAAGATTTGAGCATTTTCAGAATGAAAATGCTCTAGCGATTGAGGGAATGGAGAGCAGGATGAGCGAACAAGTACAGACCGACGACGCCAACGATTGGCGACGGGAAACCCCGGGGACGGAAGGCTGGCCGCGCACCGCCCGCCCCGGCGATCCGGACAAGTATCTGATGATCTCGGCCGATACCCACGCCAATGAACCGGCGGATTTGTGGGCCACGCGGATCGAGCCGGAATACCGCGACCGCATCCCCCATATCGAGAAAGACGCCAAGGGCGATATCTGGAACGTGGTCGAAGGTTACCGCCCGGTGAAGATCCGTATCGCGGCCATGGTCGGCCAGGATCAGGAGCGCAATGGCTCCGGCGCCACGGTCGAAGGCCGCATGGCAGATCATAAGCGTGACGGTATCGATGCCGAGGTGGTCTTTCCCAACAAGGGCCTGGCCATGTGGGCCACGCCCGATCCGGTGTTCGCCATGGCCCAGTGCCGGGTCTGGAACACCTGGGCCTGGGAATTCTACGGCCCGCAATATGGCACCATGTCGCCCCTGGCGGCGTTGGCCACGGGCGATATTCCCGGCTCCATGAAGGAGATCGAGCGGGTGGCCAAGCTGGGCTTCCGTGGCCTGACCCTGCCGTGCAAGCCCATATTCGGCGCCCATGACGTGGATGACCCCAACTACAACCTGCCCATGTACGATCCCATGTGGGCCCTGATTGAAGATGTTGACCTGCCCATCACCTTCCATGTCTCGACGGGCCGCGACCCCCGGGCCTCGAAAGGCAACGGCGGCGCCGTGATCAATTATGTCTCCCATTCCCTCAGCCCGACCATAGAGCCCATGGCCAACCTGTGCGGTTCCGGCGTGCTGGAACGCTTTCCGAAAATCCGCTTCGCCTTGATCGAGGCCGGGATCGGCTGGATACCCTGGGCCCTGGAGGCCATGGACGAGGCCTACCGCAAGCATCATTTCTGGGTGCGGCCGAAATTACAGGGCCTGCCCAGCGACTATTTCAAACAGAACGGTGCGGCGGCCTTCCAGGAAGACCCGGTCGGCCTGGCCCTGATAGAGCCATTCGGCCTGACCGATAATATGATGTGGGCCAACGACTATCCCCATCACGAAGGCACCTGGCCCCATTCGGCGGCGGCCATCGAACGCACCATGGGCGGAATTTCCGACGCCACCCGGGCCAAGATCCTGGGCCTGAACGCCAACCGCATCTTTAACTTCAACTTGCCGGAAAGGCCGAACAAGGCGGCAAATTAGGGCAGGGGTTAGTGCCATTGGCTTGGGCTGGCGTCGTCTCGCTTCGACCAACACCAGTGGTAATCCGGCCTATTAGCTGTCAGACGCTTGCCAAAGTGTGTATGGTCGCGCATGATGTAAACATTGTGCACTAACATCGCAAAATCGAGGCAAGCCATGAGCAGACCGGAGACACAGGCGATTTCGTTTCGAATCCGCGCGGAAAAGGTGGATGAGCTGGAACGCCTGGCCAAGGCGACCGATCGACCGCGATCCTGGCACATTGAACAGGCATTGGATACCTATCTTGACCTTCAGGCATGGCAAGTCGCTCAAATAGAAATCTCCATGGCGGAGATGGACACGGGCCAGGGCATCCCGCACAAGGAAATAAAAAAGGAACTCCTGAACTGGGGCAAAGGAAATAGGGCAAAGCGCGCCAAATGAAATTGATCTGGTCGCCCATGGCGCTGGCTCACCTTCGGCACGCCGAAGCTTTCATCGCCGAGGACGATCCGCGCGCAGCCGCGAAAACGGCGAACATAATCCTGGATGCGGTTGAGCAATTGATGGATTTTCCAGCCAGTGGACGGCCGGGCAAGTTGCCCCATACGCGCGAGTTGGTGGTCGGCGGGACGCCCTATTTCCTGCCCTATCGTGTCAAGGATGGCGTTGTTGAAATCCTCGGCGTGATACACGGGATGCGAAAATGGCCGGAGGACCAATAACATACGAAATCCCGGTCCCCACACATGGCCCCGGCCTTTGCAAATAACGCCGCCATCGATAGTGTCACGTGAACCGGGGATTCGGCGGGCCGGTGCGGATGTCGTTTATGTTGAAGGGGGTGGATTGGTATAGATCGTTGATCCAATTACCCACCAGCAAATGGCCCAGGCCGCGCCACTGATTGCGCGGCGGCTGTTTCGGATCGTCATTGGGAAAATAGTTCACCGGCAGGGCGGTCGCCTCCCCCGCCTCGTGATCGCGGTGGTATTCGTCGGCCAGGGTTGCAGTGTCATATTCCAGGTGATTGAACATATAGACCTGGCGGCGCATATGGTCGCGGATCAGGCAGACGCCGGCTTCGGGCGACGCGGCCAGAATACGCAAGCCCGGGTCGATGGGAAGGTCTTCCTCGCAAACCTCGGTGTATCGGCTTATGGGAACTTGGAAGTCGTCGGGGAAACCACGCAGCATCACCGAATTCGGCGTGACGATGGTGTGGTCAAACAGGCCGAAACGCTTTTTTGGCAGTTCGCGCTTGTCGACCCCATAGAAATGATAAAGTGCCGCCTGACCCGCCCAGCAAATATTGAAGGTGTCATGCACGTTGGTTTGGGTCCAATCGAAAATCTGGCATAATTCGGGCCAATAAATCACATCCTCGAAGGGAAGCTTTTCGATGGGCGCGCCGGTGATGATCAAGCCGTCGAACTTCTGCTCTTTTACGGCCTCCCATGGCTGATAGAAGGTCAGCATATGCTCGGGCGAGGTATTGCGCGGCGTATAGCTGCCCGTGGTCAGCAAGGACATTTCAATCTGCAACGGGGTCGCGCCTACGAGCCGGGTTATCTGGGTTTCGGTTTTGATTTTCTCCGGCATCAGGTTCAGCAAGGCAATTCTGAGGGGGCGGACATCCTGACGGATCGCGTCATGCTCCGC
Organism: Alphaproteobacteria bacterium; assembly: GCA_047518225.1. GTDB lineage: Bacteria > Pseudomonadota > Alphaproteobacteria. Next base: position 18,576 of record JAKZRK010000332.1, on the reverse strand, counting down.
GATCACGCGCACGCCTTCTTCTTCCAGGGTGCGCCGGGCCGGCAAATCGTCGGGGATCTTGATGGGCATGTTCGCTCGTATCCAATGGTTTGCGATGCTTCCGTGTCGCGGTTGAGAGTCTAACGCATATTCGCTGGTGGTGGAGGGCAGCATTTGCCTCTGTAAGTGGGCCGGATTCGAGTGATATTTGCCGGCAAGGCGAAATATCAACCGTGCATGATGCGGCCCTGGCGCCACCCCTGCGGCGCGAGCGATAAAACCGGACCCGGCGATGCTCCGCTTGACAGGCAGTCCGCTTTGTTTGAACGTCCGTCCGAGCGCTGCAATTGGGAAGATTGACCGCCATGGCCCGCTACGACCGCGTTATCAAGAACGGCATGATCATCGATGGCAACAGGCTGCCGCGCTTTCGCGGTGACATCGGTATCAGGGACGGCTTGATCGCCGAGATCGGCCGCATCGATGCCGCTGATGGCGGCGAGGTGATCGACGCAGATGGTCTGATCGTGGCGCCCGGCTTCGTCGATCTGCACACCCATTACGACGCGCAGCTTTTCTGGGATCCGTACTGCACCATTTCCGGCTGGCATGGCATCACCTCGGTGGTGATCTGCAATTGCGGCTTTGGTTTCGCCCCGGTGCGGCCCGAGGAGCGTGAGCGTTCCATGTTGTCCATGACCCGGGTCGAGGCCATTCCCATGGCCTCCATGCAGGCCGGCATGCCGTGGGACTGGACCACGTTTCCCGAGTTTCTGAACAGCGTAGAGCGCGCGCCCAAGGCCATGAACGTGCTGCCCTATGTGCCCATCTCTCCATTGCTAATCTGGGTCATGGGACTGGAGGATGCCAAGGCGGGCCGTAAACCCACCGATGCGGAACATGCCGAGCTCTGCCGTCTGCTGAACGAGGCCATGGACGCGGGTGCCTGTGGCTGGTCGGCCCAGCGCATGTTGCCCGACGGCCCGGCCGCGGTGCAGCGAGACCATGACGGCACCCCCATGCCCACCGATGTCATGCATGACGATACCTGCCGTGAATTCGCCAAGGTGCTGCGCCGGCGCAACGAGGGCTTCATGCAGATGCTGCTGGTCTCGGGCGATAATGCGCGGGACCAGGCCTTTTACGAGGAGATGGCGGAAATATCCGGCCGGCCCATCGTCATGAATGTGGTCCAGGCCTTTGACCACAAGCCTGAAATTCACCGCCGCACTTTGGCTTGGCTGGCAAGCTGCCGCGAGCGGGGCATCCGGGTCGTGGGCCAGGGGTTGACCACCGACGCCGGCTTTACCTTCACTTTCGAAAATTGGAACTTGTTCGACGATATCGAAGCCTGGTGCGAGGCAACCACCGGCACGTTGGAGGAGCGCAAACAAAAGCTGGCCGATCCGGCTCGCCGGCAGGCCTTGCGCGACAAGATGCCCCGCACCGCTACCGGTCCGCTGCCCGGGATCGTCATCGTCGGGCCCCGGCTGGAAAAGAACCAGCAATGGCTGGACCATACCTTGGCCCTGGTGGCCGAGAAGACGGGCAAGCATCCGGTTGATGTCATGCTCGACATGGCAGTGGAGGAAGACCTGAAAACCGATTTTTTCGCCGCGTCCCCGAGCGGCAATCTGGAATATCTCAAGGAAATCGTCGATGACCCTTACGTTCTGTTCGGTGTATCCGATGGCGGGGCGCACACAAAATTCCTCACCGCCGGGCGATATCCCACCGAGACCCTGGTGAAGATCGTGCGCGAAAACAATATGATCTCCCTCGAGGAGGCCCATTGGCGGCTGTCCGCGCTGCCGGCGCAGTTCGGCGGATTCGAGGGCCGCGGCGTGCTGAAAAAGGGCGCGCCGGCCGATATCATCGTCTACGACTTTGAAAACCTCGAGGTTCTGCCAGACGAAATCGTGCACGACCTGCCAGGCGGTGAATGGCGCCGGGTACAGCGCGCGAAGGGCTACCGCCATGTACTGGTCAACGGCGAGGTTACCATACGCGACGACCGGCAGACCGAGACCTATTCGGGCCGTCTGTTGCGCTTCGGTACCGGTTTGCCCGGCGCCGAGCACACGGCCGCGGCGGAATAGGGAGCTTATCCGTGAACGAAGCGGTGCCAGATGTTTCCAAATACGAGGTGAAGGCAAAGGTCCGCTTAATACGTAGCGGTTCCGAAGCCGCCGTCGGCAAGACCTAAGCGGGCGGCGAGGAGCAAACCCAAAAGGCGCTAATCCGGCGTAAAGATATTCAGGCCATCATCATGGACAACCTTGCCACGGGCGCCCAGATAGTCGTTGCCGACCATATGGGCCAATAGGGCCGGGTCGTCCGGGGTGTTGGCGATAAAGCGGCTGCCGTCTTCCAGCAGGCCAAACAGAACGGCAAAGGATGGCCCCGCGCGGTCGTGCATGACGGCGTAGGTTTCGATTTCCCCCGGGCCATTGGCGGCCTCGACCGCCGCGCGGCCCTTGTCGCCGTTGATGACAGCCTGATAGATCTCCGGGTCTTTTGGCGCGAACGGCTTGTCCGGCGCCTCGGTGCTGTAAATGCCCGCCGATTGCTTGGTGACATAGTTGCCGTTGGAGGTGACCAGACCCTTCATGCCCGGCTTGGCGCGGACCCGGTTCATCATTTCGGCGATGGAGTGGGTGACGTAGTTATTGCCCGGCCCGCCGAAATAGGGCAACCCGCCGGTGACCGACAGGCCGCGCGGGTCGTCCGTCGCAATGCCCATTTCCTGACAGGCGATCTGCACGGCGGAGGGGAAGCAGCTGTAAATATCAAAGGCGCCGATCTGGTCCAGGCTGGTCTCCGCCATGGCCATAACTTCCTCCCCCACGGCGGCCATGGCGGGCGAGGAATGAAAATCCCTGCGGTCGGAAATGTACCAGTGATCGTAGGCATCGGCGCAGCCGTGCAGATAAACCCATTTCTCCTGGGCGATGCCCAAGGCCCTGGCCTTGGCCACCGAGGTCAGGATCAGGGCGGCAGCCTGGTCGATGAAGGCGTTGGCGTTCATCAACTTGGTATAGGGGAAGCCGATATAGGGGTTGTCGGGCCCCGGCGTGGCGATCTGCGCCGCGCTATAGCCTTGGCGCCGGTCGGCCAGGGGGTTGGCGGCGGCGACGGCGGCGAAGCGGGAAAACAGCTCGCCCATGGCGGCGCCATGTTCCGCGATGGTGCGGCCGTGATGGCCCCGGATCGCGGTTTCGAACAGCGGGTAGGCGAAGATGGCGCCGGCCATGCGGTGGCGGTCTTCCACATCGTTCCAGCCGCGCTTGTCCACGCCCCACATTTCCGGTTCGCCGCCGGGAGCCTCGTGCCAGTCCAGTTCAAGACCGGCCCGTTGGGCCGCCTTTTGCGTGGCCAGGGCCTCGCCGCCCGCGATCAGGGCCGCGCCCGCCTCGCCACGGGTGATCATTGCAAACAGCCGGTTGATGGACCATTGCACCATATTGCCGCCGGCATAGGTGTAAATCAGCCGCTTGGCCCCGGTGGCGCCAATGCGCCCGGCCAGTGATTTCGGCGGGTTGGTCTGTCGCCCGAAGGGTGAAGCAAAGCGCCATGAACTGTCCGAGAAGGAGCGTATCACCAAGACCGTATCCAACGCTCCCAGCAGGGTTTCCCCCGCACCCGCGTCTTCCGCCGCCTGGCGCGCCGCAGCGGCCGTCAGTTCCATGGGCGACCGGGCCGCCGCCGGATCCGTCTCCCGCTGGGTGATCTGGCCGCAACCAACCAGTATGGGAATTCTACTCTCGTCCATGTTCCTGTCCCATTGGAATTTGCGCCCGAGCGGCCTTGGTGAAATGACCATTCCGGTCAATGGATATGGGCTTCGGCAATGGCCTTGATGCCATCGATGCCATCGCCGCCCAGTATGGTGACGACCCGCGAAATACCCAGATCAGCCAGGGCCTTCAGGGAGTCGGCGCCGCCCTTTGGCCCCCACATGACGGTCAGTTCGATCTCGTCATAATCCCGTCCCTCGGCCGCGCAGGCGGCGCGCAAATCTGCCAGCATCGGCGGCAGTTCATCCACGCCAGCGCCGGGAATGAACCAGCCGTCGCCATGCCTGGCGATACGTTGATAAATCTTGCCCGCCTTGCCGCCCATGATGATGGGGATGGCGGGTTTTTGTACGGGCAGGGGGTGGCTCTTGAAGCCGTGCCAGGAGAGGAAATCGCTTTCATGTTCCACCACGTCGCCGGCCCAGACCTTTTTCATGGCCACCATATAGTCGTCAAAGCGGGCGCCGCGCCGTTCGTAGGGCACGCCCATGGCCTTGAATTCCTCCCGCAGCCAGCCGATCCCCGCGCCCAGCATGAAACGGCCGCTCGATAGGAAGTCCAGGCTGGCGGCCTGTTTCGCCAGCAACAGGGGATTGGTTTGCGAGATGATATTGACGCCCGTGGCCAGACGGATGGTTTTGGTCTGGGCCGCGATGGCGGTCAGGGCGATCAGGGGATCCACGAACGGTGTCTCCGGCGCCGCGCCCATTTTGCCGGTGTTGTTGTAGGGATATTTGGAATCGTAATCCACCGGCACGATGACGTGTTCGAAGGTCCAGACGCTTTCGAAACCGGCCGCTTCCGCCGTCTGCGCCGTGGTGATCATTTGTTCCGGCGAGGCAACGCCGATGTTGATGGGTACCAGCCCGAATTTCATGAGACTTCCTGTCTATCTGGGTAATATTCGCGCCGGACCAGGGCACATTCGAATTATACCGGGTCATTTGATGGCGTCCATAAGCCATTCGGGCAGGCGCGGCGCGCAAAGAGGCCTGCGCGATGCGTTCTCGCAGGCCCGGTCCCGGCCGCATGGCTGGTGATCAAACCCGAGGGCGCGCGCGAGAGGGTTGGCGGGCGGGCCGGCGGTTCGATCAGTCCCGAAAATAGCTAGCGCAGGGTGTACTGCACCGCGGCGAGGATCATATCAACCGTCTTGCCATCGTTTGAAAGGGGTAGATAGACGCCTTCATAGGCCTGCCACTCCCTGCCGATAAAGCCGGACGTGCCATGCCAGCGCAAGGGTTCGCCGTGGACCGCCACCCATTCGAAAGGCTCCGATACCGTTACCAAATCTTCGCCCAGATAGAGTTCATCAAAATATTTTCCGGTGGCATCCCGGGCCACGGCGGTGGTGACGTGGGTGCCGATCAGACGCCAGCGTAAACGCACCTCAGGCTGCTGCAGGACATCGATCAATTCCAGATGGGGCAGCAGATGCCGGGGCATCCGCAACGGATCCATGTCTCCACGGGCCGGCATCATGCGGTCGCCCCGTATGGACTGCCAGTAATCCGCGACCTCCACCAACCGTTCGCTTTGGATGGCCAGATCAGGATCGATATCGCCCTGAACTTCCATGCGAGACTCCGCTGTATCGTTAGGATTGCATTAGTCTACGAATTGAGCCTGAAAATTGCGTTAATTTCACTTGTCGAATTGCCGCGCCCGTTTTTCAAACACGGCGGCCATGCCTTCCCGGAAATGCCCTAATCCAGGAAGCGGTTCCATTTGTGCATTATTTTGTCGAGATTGCCGCCTTCGGCCATGCCGTAGAGGCGCCGTTGGACGAGGAGGAGCTGGCCGCCGTCGCGGGTCAGGGGTCGGAACGATAGGGAGCCGCCGCGCAGGGAGGAGGTGGTCAGGAAGGCCTCGAAGGGGATGCTCATGTAGAGGCCCTTGTCGAAGCTGCCCTCGCCGAACTCCGCCGCCGAGACATTGGTGAAGGTGGCCCAGGCGCCGATCGCGATGCCGGAGCCGAATTCCCGCAGCACGGCGAATTGTGCGCCCCGGTCGCCGGCCAGGAACTGCCCGGCGTGGATTTCCCCCAACAGGCCCATGAAGGGTATCTTGTAATAGACATTCAGGTGGCCGGTGGTGACCTCGTAGTCCAGGAAATCCAGGCGCTGGTCATAGTCCCGTTGGCGAACCCGGTTGAGATCGACGCTGAGGGCCAGGCGCGAGCCATAGGGGCGGTACATTATTTCTCCCCCCACACCGCCGAACATCTGTTCGAACAGGCCGGCGGAGACCCGGGCGAAGACATCCCTGGCGGGTTGGAAGAGGTATTCGGCCTGTAGCCGGACGATGTTGGCGTCCTCGCCCTCCTGGCTATACAATCTGAGGTCGCTGCGCACGTGGGGCAGCTGGCTGTCCGAAACCAGGGTGATCTGATCCAGGGTGGATTTGATATTCTTGCCCACGGTGGTGTCGATGAAGAGGCCGCGGTAGAGCTCCGCCGAGCCCGTCAGGGCGACCCAGATCTGATACAGATAAAGCGCATCGGGGCCGCCGATATGGCTGCGCAGGGCCGGCCGGATATCCCAGCCCAGGGTCGGGTAGCGGCGGGGGTTGGCGATCACGGTGACATCGCCGGGGGGGCTTTCGCCGAAGGGCGGCGAGGCCCGGGGCCCGGAGATGGTGGTCCGGGCCCAGATTTCCTCCGGGCTGCCGCGCCGTTGCACGGCGGCCTCCAGATCCTTGCGCAGGATCTTGACCCGGGCGGTTTCCAGCCCCGCGTTCATGGTGACGATCTCGATTTCCTCGACGCTGTCGGGGGCATGATTGGCGATCACCCGGCTGGCCCGGCCCACATTGCGGGCCTGTTCGCGGAATTTCGTCGGGTGAGGTAGACCGTCGCTTTGCCGCGGCTGATCTCGAACTTGTCGACGGTGAAATGGGCCGCTTCCAGATCGGCGAAGATCCGCAGCGCCAGTTCGCTCTTTTCATTATCCGTCAGACCGGCGCTGGATTCGCCGCCGTCCCCGCCGTCCCCCGCCGCCTCCAATCCCGCCGTCAGGCCGCCCCGGGGGCCGCGCCGCAGGCGCACACGGGCCACCTCGACGCCGGCGGCCAGGCGCACCACTTCCACCGATGACACCGCCATGGGCGCATGCGCGGCGACCAATCGCGCCGCCGCCCGGTCATCGGCCCGATCCCCGGCCCCGGCGGCGGAGAGATAGACCCTGGCCTCGCGCCGGGACAGCTCCAGGGCTTCCACCCTGAAGCCCGAGGCCTCCAGGCCGTCGAACATGCGGTCGATCTTGGCTTGGCGGCGCAGATCCTCCCGGCGCACCACGGCCCGGCTCCGCCCCCCGTCCCGGGCCACCTGCACGATCTCCACCTGCCGCAACGGCATGGGCGCGGCGTTGAAGACGATCTCGGCGGCGGCGCGTTCCCCATCGCCCTCCAGCGCGGCCCCCCGTGCGACCACCAGACGGGCCCGGTGGTGGCTGAACTCGATGCCGTGAATGGTAAAACCCTTGCCCTCCAGGCTGTCGAACAGGTAATCGACGATGGCGCCATCCCCGGCGCCGTCCCCGGCGGCGGCGTTCCGGTGGGGAGCGGGGCGGGGCGGCGGCGCCACCGCCCGCGGGTCGCCGGGCTGGACCATGCGGCCGGCCACTTTCGGCGCCAGGGCAAAGCCGGCATCGCCCCTCACGGCGGCCGTCCCGGCCTCGGTCCCGGCCTTGCTTCCAGCCGCGCCGGGAGTGCGTGGCGTCAGCTTTGGCGGCGGCGGGTCGAACTTGGGCAAGCCGGGATCATCCACGTTGGCGCGCACCGAGGCGCGGAACATCGCCGTGTTGCCCCGTTCATAGGCCCCCGACAGTTCCAGCCAGGGGAAGGGGCGGTAGACGAAGCCGGCATTGAAGGGCAGATCCCGTTGGAATTGATTGCCCAGGGGTTCGGATTTGTAATCCTGGGTGGAGGCCTCCAGTTTCAGGGACAGCCCCTTCAGGGGGGTGCGCCAGGCGAGGCCGCCGAACAGGCCGATGTTTTCGCCCGACAGATAATCGCCAAATTTCGCTTCGCCGCCAAAGCTGCCGCTGCTGGTGCGGCTGCGGAAAGTATCTGAGAACGTCGCCAACGGATTCTTGATGCCGCTGCCCGAGGCGAAATATCCCCAACCCGCCCCGAAGGAAAAATCCAGGTCGTAATAAGCCTTGGAGGCGACCAGAAATTCACCGGCAAACAACCCCGTGCCGATGCCGTCCTGCAGCCCGAAGGCGAGCTGCGGGGTATAGGGGCCTTCTTCCAGAAGCCGGACCTTCAGGTCGGCGCCGCGGTCCTGAAAATCCTCGCTCGAGGCCAGCCCGCCCAGGGAGAATGAGCGGTTAGTGATCTCCGTATAACGAAAGGTGCCTTCCAGCCAGGGCATGGCCTGAAAGGAAATGTAATAGCGGCGGTAAGGATCCAGCAGCACGGCGCCGATGTCCAGGTCGCCGTCGTCGCGGAAGCGGGCCGTGCGGCTCTGCAACAGGCCGACGGAGCCAAAATCACCCGAGCTGACCCAACTGGGCGCCGGCCGGGCCGGCGTGGCTCCGGCACCATTGGCCGGGCGTTGGGGGGAGGGCATAAGCGCCGCGATCACGAGCCCCGCCACCGGGCCCGCCAGCCAGCGGCGCCCCCGGTTCCTTCCTCGGTCCCCGTGGGACGGCGCCTTCGACATCCGCCCCCGCCCTATCGCCCCCGGTAATGGCACCCTTGACGGTATCCTTAATCGCGGCTGATCACGGCCAGGGAGGCGGCGGTCACGGCCAGTTGGGAGATCAGCGAGGAACCCTCGCGGACCAGGGTGAACAGATCCAGCGGCGCCGGGTCCTTGGGCACCACCAGGGAGCTGCCGGGGGGCAATTGAATGGGATTGAAATTCCACACATTGAGCGCCAGGGGTTCGGCCTGGCCATTGGGGTAGACGACGAATATGCGGTCCTCGTCGGCCGAGCGCTGGAAGCCGCCGGCCTGGCGGATGTATTGATCCGCCGTGGTCCCGGCGATGAACTGCATCGCCCCGGGGTTCAGCACATCGCCGATCACCGAGACGAAGTTCGGCCGCTTGGGCATGTACAAACGGTCGCCCGGCTCCAAAACAGCATCCAGTTCGGGGCGGACCTGCAAAACCGTCGGATCCGTCTCCGTCACCACCCGGCCCAACGCTTCAACCGCGCCCAGCTGTCCGGAAAAACGCTGCAGGGCGAGGATCGTGGCCGGGTTGACGTTGCGCTGTACCGCCACCACCGCCAGGGCCGAGTTCAATTCCCGCGCCGCCCGCTGCAGACCCGCCCGCTGCACCGCCTGCACCCGCCGGCGGGTGAAAACACCGCCATAGGGATAGGCCTGCCGGGTCAGGCCGCCGGCCCGCGCGATCACCTCGGAGAGCCGTTCGCCGCGCCGGATTTCATACAATCCGGGCCGGGTGAACTCGCCCACCAACAACACCGGACCGGTATCGCGGTCCGAGACCACGGCATTGAAGCGGACCACGTCGCCGGGCCCGATCATCACCCTCTCGGCGCCGATCTTGGCCAGGTTGACCAGGCCCCGGGAGGTGTCCGAGACGCCGGTGAGGGAATTGGGCGTGTAGCGCGAGATCTCCACCCGGGTCAGATCGACCTCCCGGCTCAGGCCCCCCGCCACGGCGATCAATTCCGTCAGGCTGACACTGCCCGCGACGGGATAGGCGCCGGGGCTGCGCACCTCGCCGTTGACCGCCACCACATGCTCCAGCGCCAGGGCCAGCAAACCGCCATGGGCGTCGAAAATTGGCGGGCATTCCTGCCGGTTGAGGCTGGCCGTCCCGGCGCTGTCGATGGTGCGCACCGCGTTGGCGAAACGATGGGCCGAATTGACCGACACGATCGCCAGCAATTGCCGCATCCCCGCGCAGGTCTTCCGCAAGGTTTCCTCCAGGCTTTCAGGCTCCGTCCGTTCGGGCAAATCCGGCTCGCCCGCTTGCTTATCCGATGCCCGGCCCCCGGTCAGGGCCTGCTGGATCGCCGACAGTGGGTCCGCCGCGGCCGGCACGGGGTCTTTCCCCTCCGTGCCGCTCTCCCGCTCCGGCGGTGCCAGATCCCGCTGCCGCAATTCCGCGTCAAGGCGCCGGCTCACCACATCCTGCACATTGGCCGACGAGAGATAGCGGATGTCCCCCGCCCCCAGCACGATCAGGCGGTCGCCGTCGCGCAGGGCATAATCCTCGCCGCCCCCCAGCACCTGGCTCAGATTGAGCGGAAACAGCCGCCGCGCCCGGGTCGCCGGATCCGTCGTCTCCAGGGCGGCGAACAGCAGATAGGGATCCGCCTTCAGGGAGCGGGCATCGCCAAGCAATCGCGCCACGCTGGCCACCGCCGCCAGGGAGCGCCGGCCCTCAACCTGAACATGACCCCGGATGTCCACCGCGCCGAGCTGGATGTTCTGGCTTTGGCTGACCCGGATAATGTCGCCATCGTGAACAAGGGCCGCCAGGTTCCTATGTTCGCTCAATCGCTGATGCCCGCTTTCCAGAAAGCTCAACTGATGAAAAATATTGCCCCGGGGCCGGATCGTGCCGCCGGACAATTGCAACGCCTCGGCCACCCTGAGGCCGCGCCGGCCCTCGGGCATCTCGTAAATCCCGGGCCGTTTCACATCCCCCCCCAGGGCGAAGGTCGGGCCCAGGGGCGGCACGATCACCCGGTCGCCGTCGCGCAGGCTCAGATCCCGCGCCGCCAGGCCGGAATAGAGCAGGTCATAGGCGTCGATCCAGAACACCCGATCGCCACGCTGAACATGAATGCGCCGCACGCTGCCCGTCTTCTTGATGCCCCCCGCCAGGCGGATAGCATCGATCACCGTGCCCAGGGCCGTCAAATGCTTGCGCCCGGGCTCGCGCACCTCGCCCAGGACCAGAATGCCGACCAGGCGCACCGCGCCCAGGGAGACATAGACATCCGTGCCCAGATGCCGCGCCGCCGTCCGCGCCGCGATCTCCCGGCGGACCTCGCCAAAGCTATGGCCGGCGGCCAAAATAGGCTTGAAATTGGGCAGCAGAAGCCGGCCCTTGCGGTCCACCCGGATGGCGTAGCTCTGGTTCACGCGGCCGACAAAGGTGATCACCAGTTCGTCATCGATCCCCAGCACGTAATCGGGGAAAATAGCGCCCGTACCCAGGCTCTCAAGCTTCGCCTCGCGTCCGAACAGATCGTAGCCGTATTGCAGCAACAGCTCCGAGGCGCGCCGGCAATAATCCTTCTCCAGGGCCGAAAACTGACGGATCAAGGGGATCGCCGCCAGTTCCTCCCTGCTCAACTCGCCGCGGCAGAAGCGCGCCGCCACCACCCGTTGTTGCGGGCTCAACCCACCACGCGGTTCCAGGACGCGCGGATCCGGGAAAGGTTCCTCGTCGAGGTTTCGTTGCAATTCGGAAGCCGCCGCCGCGCCTTCCCTGCGGACCGTGTTCAGGCGCGAGCCGATGGCTCTGTTCAGGGAACCGATGGCGCCGGAATCCTGCAAGCCTTCCAGTTGCTCCAACAGATCGCCCAAGGCGCCGCCGCCTTGCGCCGCTGCGGGGGGGCCTGCAGAGAGAGCGCCAGGAGCAGCACAAGGCCGCAACACAGGCCCCGGAAATATCCAGCCCGGCCGGCCCGGCCCGGCTCCCGCCGCCGTTCCGCGCGCCTATTCCTCATCCCTTCAGGGCTGCAAACCATGCCATCGCCTCATTCGCCTCAAATGCAATCCCACCGCCGGCCAAAATATCCGCCCGGCGGAACAACCCCGCCAGCCCGGACCGCCAAGCTTCTGGCAAAGCCCCGGCAATGGGCCTATACCCAACCTATCATGACCGCCGCAAACCCCACCGGCGCACCGGGACAGGGCGCACTGGCACGCAGGTCCTTGCTGCTTGGCGGCGCCGCCCTGTCCCTCGGCGGCTGCCTCACCTCGCCCATCGTCGGCAATGCCTTCGATGTGGTAAAAGCCCAGGTTTTCGGCCATCCCGATTTGCCCCTGCGGCGCGCTACCATCGCCAAACTACCATACGCTTCCATGACTACAAGGGTCGGCGCGGGACCCCAGGCGCTGTTGCTGCTGGCCCGCGGCCAGGACGGCGAACAGCACTGGATTTCCGGCCTCGACCGCTCCGTTCTCGCCCTGCGCGGCGGCCGCGTGGTGAAGACCTTCGGCTTCCCGGAAAACCTCAAAAATACCCGAAACAACAGCGCCGATCCCGTCGAGGGAAGGCTGCACAAGCTGCACAAGACGGGCCAGACAGAGCCGCCTTGGCGCCATACCCGCTATCTCGACCTCGACCTCGGACCACATTACGGCCTGGTCGTCGATTCCGTCTTCCACAGCCTGGGGCCGCGAAAAATACGAATCGTCGAACTGGACTTCGACACCATCCTGGTCCGGGAACAAAACAGCGCCCGCACCCTGAACTGGAAATTCGAAAACCTCTATTGGGTCGATCCCGCCGACGGCTTCGTATGGCAATCAAGACAGGTCATCGCAAGAAGCTTCCCAGCCGTCCATTTCCAGATCCTGAAACCACCCGCTTAAGAACGGCACCGGCCGTTCGACGTATCAATCAGCCCGTAATCCCGCGCGCAGGGCATCGCAAATCGCCGCGATGGCCGCATGGTCAAGATAAGGGTGCATGGGCAGGGCCAGAACCTCGCGGCTAAGCCGTTCGGACACGGGCAAAGATCCCTCGCCACCGCCATATTTGGCGTAGGCCGGCTGCAGATGCATCGGCAGCGGATAGTAGATTTGCGTCGGGATGCCCCGCTGCCGCAAGACGGCGGCGACGGCATCACGGCGCGGCAGTTTGATGGTGTATTGGGCCCAGATGCTATTGGTGCCGGGCAGTTGCACCGGCGTTTCGACCAACTCTGCCAGTTTCTCGGTGTAGCGTTGCGCCACCAACCGCCGCAACCGGACCTCATCCTCGAAGATGGTCAACTTGGATAACAGTACGGCAGCCTGCAAGGTGTCGAGCCGGGCGTTCAGACCGAGGCGAACGATGTCGTAACGGCCTTCGCCCTGGCCATGGGCCCGCAGCGAGATACAGGTGGTTGCCAAATCTTTGTCATCGGTGAAGATCGCACCGCCATCGCCGTAGCAGCCCAATGGCTTGGCTGGATAGAACGATGTGGCGGTGACGTCCGTTAGGGTGCCCACGGTTCGGTTATGGTAGCTGGCGCCAAAACTTTGCGCCGCATCGGCCAGCACGAACAGGCTGTGTTCCGAGGCCAGGTCATTAATTGCCCGGTAATCAGCGGGTTGGCCGAAAAGGTCGACGGCGACTATGGCTGCTGGACGCGCCTGGCCCTGGGCGGCGGTATGAACAATCGCCTCGCGCAAGAAGTTGGGATCGATGTTGAAAGTGGCAGAATCCACCTCAACGAATACCGGCGTGGCGCCGCACTGCAGCACGACCTCGGCCGTGGCGGTAAAGGTAAAGCTGGGCAGAAATACGGCATCGCCGGGGCCAATGCCCTTCGCCATCAACACCGCCAACAGGGCATCGGTGCCGCTGGATACCGCAATGGCATGGCGGCAACCGGCGAAGGCCGCCAGCTCGCCCTCCAATTCACTGACCTCGGGCCCGAGGATATAGCCGCCATGGTCGAGCACCTTGGCGATGCGAAAATCAAGGTCTTCGCGTATACGGCGCTGCTGTTCCGCTAAGTCGACAAAGGGGATGTTCATGTTTGCGTGCCGTTCATGCCGTGAATGTCGAGCCGTGCCGCGCGGTTGAATTCACAATGGCACGAAGGTGAAATGCCATAACCTATGGCGGAACTCAAGACTGCCGAAGCAGTTGATAAACCGCCTGATATTGAGCGAATATCTCGTCGATAGAAAATTGATCTACGATCCGCGCTCGCGCCCGTTCTCCCCGCAATTTATGCCCGTCCACGGGTTCGGATAATGCGGCATGCATGGCATCGGCCAGGGCCTCTTCATTCTCTGCCGGGACAATCCAGCCGGTATCGCCGATAATCAGCGCCGAGTCTCCAATGTCTGTCACGACACAGGGCACCCCGCAGGCCATGGCTTCGGCGATAATGTTGCTGAAACCTTCGCCATGAGCAGACGACGAGACGGATAAATCCAACGCCGCCGTCAATCGCGGCACGTCGTCTCGTACGCCGAGCAGGTGGAACTGGTCCGCGACCGATGTTCGGTCTATCCAGCCCGCAAGATCTTGATTGGATTTGTCTATGTTTTCGCCGCATAGCAAGAAATGGATGTTTTCATGCCGGCGGGCGACGATTTCCGCGGCGGCGATGAAGCGGCGATGATCCTTTTGCGGGTCAAACCGTGCGACCAGGCCCACCAATCTGGCTTTGTCGTTGAGGCCCAGTTCCATTCGCACCGACGCAGCGGCGTTCGGTAGTGGACAATATTTCTCCACATCAATGCCATTGGGAACAACTTTGAGGCGTTGACGTTGGTATCCCAGTTTTTCATGTATTCCGGTGGCGTGATGCGAGTTGCATAGAATTAGTCTCGGCACCCAGCGGGACAGGAAACCGCACAGGCGCGCGGTCGAGATTGTGGTCCGCTTGTCAACGCCGGACCGCAGATCACCGTGGCGAATGTTCCAGACGACGGAATGAATGCCGGCCAGCCGCGCGGCAAGGCCACCAATCAGATCCGCGTGGTACATCCAGGTCTGCACCAGATCCGGTGCGAAATCCTTGATCAGGCGCCTCAGACGCAATAGGTCGAAGGGGCTGGGCAGGGACCTATTCATCGCCAATGCCCGCACCTGGACGCCGCCCTGGCGCAATTGTTCGCCGACCGCGCCCAGCTCGGTCAGCGAGATCACCAAAAGGCGGTCGCCCGCCTGTTGCTGGCGCCGGACGATTTCCGATAGCATGGTCTGTGCGCCGCCGACCGGCAGGCCGGTGATGATGTGAACGACGGATGGCGGGGCGTCGCGAGTGGATAATTGATGTTTTGGCACCGGCGCTCCTTAGGTGACCTTTATCGCGCTTCATTTAGCGTTTTGAAAGGAGACTCCACCAATTTGATCGATGGTCGAAAGCTACGCCGTTTTGACCTTCACTTAAATTGTTTTAGCACTGGCGGGCAGATTGTTCGGCAGATGCAGGAGATCGTGCAGGGGCCTACCGTGCCAATTCCGGTGGCATATGCTTCCGCGTGGCGCGTGAGACCTGAACTGCCGACGGCTGGTGCGATAACGCTGAGAACTTTAGAAATTTTTGTCATTTCAGATATTTTTCGGATTGATTCAGTTGGTCCGACCAGGGCTGTTAATCTCGGCCAACGTCTGTCCGTTGATTGATGTGGCTCCAGCGCGGCCCGCTAATTTGGGGTTTCGGTGGTCACCGGATCCCGCGACCACCAGGAGGAAAAGGCGATCAAGGTCCAAAGCTCACGATTATTGTCTTGTTTGCCCGTTAGATGCTCGTCCAAAAGTTGGGTGATTGCCTTGGGCTGAAACAATCCCATACTTTGGATCCGCCCAGGCGACAACATATCTATCGCGAAGTCCCGTAGCTCATGGCGCAACCAGCCGGGCATCGGCGGCGTGAAACCTTTTTTTCCGCCCCGCACGACTGACTTTGGCAGTGACGCAGCCATGGCGCGGCGTAGCAGACGTTTGCTTCCCAGTCCACGCTGCAGCAATGAATGGGGTGCTTGAGCCATGAAATCCACCAGTTCGTTGTCCAACAATGGTACCCGCACCTCGAGCCCGTGGGCCATACTGGTTCGATCCACCTTTACCAGATTGTCGTTGGTAAGAAAGGTTTTTGCATCGACATAGAGCAGTTGATGCAAGGGATCCAAGTGCCGTACCTTGCAAAAATGTTTTTCGAAGGTGCTGAAACCTTCTCCCGCCACGGTTCGTTGGTTCTGAAATTCCGGCGATAGCAGGCTCGACTTCACTTGTTCCGTAAAGATTTCCTTCCAGGCCAAATGACCCCGTTCAAACGGCAATTCGGCGCCGGCAACGAACCGTTTTGCCCGGTAGTCGAAACTAAGCCGGCGCATCGATGTCGGCAATTGCCGGACCAGGGGGCGGATGAACTTCGCGCGTATACCTTCGGGAACCCGCCGATACAGCCGCGCCAATTTGTGAACATAGTGGGTTTGATAGCCCGCGAAAATTTCGTCGCCGCCATCTCCGCTTAACACCACTTTGACCGATCGGCTGGCAACTTCGGCTATGGCATATGCCGCCAGCGCGGAATAGTCGGCAAATGGTTCATCGAAACAAGTCATGGCGCGCACCGCCAGATCGGGGAGGTTGGGTGCCAATTCCTCTTCTGTGTGTGCGGTGCCAAACTTCTGGGCGATCAAACGGGCGCGGGGCCGCTCATCATAGGACCGTTCGCGAAAGCCAATGGTGAAAGTAGGCAGTTGGCTATTCATAAGGGGGGCGGCATTGGCGACGATGGAGGCTGAATCCAAACCGCCGCTTAAAAACGCGCCAACTTGGACATCGGAAACAAGTTGCCGGCCAACCGCATCGCCCAATTGGGACCGTAACGTTGTCTCAAATCCCCCGGTCTGTTCGACGGCACTAAAATTGATATCCCAGTATTCGAAGATCCGGCTGCCGTTTTGGTCATGAATTAGGGCGTGGCCGGCAGGCAGTTTGCGAATCGCGCGGTAGATCGTGTATGGCGCGGGAACGGCTAGATGGGACAGATATTGATCCAGCGCCACCGAATCCAGGTCCCTCGGGACGCCGGCTGCCAGAATGGCCTTTATCTCTGAGCCGAAGTAGAAACGGCTACCGTGTTCGGCATAGTGCAGCGGCTTTATGCCGAAACGGTCCCGGGCCAATAGCAGCCGCCGTTGCCGCCCATCCCACAAGGCAAAGGCGAACATGCCGTTGAATTTGGTAAGACAATCATCGCCAAATTGTTCATAGGCGTGAACAATGACCTCCGTGTCGCCGTTGGTGCGGAATTTGTGCCCGGCGTTTTCCAACTCCGCGCGCAATTCGCGATAATTGTAAATTTCGCCGTTGAACACCACGGACATTGTCCGCTCTTCGTTGAATACAGGTTGCTGGCTGCCGGCGACGTCGATAATGCTGAGGCGCCGCATGGCCAAAGCCACTGAATGTTCAACGAAAGAGCCTTCATCATCGGGACCGCGATGGCGGATTGTCCGGTTCATCGTGGCAAGGGTCCCGTGATCGATTGGCCGATCGCCGTCATGTTCAAAGAAGCCGCAGATGCCACACATGATTCGGTTTGGTTCAGTCGCGCCGGCGCAAATTCATGGTTGCCAGTTGGTCAACGACAATGCCGAAGAAGATTATGTTCAGGCCGACGATGAACAACATACCGCCCAAAATGGACACGCTGGAAAAACTGACAAGGTTCCTGATGATCCATGCAACGCCGGCCAGAAAAATGGCGCCGCCGATGGGAAAAAAGATGCGCAGAGGGTGGCTCATGGTGGCGATACGAAGAATGATCGCCACGAACTTCATGGCATCCCGGATGGGACGGATCTTGCTTTTGGTACCTGATTTCCGTTTTTCCCCTTTGATGGGGACAAAATCCACGTCGTAGCCTGCATGAAAGAAAGACAGGGTAACCGTGGTTGGAAACGAGAATTTGTTCGGATACAGATGCTGAAATTCCAGCGCCTTTTTCCGATTGAACGCGCGAAATCCCGAGGTCAGATCTTCCACCTCGACACCCAGCAGATATTCCGCCAAGCGTCGAAGAACGAAATTTCCAAAGCGTCGCGATAGCGCGGAGGCGCTGTCCTGGGTCCGAGCGCCGATCACAAGATCGAAATGTTCAAGCTGTTCCAATAACTCCGGTATGGCTTCCGGCGGATGTTGGCCGTCGGCGTCTATGATGACAAGATTGTCCGCCTCCAATGACCGCATCGCCGTCTTGATAGCGGCGCCGTTGCCTTTGTTCTTGGGGTGGCGAAGCACGGTCGCGCCAGCCTGGCGGGCCGCGCCGGCGGTACCGTCCGTGGAGCCATCATCTACGACAACGACGGGAAGCGACGGCGCGGCCGCCTTAACCCGTTGAATGATTTCAATTATCGCCTGCTCTTCATTATATGCCGGTATGACGACAGCCGTTGATGCAACGGTTTCCTTGATTAGGCCCTTTTTCTCATTGCAGCCATCTTCAGCGGTATGGTCCATGAAATCTCGTTGACTTCTCGTGCAGGAATGTCAGTGGCATCACGCGCGCCTGTGTAGCAGGGTCCAAGCCAAGATTTACAGGGCGGTGAAACCAAGATAAACACGCAATGGGTACTCGACAATTATATCATACCTATCATTGCGTCGCGCCAAATCGGGGCACCAATAGAAATATTGTAGAATTCTGAGGCGGGACCACGTGTGGGCGGCCCCCGTGTTACTAATCAAGGGGGGCAACGCTTCGGCATGCGGTCCCTTTTTTTGAAGAAAGGGTATGTGGTGGAATGCGGTTCAGCACGCATGCCGATGCCGCCTGCCAGGCCAGGAACCGCCTCATCAACCAACCGCGGCGAATCCGGTCATTCTGACTACGAACCCGGGCCTATAGCAGTTACGATCAATAATCATTGGTATGATTTGACAAAAATTTCCAAAATGGGGAGTCGGGATCGTTACGTCACGGGCTAGCCGAGATATTATCCTTCACCATGCGCATAACAAAGCATACATCAGGATTTTGGATTTTTTATCTCCTTGCGCATTTTCTTCGATGTTTGCCATTACGAGATCTCCGTTCAACAAAAATAGACACCAACAAGGCTCCCCTATATCCGGTTTACACCCACACCCACCAGGGCTAGAATGGGCGCAAACCGGATATAGGGG
>JAKZRK010000331.1:0-5617 GCA_047518225.1 Alphaproteobacteria bacterium | reverse complement strand
CAGGAATTCGGCCAGGTCAGCCAAGCCAACAAGGTGCCCACGGCCCAGTTGGCGGGCGATTGGCGGGATCTGGCCCAGGCCATCGCCCGGGCCGGCGCGCCCGGCGTGCTGGACCTGCTGCGGCGCGACCGCGGCGGTTAGCATACAGATACCGTTATGTTATCTTGCGGCGACTAATAGGGAGCGATCGCCATGACCATGAACAGCCCGTTGTGGGGCGCGGAACTGGACCATATTCGTCTGGATTCAGCCGCGCCGGAACGATTGGCGGCCTTTTACCGCGATGCTTTCGCCATGGCGGAGCAGCCCCTGGGTGACGGCAGTACGCTGCTGCGGGGACAAAACCGCCGCCTGATTATTGGTGCGGATGGGCGCGCCGGGCCGGCCGGCGGCCAGCCCTATAGCGCCTTTCGCTTTCCCGATGGCGCCGGGCTGGCGGACTATAAGGCCCATTTGACCACCCAGGGCGTCAACCTGATGCCTTGTCCAACGCCTCTGTTCGCTCCCGGTGCCTTCGCCGTGGCCGACCCCGATGGCCGGCAAATGGTCTTTGGCCTGGCGGGTGAGGCCGACCATTCCGACGGCACTGACAGCGCCGGCCCGGCGGGCCATCCGCCGGGCCGGCTGCAACATGTGGTCGTGGCCACCGCCGATCTGACGGCGATGATGGCGTTCTACGAAAAACCCCTGGGCTTCGTCGCCACCGACCATGTGTTGCGCGATAACGGGGAAGGCGGGCAGACCCTGACGGCGGTGTTCTACCGTTCCACCCCGGAGCATCATTCATTCGCCATGTTCCTGTCCGATGCCCCCCGCCCGGACCACCACGCCTATGAAGTCTCCTGCTGGAACGACATCCGCGATTGGGCCGATCACATGGCGGGGCTGGAGATCAAGTTATGGTGGGGGCCGGGCCGCCACGGCCCCGGCAACAACCTGTTCTTCATGGTCGAGGACCCGGATGGCTACAAAGTGGAAATCTCGGCCGAGCTGGAAAGCATGGCCGACGACGATCCGGTCCGCCAGTGGCCGCACAACGAACGCTCCCTAAACCTCTGGGGGCCGGGCTGGATGCGGGCATAGCTGTTTGGGCCTAAAGGCCCGAACCCTGCCAGTCCTCGACCGGTTCGGCCGGCGCCGAGGCCAGGCCGGCGGCCTTGATGCCCTGGATGGCGCAATATTCGTCCTTGTCCGAGGTATCGCCGCTGATGCCCACCGCGCCGATCACCTGGCCGTCCCCCGACAGTACGAGGACACCGCCTGGAACGGGAACGAAACGGCCGTTGGAGGCGCCCACCAGGGCGCCTTGAAAGGCCGGGCGTTGGCCCAGCCGCTCGCTGATCGTGCGGCTGGGAATGCCCATGCCCAGGGCGCCCCAAGCCTTGCAGGTGGCGATGTCCGTACGCAGGATGCCCGAGCCGTCCTCTCGTTTCAGGGCGATGGGATGGCCGCCGGCGTCCAGCACGGTGACGCTCAGGGGCAACATGCCCGCCGCCCGCCCGGCGGCCAGCGCCCCATCGATGATGCTGTGGGCGGCGGCCAACGGCAGGTCGGTCTTCAGGTCGTAAAGTTTCGGTTCAGCCATTGGGTTTGCTCCGATGCCGCTCCAGATCCGGGTTATCGAAGGGCTGGAAGGCGGTCAGGTCCTTGGTCTCGTGATAGTGCCGCAGGGCCCAGACGCCGCTGGGAAAGGCGATTTCGTCCCAGGGAATATCCTCCCAGGCGAACAGCTTCACATCCAGGCTTTCCTCGCCCGCATCCATGTCCGGCCCTGTCAAACGCGCCCGGTACATCATATGCACCTGGCTGATCCGGGGGATGTTATAGATCCCGATCAGGGCATCGATTTCAATTTTGGCGCCAGCTTCCTCCATGGTTTCCCGCGCCGCGCCTTCGGTGGTGCTTTCGCCCTCTTCCATGAAGCCGGCGGGTACCGTCCAATAGCCATGGCGCGGTTCGATGGCCCGTCGGCACAACAAGACCCTGTCTTCCCAGATACAGACGGCGCCGACCACGATGTTGGGGTTGACATAATGTATCCAGCCGCAATCGCCGCAGACCTGGCGTTCCCGGTTGTCGCCGGCGGGAATATTGCGGGCAAAGGGATAATTTGAAATAGGTCCATTATTCATGGCACCAATTTGGCATCAAGGCGCGCCTACGTCCAGATACAGGTTATGATGCAACACCAACGTGCGCTGATAGCGGCCCATTGCTATAAGCTGCGAATAGCAACCGAAAGGACGACAACATGGCCGATGCCTTCAACCCGCCCGGTGTGGCGGTACCCTTTGGTGCCTTCTCCAACGCCGCCTGGCAGCCACCTGGCCGGGTCCTGCATTTGGCCGGACAGGTCGGCGTCGATGCGGATTGGAATTTGGCCGGCCCCGGCGACATGGTGGCCCAGGCGCGGCAAATTCTGGAAAACTTAAAGTCCATTTTGCACAGCGTTGGTGGCGAGATGGACGATATCGTCTCGGTTATCGTCTATGTGACGGAAATGGAGCCGCTGATGGGGGTGCACGAGGTGCGCAAGGAATTCTTCTCGGAACCGTACCCGGCCTCGACCCTGGTGCAGGTAGCGGCCCTGGTGAAGCCGGAATTCCTGATCGAGATTTCCGCCGTCGCGGTTATTCCGGAAGAGCGTGCCCATGCGCCCGAATAGAGGTTGATGATGGACGTCGTACTGCAAAGTTTCGCGGCCGGGTTTCCGGTCCTGATGCTGCATCTTCTGGTTACCCTGGCCATGCTGGCCGGTGGCGTGGTGCTGTACACCATCACCACGCCGCACAAGGATTTCGCCCTGGTGCGGGACGGCAACCTGGCCGCCGCCATTTCCCTGTCCGGGGCCATTCTGGGCCTGGCCATACCCCTGGCTTATTGCATGGCGTCATCGGTCAGCGTGGCGGAAATCGTCATTTGGGGTCTGTTGGCCGTGCTGGTGCAGATCCTGGTCTTTCGCCTGGTCGATCTGTTGCTGCGCGATCTATCGGCCCGGATCGAAGGCGGCGAGATGGCCCCGGCGGTATTGCTGGCGGGCATCAAGCTGTCGGTGGCGGCCATTAACGCCGCCGCCATTTCAGGCTAGGGATCCGCCGGTGCCCAGCCACCCGCGGCCCCGTTGCTGATCCCGGCATGAGCCCGCGGCCATGAACCGGCTGACCTATCTGGTTGCCCTGCTGGCGGTTGTGTTCGGGGCCGTGAATGCCCTGGTGGGCGAAGACGATGGCCCCCGCCGGCATCGGCAAGCAACCGTGGCGCCGCCGCGCCAGGCCGGCCCCAGCGGCCCGACCATTGAAGTCGACGTCGGCGCCAAGGGTTCCAGCACCGGCACCGCCTTTGCCATTTCTCCCGATGGCTGGTGGCTGACGGCCCGCCACGTGGCCGACGGCTGTGACGCCCTGTGGATCCAGACCGCGCCGCGCAGGGGTCTGCGGGTGACGGAGGTAAATCTGCACCCGAACGCCGATCTGGCGCTGTTGCGCACCCGGTCCGGGCGGGCGCCCCTGCGCCTCGCCAGCGCGGGCCAAGGGACGCCGCCGCGGGGGGAAAATGGCTTTTCCGTGGGCTATCCCCAGGGCCGGCCGGGCGGCGTGCATGCCCGGGTGATCGGCCAGGCGCGCCTGAAATCGGTCGGCCGCTATCGAATTAACGAGCCTATTCTGGCCTGGGCCGAGGTTTCCCGCCGGCCCAATGACCTGCCGGCCCTGGGCGGCCTGTCGGGCGGCCCCATGTTGGACGATCAGGGCCGGGTGGTCGGGGTTCTGGTCGCCTCGTCCAAGCGGCGGGGCCGGGTGATGACCACATCGCAAGCATCGATCCATGAATTACTGGCGCAATTTCCCGGCGCGCGGGACCTCGTGGCGCAAGAGGCCGCCGCGCGGCCCATTGACGGCAACAGCTACGCCGCCCTGGGCACCGCCTTGCGGCGCGACCTTACGGTGGCGAAAGTCATTTGCCAGGTGGGTCAGCCCCAGCGGCGGCCTTAGCAGGCTGCAAAAAACTCGAAAATTCCGTCTATCGTCGTCATGCCCGCGTAGGCGGGCATCCAGATGGAGCGGAAATTTACCCAGTTTTCAGCTATTTCTGGATTCCCGCCTTCGCGGGAATGACCTGAATTTTGTGATCCGGGGCATGCTCTAGCCTTCCACATCGCGGATGTCATTGGCGATGCCGGTGCTGCCGTGGGTAACGCCGGATTTGCGCAGCATCGGGCTATCGGGGCCGTTGCCCCACAGGTTCGGTCCGGCCGCGGACACGCCGCCGTCAACCACTATATTCTGGCCGGTGACATATTCGGATTCATCGGATGCCAGATACACGGCCATGGCGGCGATATCCTCGCCGGTGCCCAGGCGCGGCCAGGGCACGGACTGTTTGGCGATGGCTTCGAACTTTTCCGCCCGGCCCGAATGAAACAGCGGCGTGGTGATCACCCCCGGCGCGATGGCGTTGACCCGGATGCGGTGGTGGGCCAGTTCGCCGGACACGGCGCGGGTCAAATTGGCCACCGCCGCCTTGGCGGCGGAATAGGCGTGCGGCCCGCCGCCGCCGTTCAGGCCGGCGACGGAAGAAGTGGAGATGATGCTGCCGCCCCGGCCCTGGCGCTGCATTACCTTGGCCGCATGCTTGATGCCGAGGAAGACGCTGCGCACCAGGACGTTGAAGGTGAAATCCCATTCTTCGACCCGTGTTTCGGATATGGGGCCTACGGCGCCGCCGATGCCGGCGTTGTTGTAGATACAGTCCAATTGGCCGAACTGATCGGTGGCCCGGGCGACCAGGGCCACGATGTCCGTCTCCTCCGCCACGTCCGTGAGCAGAAAGGCGGCGCGTTTCGATGCCCCCCGCTCCTCGATGGCAGCCATGGTCGCGGCCCCGGTTTCGGCGTTCAGATCACCGATCACCACCGATGCCCCTTCCGCCAGAAAGCGATAAACCGTGGCCTGCCCCATACCCGACGCCCCGCCCGTGATCACCGCCACCTTGCCGTCCAACCGTCCCCTCATCCGCGTCCCCTTTTCGTTTGGTTTTTTCATCCCAACCGCCCGTTTCGGTTTACTGCCAGAAAATCTATATCAGCATAACTCATTGAAAAATAACAATAAATCAAGGAAATTTCAATAAGTGTATGCGACGTGTATTTTTTGCTGGCCTGCTTTCATACCGAATTGTTTTCGAGCTAATCCATTTTCAATCTGGTCCCATGGGACCAGAAGGAGCCGTCCAAATCAACAGGCCGCTGCCAAGTGTTTCCTAAAGGCGCGAACGGCATTGTCAGATGCCATGCCTATTTTGCTTTTACTGTTCCATGGTGCGGCGTGATCGTCCGCCATGCCCTCAGCTTCAAGCGTAATACCAGAGAATGCAAACGGAACACTTTTGACCCAGGCTGTGTGAAAACGCTTGCCGATTTCCGGATGTGAGGCGGTTCGTGGTTTCGTGTGCTGAGATTAGCGCGGTTATTCGGATATTTGAGTTTGATCGCCTGACGCGGACCTCTGGGCCGGATATCGTCGTTTTGACAGGCGATTTCACCGGATGCGGCGAAAAATAGCACCAGCGTGCGCCTATGCGGCGATCATGGCCGCGATCAGCGGGCGGATGCCCATGATAT